>DATAIH010000177.1:0-30978 GCA_036262755.1 Candidatus Acidiferrum sp.
GATTCTCCTCCGCCTTGCCCGCCGATGACCGCGAGCACTCCCGCCGGTCCCGCGGCTTTGAGAAAATCGCCAAACAGCGCGAAGAGATTGCTTTCACTTTGGGGGGGCTGCCCTTTCGCGGTGACCAGTGCAATCTTTCCCTTCAGGCGAGTGACATTCTTGATCTCGTTTTCGATGTCGAACATATTCACCTGAACCACGTCGCCCTCGGCGCCTGCGGCGGGCGTCGATCCTGTCCATCCCATCGCATCGATGTGCAGCTCGTGATGCACGGGTGCAAGAATCTCGCCTACCGCCCTGCCCCGCGTCCAGCCGCGCCAGATGGTGTAGGGCTCGGTGTGCACGTTTTCCAGGCCGATGGACTTCATTTTCGCCACGCCCCACTGTTCCGCCTTGTGGTCCGCCGGACTGCCGGTCACGCGGCCGCCCACGTCGTCACTCAATTCCGTTAGAAAGCCGAAGGCGTGCGAATTGAGCAGCCCCTCCCCGGCAATTCGCACGAGCGCGGGCTTCGTGCCGTCTTCGTCCGGACCCTTTGGCGCGGTCCGATTGTCCGCGCGAAGCGGAAGCCCCGGCAGGCCCAAGCTAGCGGCCACCACCAACCCCACGAACATACGTCGCATCCGTTCTCTCCTCGCGCCTTCGGCGCCCATCCAGACTACCATGCATGCACTGGAGACGCAGCCGCTGGCCAGATTGTCTCTCGGTGAGTCGCCAGGCTTGTTGGCCGGTGCCCTTGTTCTCCCCGCAACTCGCATTCTGTGGCGGCTTTACCGGCGCCGCACCTCCCTCTACACTTCTTTCGAGATGAAAAAGAAGCTCCTCTCGACGTTCCGCGTCTATGCTCTGTACTCGCTGACCGCAAGCCTTCTATTCAGCGTCGGAAGCCCGGATCTCGTTGCGCAAGAGCCGCTCCCGAGCCCGGCCGCTGAATCACCGACTGTCCAACATGCGGAAAAAGCGGGCAGATCAGAAAAAGCGACAAACCCCGCCGAAATCGAACTTCTCGAAACCAAAGTTCGATTCGAAACGAACGGCGACAGCCGCAAGGAAGTTCACGCGCTCGTGAAGATCAACAGTGAACTCGGGGTTCGCCAATTTGCTCAGCTTAACTTTGACTTCAACCGCTCGTTTGAAGCCATCGAAATCCCTCTGGTTCACATTACCCATGCGAACGGAGGCACAGCAGACATTTTGCCCAGCGCCGTTACCGACCGTCCCAATCCAACAGTCTTAAATGCTCCCGCGTATCAGGACGTGCGTGTCAAATCCGTGCGCATCCTGGGCCTGCAACCCGGCGACACGCTCGAATACCGGGTTATCCGTACCGTTTCCCACCATCCCTTGGCACCGGACTTCTGGCTCGACCACACCTTCGACCGCACGGGGGTCGTCGCACACGAGGTTTTCGAACTCGACTTACCGTCCTTGCCGAGCCTGCAAATTCAAATCAACCCCGAAACTCCTCCCGATGCATCTCCCGCCCGCGAGGACGAAAGGGCTGAACGAGTTGTTTACCGCTGGAGTCGAAAGCAGGGACCCCAGTCTGGATCGGGAAAAGAGGAGAGCAGGTCGGCGCCGGACATTTCTCTGACGACCTTTGCGTCCTGGAATCAGCTGGCCCGCCGGCTGGCGGCCTTGCTGATACCCTCAGAACAAGCATCGCGCCAGCTTTACGACAGAGCGGTGTCTATTACAGCCAAAGAGGCGACCGCGGACCAGAAGATGTCGGACTTCTACGACGCGGTCTCAAAAAAGATACGCACGGTCGATCTGCCAATTGGCGCTATGGGGTTCCGCCCTCGCAAACCCGCCGATATCCTTACCAGCGCCTACGCCAGTGCCGAAGATAAGTTTGTTGTCTTTGCGGCTCTGGCAAACAATTTCTTCGAGCCGGCGCGCATGGGCTTGGCCTCCAGTTCGGGAGCAGAGAGCGCTAAGGACCTTCCATCGCCCGCGAAGTTCGATCATCTCCTTACGATGTCGGGCTACCCTTCCGCGAGCGCCTGGCTGGACCTGAGCATCGAGGTTGCCCCCTTTCTGATGATTCCCTCGGAGTTCCGCGATAAGCCCGTCCTCGTGGTTGGGCCGGCGGTCGAGAACCACTGGGAGACTCTCGTCGCATCATTTCCCTTTCCTGCCAGCCAGAACGTAGTTGTAAAGGCGGGGCTGTCGGAGGAGGGCACGCTCACGGCTAAGGTTCATTACTCTATGCGTGGGGACAACGAATTGGTGCTGCGTTTGGCGTTCCACAACTCACCCAAGGAAAAATGGAAGGAGCTCGCGCAGCTGCTCTCGCTCACCGACGGATTCCGGGGCCAGGTGACAGGTGTGAACGTGTCGGATCCTTATGCCACCAAGGAGCCCTTCACCGTCGAATATGAGTTGAATCAGCCTAAATTCGTGAATTGGTCGAAGAAGACCGTGCGCATTCCCGCGCTGTTGCCGCAGCTGGGCTTGCCCGACCCGCCCGCCCAGTCGGCGTCCGCCCCGGCAAGTGCTCCTATCGAGCTCGGCACGCCGCTCGAAGTGGAGACGCGCATGACCCTCGAGCTGCCTTCGGGCACTACCGCTAGAGCGCCTGCCGGCACTTCCGTCGAGCGCGATTACGCCACGTATTCCTCAGAATATTCCGCGAAGGGTTCCACGGTCAGCGCGGCGCGCCGCATCAAATTCATCTCGAGACAGGTCCCCCGCGATCGTGCCGCGGACTACAACGCCTTCCTCCACGCCGTCCAGGGCGACGAAGCCCAGGATTTCACGCTCGAACTTCCAGCTTCCCCTTCATCCAAGCCTGCTGCTCCCCCGGTGAAACCCACCGAGCCATGAATCCCTACAACAACGGAAGCAGATTCCTCCGCTTCGCTCGGAATGACCGTATAGCTTGGTTTTCCCAGCAAGCGATGGAGACCGGGAACCGTTGAACGGCAGCTACTTAATCTCCAAAATCTCCTTTTCTTTGGCGGCAGAGAGATCTTCGATCTTCTTGGTCTCCGAATGGGTGAACTTTTCCATCTCCTCGAGGGCCCGCTTTTGCTCGTCCTGGCTGATTTTCTTATCCTTCTCCAGTTTGTCGATGGCTTCCTTGATGTCCCGGCGGATATTCCGAACCGCCGTGCGGTGGTTTTCCAGGATCTTGTGCAGATGCTTGACCAGTTCCTTGCGGCGCTCCTCGGTCGGCGCGGGCATTGGAACGCGCACGACTTTACCGTCGTTCGTGGGATTCAGGCCCAGGTCGGATGAGCGAATCGCTTTGTCAACCAGCGGCACAACGCTGGGGTCCCATGGCGCAATCACCAGCAAGGTGGCCTCGGGGACTGTCACCGTGCCCAACTGATTCACCGGCATCGGCGTGCCGTGATAATCGACCCGGATGGCATCCAGGATGGCAGCGTTGGCGCGCCCTGTGCGCAGCGTCGCGAGCTCCTTGCGAAAATCCTCGACGGCCTTTTCCATGCGCGTCCTCGCCGCCGCCATCGCGTCTTTAGTTGTCGCAATTGTCGTCATTTTGCAATCCCTCAGTTCTTAGTTCTAAGTTTTTTGGTAGAAAAGTACAAAGATAAACAAAAAACGGAATGTCGCGATCTTCCTAGGCGTTCAGGCCGGCGCACGACGATTGGCCCTCTCCTCGTCGGCAGGTTCCTTAGTACCGCAAACTATCGGGCCAATGCAAGCCTCAGACGCGGCGATACCAGACGAAATGTGAGAAGAAAAGGTGGATTCGCATAATGCCTTCAACCCGATTGTTGTTTTTCCCGAACCGGCAAGCAAACTGCCTGTCACGCCGGCGTGACCTTCGAGCCTACTCGCTCGCCCAGCACCACGCGCTTGATGTTGCCGGGCCGATTCATGTTGAACACCACGATGGGCATGCCGTTGTCCATACACAGGGAAATGGCCGTCGAATCCATCACTTTCAGGTTCTGGCTTAGCACTTCGCGATAGGAAATCGCCGCAAAAAACCGCGCGTCCGGCACCTGTTCCGGATCGGCATCGTAGATGCCCTCGACTCTCGTTGCTTTGAGGATCGCGTCGGCTTTGATTTCCATGGCCCGCAGCGCCGCCGCGGTGTCCGTCGAAAAATAGGGGTTCCCTGTTCCAGCGGCAAAAATGACCACGCGGCCTTTTTCCAGGTGACGTACGGCGCGCCGGCGGATGAACGGCTCACAAACCTCTTTCATTTCGATGGCGCTCAGCACGCGCGTGAACACGCCCTCTTTTTCAAGCGTATCCTGCAACGCCATGGCGTTGATGACCGTTGCCAGCATGCCCATGTAATCGCCGGTAGCGCGGTCGATCTCGAAGCCTTTTTGGCGCGCGCCGCGGAAAATGTTTCCGCCGCCGACCATGATGGCCGTTTCCACTCCCAGCCCGTGAACTTCCTTCAGTTCGCGCGCGATGGAGAGAATGGTTTCGCCGTGAATGCCAAATCCTTGCGGCCCCTGGAACGCTTCGCCGGAAAGCTTCAGTAGGATGCGCTGGTATGCCGGCTTCTGCTTCTTAGCAATTCGCGCGATGCCATTCTTCTTCGAGGCCATGAGTCTCCGATTTTGCGGCTTTAAAATCCTCGGAATTGTAACAAACTATCCCCGGCCCCGCACTTTCACCCGGACGCTCCGAGGTCTTATTCCAGGCCTTCCCGGCGAAGCAAGCTCTTTCGGCCTTTCGGCCTTTCGTCCTGGCCCATTATATAAACTTCGTGAACGCCATTGTGCTTCGGCGGGTGGAAGGCGGCTTCCTCCCGGGGCGCCAGCGACGATCAGCCAGCCATGACCGTATCCATGGCTTTCGATCCCGGCAGCCAAGCGCCTATACATCCCGGCTGAGGCGGGCAATCAATCCAGGAGCGCCCCGATTGCGTCGCGGCGCTCCGCATAGGTTTCTTTGAATTTGCGGCTGTTAGGATTTTGCCGGCGCCGCTTCCGGACTTGCCGACGGGCCGCCACTCACTTCCCCGACCTTGAAGCGCACGAAGCGCCGGATGGAGATATTTTCGCCGAGTTTGGCGACCGCCTGAGAGATCATCTCGCCGATGGTCACGCTCTCATCCTTGATGTAGTGCTGTTCGTAGAGGCAATTTTCTTCGTAGAACTTTTCCATCTTGCCCGTGACGATTTTCTCGACGACTTGCTCAGGCTTGCCGGAAGCTAGCGCCTGGGCCCGGTAGATCTCGCGCTCCTTGTCGAGCATGTCCGCCGTGACTTCCTCGCGCCGCACATAACGCGGATCGAGCGCGGCGATGTGCATGGCGATGTCGTGCGAGAGCTGCTGAAATGCATCCGTGCGCGCCACGAAGTCCGATTCGCAGTTCAGCTCCACGATCACGCCAATCTTTCCCCCGGCGTGGATGTAGCTGCCCACGAGGCCTTCGCTGGCTTCGCGCGTGGCTTTCTTGGCCGCAGCCGCCTGGCCCTTCTTGCGGAGAACGCTGATGGCTTTTTCGATGTCGCCATTGGCTTCGACGAGCGCCGCGCGGCAATCACTGAAACCCGCGTTGGTCCGTTCCCGCAATTCCTTGACGAGTTGGGCTGGAATTTGCACCGCAGATTGTTGTGTACTCATCCTTCTTTCCCTTGCTCTCTAAAGTCTTCTTGCGTCCATTGTTTGCAGAACGGCCCGCCCCGAGCCGTTCGGGGCGGGCCATTGGAAATTCCCACCCACGCAGACCTTTAACGCTCTTCTTCGTCCGGAGGCACGGTGGTTTCCGCGCCTTGCGCCGGGGCTTCCGCGCCCTCCACGAAGTCGCCTTCCTGCTTTTCGTACTGTTCGTATGCGCTGGTGTCCACGTACTCGACACCCTCGACCAACGCCTGATCTTCCGCGGACTTCTGCTCCGCCACCTGCGATTGCTGGTAAGCGTTGCGCCCTTCCGCCACGGAATCCGCGATTTTTGTGGTGAAGAGCCGGATGGCGCGCAGCGCGTCGTCATTTCCGGGAATGATCCAGTCCACCACGTCCGGGTCGCAATTCGTGTCCACGACGGAAACCACCGGAACGCCCATGCGGCGGGCTTCCTTCACCGCAATTTCCTCGGCGTTCGAGTCGATGACAAACATGGCGTCCGGCAACTGCGACATGTTCTCGATGCCTTCCAGATTCTGCTGTAGATGCTTCATTTCGCGGTCCAGCCGCGCGCGTTCTTTCTTTGAGAGCTGTTCCATGCGCCCGTCTTCGGTCATGGCTTTCAGCAGCTTCAGGCGCTTGATCGATTTCTGCAGCGTGGCCCAGTTGGTTAGCGTCCCGCCGAGCCACCGGTGGTTCACGTAAAACGCGCCGCAGCGCTTGGACTCTTCGGCAACGGCTTCCTGGGCCTGGCGCTTTGTGCCCACAAACAAAACGTTTCTGCCTTGCGCGGAGATATCGCTCACGAAGCGGCTTGCTTCGCGAAACATTTTAAGGGTCTTCTGAAGGTCGATAATGTGGATGCCGTTGCGTTCCCCGAAAATATATTCCTTCATTTTCGGATTCCAGCGGCGCGTCTGGTGACCGAAGTGAACCCCGGCCTCCAGCAGTTCTTTCATCGTGATTTCTACTGCCAAGTTCCCTCCTAATGGGATAGCTGCTTTTCGCTGCGCCGTTGTAGCAGCGGCTTTACGCCGCCCCTCCCGCTCCGCATGCGCAGCAGCCTCTTGCCGGCAGCTTGCCGGCCATGATCTCAGGGAGATGACTTGCGTCACCTCCCTGGAACTTGTCCGTGACCGATGCCCGGCTCTCGCCCCTCACTGGTCACCCGCCACCAAGCAGCGTTTAACGCTTGGTGAACTGGAATCTCTTTCTTGCACCTTTTTGCCCGTACTTCTTGCGTTCCTTCATTCGGGAATCGCGCGTCAAAAAACCGTTTTTCCGCAGGGACGGCCGCAGCTCTGCATTGAATCGCGCAATCGCACGCGACAATCCCATGCGCACGGCGCCGGCTTGCCCGCCCACGCCGCCGCCATTGGCGCTTACCACTACGTCCACCTGGTCGACCAAGTTGCTGAACTTCAGCGGCTCGGTCGCCTCATGCTTCCACGCATGATTCGGGAAATATTGCTCCACGGTTCGGTCATTAACGGTGAACTTCCCAGAACCCGCACGAAGGAACACCCGTGCTATGGCTTCCTTACGCCGCCCAGTTCCCATAAACCATGTCTGCGTGCCCGCTAGGGGCGTTCCCGCTGTACTCAACGTTCCTCCTGACTATCAAAAACAGAAACCTGGTCCCGGCCGCCGGATCGTTCTTTTTGCAAAAGGCCCTGGCCAGTGATGGCCGCTCCAGACACCCACTCCGCGGCCCATTCAACGCCCAGCTGATTCCCTGCGAAGGCCTGCACCGGACCAACGTAGAAAGGAACAGCAATGTGCTGAAAAACAACGAATCTCGTAAACCGCTAGAGCGCAACCGCTTGCGGCTTTTGCCCGGCATGCCGCGCCAGACCGGCGGCGTCGCGGTACACGCGCAACTTCTTCGCGCGGCGTGCCTGCAGCTTATTCTTCGGTAGCATCCCGAGAATCGCTTCACGCACCACCCACTCCGGCCGGGACTCGCGCACGCGCTTCACCGGCACGGTTTTGAGCCCGCCGGGGTATCCGCTGTGCGTGTGATACACCTTCTGCTCCAGCTTGTTTCCGGTCAGGCGGATTTTGTCCGCGTTAATCACGACCACATGGTCGCCGGAATCCAGATAGGGAGTGAAGGTCGGCTTGTCTTTGCCGATCAACATGCGGGCGACTCTAGTGGCCAGCCGTCCCAACACCGCGTTTGTTGCGTCCACCACGTACCAGTTCGTGCCCGTTTTCAGGGCCTCCGCCTCGGCTCCCTTGGCTACATAGGTCCTCATCGCGCCCAGTCACACCTTTCCCTGTAAAGACAAACGTTGATTTTAGAGTAGCCTTTGCCTGCTGTCAACGCGATTGTCGCGTCCGTTTCGGGTGAAGTCTTTCCGGGCACGCGGCGTATCCGGCTTCAATTTGGTGTATATTCGGGCGCGCCTTGGATTCCTTTCACGATTCTGGGCAAAGGAGAAAGATTCCATGCGACCAATTGGCCTGGCAGTGGCGCTTACCGCAGGGATGACGTTGCCCGCGTTTGTGGGTTTAGCCCAGAACGCCCCGAGCGCCGGTCCCTACAAGGTAGTTAAGACGGCCAAAGCCGGCGGCGAGGGCGGTTACGACTACGTTTTCGCCGACTCGGAAGCGCGGCGTTTGTATATCCCGCGCGGTGGCCCCGAGGGGCGGCTGACGGTCTTTAACCTGGATACCCTGGAACCCGCCGGCACGATTCCGGACGTGCGAGCCGGGGGAGCTACGGTAGATCCCAAATCACAACATGGATTTTCCACGACCAAGCCCCTGACGATGTGGGATGCCAACACGCTGAAAGTGATCAAAACGATTGATGTGGACGGGCGTCCCGACGGAATACTGTGTGATCCCTACAACGCGCGTGTATGGGTCTTGAGTCATCAGCCGCCGCATGCCACGGTGATTGACGCTGCGGAGGGTACGGTGGTCAAGACGCTGGACTTGGGAGGGGCGCCGGAGCAGGCGGTGAGCGACGGCAAAGGCACGATCTACGTCAACATCGCGGACAAGGCCAACATCGCGGTGGTGGACGCGAAAAACTTGACCGTCCCAGCGCACTATGACATGAGCTCCAAGGGCACCGGCGGAAGCGGGCTGGCCTTTGACGCGAAGAATCACATCCTTTTTGCGTATTACCGCCAGCCCTCGCCTGTAGCCGTAATCGTGAACGCCGACAACGGCAACATCATCACCACCCTTCCCACCGGCATGGGCGTGGATACGGTGGCGTTCAATCCGGCCACGATGGAAGCCATCAGTGCGGAATACGCCGGCACCATGACGTTCATTAAGGAGAATGGTCCCGCCAGCTTCACCCTAGAGCAGACGCTTCCAACGATGGTGGGCGCGAAGACCTTGGCGCTCGACACCAAGACCAATCACCTGTTAACCATGGCGGCCGAATTCGGTGCGCCTCCGCCAAACGCGGCGCCGGGACCGGCCGGACGCCCGGCGCGCGGCCCGATGATTGAAGGTTCGTTTTCCATTTTGATGGTGGGCAAGTAGGAATCTGGAAGGAGGAAACGTGGCTAGATTCTGTGTATTTTTTCTTGGTTGCCTGCTGCTCGCGGCGCTGCCGATGACCGCCCAGGCCCCAGGCGTTGTCGATGCGTACACGCGGATTCGCGCGGAAGAGACGAGCAACTCCAAGATCATGTGGATCATTCACGAAGTGGCGGATGTGTACGGCCCGCGCGTAACGGGTTCACCCAATCTGAAAGCGGCAGACGATTGGGCCGTGAAGACGATGTCTTCGTGGGGACTCACGAACACGCACCTCGAGCCGTGGACCTTTCAGCCGCCGAGCGCCGCGACTCCGGTGCCTGGCTGGGAAAATATGGAATTGCTGGCGGAGGCGGTTGCGCCGTTTCACGGACAACTGATGGTGAAGCCGCTCGCGTGGACGCCGAGCACCAGCGGAGTTGTAACGGCAAAAGTCGTGTTGCTCGATCCGCCCGGCTTGGCGCCGCCAAGAGGGGGTGGGTTCAACTTTTTCGGAGGCCCGCCACCCCCAGCGGAGCCGAAGTGGGCTCCTCCGCCTATGCCGCCTGCGGAGAAACCGGAAGAGCCCAAGCAGCCGACGCAAGCTGAGCTCGACGCCTATTTGAATTCCATGAAGGACCGAGTCCACGGCGCCATTGTGTTTGTCGGAAAGCACGTGGAAGTGCCGGAAGAGATGAATCCCGCGCCGATGCGGCGGTCGATCGACGAATGGAAGTCGCGGTTCGGCCCCGATGCAAAGCCGTTTCGCTTTCCCGAGCAGCCGAAACTACCGGAGGGACAGTTGACCCGGCCGGAAGTTTCAAGGCAAGTCGATCAATTCTTGGTCGATAACGGCGCGCTGGTGCGCGTGAATGATGCAGGCCGCGCACACGGCATCATCATCGCGCAGCAGAATGGAACGTATGACTGGACACGAGCGGTGCCGACATTGGTGATGCGCAACGAAGATTTCGGACGCATTACGCGCGTGATGGCCGATGGCACGCCGGTGACGCTGAAGGTCAACATTCAGAATAAAGAGTATCCGGAAGGGACAACGGCCTATAACGCCATTGGAGAAATTCCCGGCACCGACAAAAAGGATGAGATTGTGATGCTCGGAGGCCATTACGACTCGTGGCACGACGCCACCGGTGCGACCGACAACGGCATTGGTTCATCGATGATGCTGGAGGCGGCGCGGATTCTGGCGACGCTGCGCGTGAAGCCACGGCGCACCATCCGCATTGCGCTTTGGAGCGGCGAGGAAGAAGGCCTGCTCGGCTCGCTCGCTTACGTACAACAGCATTTTGGAAGTTTCGAAAACCAGAAGCCAGAGTACGTAAAGCTAGATGCGTACTTCAACATTGATTCGGGAACAGGAAAGCCGCGGGGCGCGAGCGTGTTCGGGCCGCCGGGCGCGGCGGACTTGCTGCGCGTGGCGATGACACCGTTTGCGGATTGGGGCTTCTCGGGAGCCGTCTCGACCGACAGCCGCCGAACCGGTGGGACGGATAGCACATCATTTAACAACGCGGGCTTACCGGGAATCGGCTTGGCGCAGGACGCGTTTGACTATGGATCGTTCACGCATCACACAAACCTCGACACCTACGAGCGAATCTATGAAGAAGACGTGCGAGAAGGCGCGGTCGAAATTGCCTCCGCCGTCTACGCCATCGCCGTGGCGGACCAGATGGTGCCGCGATTTGCAAATTCGGACATGCCAAAACCAGTGCCCGAACCGGGACCCGGATCGCAAGCAACGAAAGTGCGCCACGTTCCGGCCAACTGAGCCAAGCCCAAAACCGGGAAATGATTGGCGGATTGCTGGCAAGATCTGGTTCCGGCTGCGAGACCGCCTTGAAGTATAATGCGCTTATGGCAAACCAGAATCCGCTTGCCGGCGTCGTTCCCCAGGTGGTCCATCCCGTAAACGACGGGGAAACCACCATTACCGAACCTATTGAGAAGATCGAGGGCGAAGTCGCGCTCGATACTTACGTCAAGGCGCAGACGTCCGCGCCGGAGGTGGTCGAGCGGATCACGGAATTGGAGAACTGCTTGTGGCGGCTGGCTGACGCCGTTTTGCACTCGACCAGCATAGCCAGGCATCCCGAATTGCGCGCTGCCGCGGAAGAAGCAAAACTGGTTCTTAAGAATCGGCTCGAGGTGGAGGAAAGCAAACACCGGTTCCCGAGCGAATTGGGAAGAATTGAACTGTAGCCGCTTCGTACCGTTGTCAGCCTGTTACCCGGGCAATCGTGTCAGGCCATTCGAGTGTCCAACTAGCACCACCTGCCATCGCGCCGGCCCTAGCGTCGCAGCGTAATGCCGGGGCCTAACCCAAAAATGAAAGCCCCAGCCAGGACCAAAGCCGCGAAAATCCACCGGTAGTTCCTGTCGATGCCATCCGGGCGCCGCACGGGAACAGCTCCTCTCGGAATGTAATACATCAGCCAGAGAAGCCCGGAGTGCCCGCCCGCCGTCGCGGGCAAAGCGGATTGCCAAAGCAATCGGATTCCCAAGGGATTCAAGAGTCCGCTTACGCTCGCAAGGAAAACCGAAGTGACGTAAGGAAGGAACGTGAGTCTCCGCAACCGGCGCGGCTCGTTCCTGGGAACTCCGACGTACCGCACCAGCCCGCTGCCCACGACTAAAGCGGCCCAGAAATAGGACACCACTCCAACGCCAACGAGGAGCGCCCGCCACAACCAATGCGCGGGCAGGCCGGCAATCACCGCTGCCCAGTCGCCAAAATCGGTTACGCCGGAAAACAAGAAATAGCCGGTACCGTCAAAGAGGTTGAAGGCGAGACCTGTAAGGAGAAAGAAGCGCACTTCGACCGATGCACTTCTCATGCTGCGCAGGGCAAGCCAAAAAGCCGCCCCGGCCGCAAGGTTCGCAAAGGTTCCGCCCGCGGCCACAAGCCGTGAGTCGAAGTCGCTGGACCATGCTACGGTCGACAACACGCCTGATTTTGCGCCGGTGAGAAGAGCCGTCGCGGCGTGGCCTAATCCTTCATGGAGGACATTGGCAAGGATTCCCGCCAGGATGCCGATGGCGCAGACCGTTGGCAGGTCATCTTTGGCCTCGACCGAGGCCATGTCTCCTCCTTGCGGAACTAACGTTCGGCGAGAATCGGGGCTCGGCGGCGCCACCATTCCTGGCCAGAGGCCGGGAGGGTATAAACGGGGTCGTAATACTCGTAGGGGCGCTCGAGGGCTTCCGCATCGTCGGCCTCGATGCCGGTGCGGTAATTCTTGGTCCAGTAGGAGATGCCTTTCTCGCGGTCGTAGTCCTTCACTTGATGGACCCAGCGCTTGCCGACGAAGGGCACATCGCAAATCATTCGCGGTGTGGCAAAGCCGGGCAGGTAGCCCATGATGTCGTGCTGCAATTGTTGGGCTTCCCGGATCGCCAGGCGCCAATGCTCGGAATTGGGAATCATGTCGCACATATAGAAGTAGTACGGCATGATTTTGGCCCGATCGAGCAGCGTGAAGCAGAGTTCGAGCAAATCTTTGGCGTTGGTGTTTACGCCTCGCAGCAGCACGCCCTGATTGCGAACGTCGCGGAAGCCAAGCTCCAGAATTTTCTTTGCCGCTTTTGCCACCAGCGGCGTTACCTGACGCGCGTTGTTCACATGCGTGTGCAGCGCCAAATCCACATCGCGTTCACGCGCTTTTTTCGCCAAGCGCTCGAATCCCCTCAAAACTTCGTCCTGCAGGAAATGTTGTGGAATGGCCATGAGCCCTTTCGTGGCAAGGCGAATGTCCTTGATGTTGCGGATATCCATCAGTGCGGAGACGAAGGGTTCGAGCTGGGCGATGGGCATGTTGGCAATGTCGCCGCCGGAAACGACCACGTCGCGAACCGAAGGCGTCTTCTCGAGATAGCCGAGCATCTGCTCGAAGCGGTCTTTTTGCGGAAGCTGGAAGCGCAGCTTGACCACTTGCGGAACGTCGTTGCCAACCAGGTCCATGCGCGTGCAGTGCCCGCAGTATTGGGGACAGGTGGAAAGCATTTCCGCGAGGACTTTCGTTGGATAGCGATGTGTCAGGCCTTCGACGGCCCACATGTCGGATTCGTGCAAACTGTCGCGGCTGGATTTGGGATGGCTCGGCCAATCGGGATTGCGGTCGTCAAAGGCAGGCAGCATGTAGCGGCGGACGGGATCGTTCCACAAATCTTTCTCGTCCATGGTATTGAGCATCTGCGGAGGGATGAGGATGGACATGGTGGCGCGTTCACGGATGTCGCGCTCCATGCTTTCGAGCAGGCTTTGCGGAAGCAGCGGGCCGAAAACGGCTTGCAGTTCTTTCAGGTTCTTGACCGTGTGGCGGCGCTGCCAGAGAGCGGTTTGCCACTCCGCGGCGGCGACGTCTTGGTAGCCGGGCAATCGGCGCCAGTCGGGCTCGACGAATTCTCTCGTCAAAGGATATTTGAACGGCTGCTCGCCGGCGTGCACTCTTCCAGCGGGTTTCCAGACCGGCCGGGCTGTCTTGACGTCACTCATTTTCGTTGAACCAGGCTCACCGCCCTGGCGTTCTTGACTTGGTCGCACAAATTCCCCAAAAACCATGCAGCGCAAAGCAGCGTTTTCGGAAAGTGCGGGGGAAAAATTCCGTGTCGCTCAAGGATACGATGAATTACGAAATAAGAAAACAGGGCGGGCGCGCGCAGCGCGCGCCGTGATATTTTGGGGGTTCGGGCAACGTACAAGTAAAGGAAGCCAACGGACGGGTGCAAATCCTCAGATGCGTATTGCTCGACTTCTTCGAAACGCCGTCTTGCTGTGCGCCGCGCTCCCTGGCGCGAGGCTCGCGCACGCCGAAGACATCAAAAGCATTCATCCCACCGGCTATGTAACGGACCTGGCGGGCGTAATTGGCGCCGAGAAAAAAACCAGCTTGGAGGCTCTGGGCACCGAACTGGAGCAGAAAACCGGCGCCCAGATGGCGATCGTGACGGTCCGCTCGCTCGATGGAGAAAGCGTCGAGGATTACGCCGTTGATCTTTTCAAGCAGCTGGGAATCGGGATTAAAAAAGACAATCGCGGCGTTCTTTTGCTGCTGGCGCCCAATGACCGCAAGTACCGCATCGAAGTCGGCTACGGTCTCGAACCCGTCATCAATGATGCGCGGGCGGGCGACGCGGGCCGCTCCATGGTCGCGTTTCTGCGCCAGGGCGATTACGGCGACGCGGTGGAAGCGGCGGCGTGGCAATTGGCAAAATACATCGCCGATGACTCGCACGTCACGCTAAGCGGCGAGCCGGCGGTGCACCGGATCCGTCACAAAGACAATGGCGGTGGGATTGGGATTTTCTGGCTTTTCGTCGGGTTGATTATCCTTTTTTCGTTTCTCGGACGCGCCTCGGGAGGACGCGGATTCCGGGGAGGCGGGTCGGGGGGAAGCGGCCTGCTGTGGTTCCTGCTCGGGATGATGGCCAACTCGGGCCGGGGATCGCGAGGCAGTTGGGGCGGGGGTGGGTTCGGCGGCGGATCCGGTGGCTGGGGCGGCGGCGGATTTGGCGGGTTTGGCGGCGGTAGCAGCGGAGGCGGAGGAGCCTCAGGAGGTTGGTAGACGGGGCTCGAGCTGGCGGAACGAGGCGAAAATGCTTTCGAGGGATGCAAAATTACGGGAACTCGTTGAGCGGTTAAAGGAATTTGCGGCCGGCAACCTGGAGTGCGTCATTCTGTTTGGCTCGGCGGCACGCGGGGATTTCCGAGAAGAGCACTCCGATCTTAATGTCGTGTGCATCTTGCGTTCGCTCAGCGTGGAGGAGCTCGGCCGGCTGGCAGGCGTGGTGAAATGGTGGTGCGTCGAGCAAAAGGAACCCGCCCCGCTCTTCTTCACGCACGAGGAATTGCGCGAAGCCGCGGACGTTTTTGCCATTGAGATTCTGGACATGAAGCAGGGGCGCCAGGTGCTGTACGGGGAGGACCTGGTTGCCAAGATCGAAGTGCCCACGAACCTGCATCGGCTGCAGATTGAACGTGACCTGCGGACGACGTTATTGAAACTGCGGCAGCATTATTTGCGCGCGCCGGGACATGTCAGCGAGCTAGCCCCGGTGCTGCGAAAATCTTTTTCGAGCGTGTTGACGCTGCTTCGCCACACGGTGATGGCGTTCGGCGAGACGTCGCCGGTCGACGCGCGCGAAATCGTAGCGCGGGCGGCGGCGCTGACGGATGCTGACGCCACGACGTTCGACGCGCTTTTGAAACTGCGGGAAACCGGCGAATTTCACGGAGACATTGTTCCGGCGTATGGTGCGTACCTAAAAGCGCTAGAAAACGTTTTGCATGCGTTGGACCATCATTTTCCCAAGCGGGAATGGCAACGGGTTAGGAAAACAGCCAGCTGAAATCGAAAGGCCGAGGTGAATATGAAGAGCGTCTTGATTGTCGTGGTCGTTTTAGTAGTCATCGCGCTGATTCTGGGAGGCTCGTTTGTCGGCCGCAGAAACCAAATGGCCATCAAGAAAGAGGCGGTGAATGCTGCGTGGTCGCAGGTGGACGTGGTGCTGCAGCGAAGGGCGGATTTGATTCCGAACCTGGTCGAGACAGTAAAGGGCTATGCCGTGCAGGAGCAGATTGTTTTTGGTGACATCGCCAAGGCGCGTTCGGCGCTGCTGGGCGCGCACACGCCGGCGGAGAAGATTGCCGCGAACGGCCAACTGGACAACGCGCTTGGAAGGTTGCTGGTGGTCGTGGAAAATTATCCGCAACTGAAGTCCAACGAGAACTTCCTTCGCTTGCAAGACGAGCTCGCCGGAACGGAAAACCGCATCGCCGTCGAACGCCGCCGCTACAACGAGACGGTGCAAGACTACAACACGTTTCTCTCGCTCTTCCCCAACAATCTGGTGGCAAGCATGAGCGGATTCACGCGCAACGATGCCTACTTCAAGACGGAGGAAGGAGCGAGGCAGGCTCCTAAAGTGAATTTCAATTACGGAAGCACTCCGACAGCGCCGAGTTCGCAGCCAGCGCCATCCCCGGCAAAGCCCTAGAAGGGGTCCAGAGTTGTAGGCGGCTGCTACTTTTTGCAAAGAAATCGAGAGGTTTCCGGGACAGTTTCTTTTGTGCTATCGCTCACAAGTCCAGTTGCTTGCGAATTTCGGCGACGATTTGCTCCGGCGATCTGGACACCTCAATGGTGATCGAGTCGGTTGGTTCTTCAAGGTCGGCGAGTTGGCTGGCGAGAAGCTGTTCTCTCGCGTAGTGGCCCTTTCGGTCGCGCAAGCGTTCGAGCAGAAGATCGTAGGAGCCTTTCAGATAGACCAACTTGATGTCCTTTGCGTCCGGATGAACCCCAAGTCGCTCGCGGTAGCTGCGCTTCAGCGCGGAGCAAGCCAGAACGACACTGCGCCGCTCCGCCAGCCATTGATCCATCGCATCGCGGATAGATTGTAGCCATGGAACGCGGTCTTCGTCGGTCAGCCCGACACCGCCGGACATTTTCTGTTTGTTCGCCGGCGAATGGAAATCATCACCATCGGCAAATTCCCAGGAGAGTTGCTCCGCCAGCAGTATCCCGACTGTCGTTTTTCCTGATCCGGCGGTGCCCATCAAAAGCACAATCACGGCAGTATCCGCAGCTGGCTAAGCCCGGGAAAGGAACTCGTTCACGAGCAGGTGGAAATGGTGTACACCGTTTTCCCGTTTCACAGAATACCGCCCGCGGTCGTAGGTGGCAGAACCCAGGCCTTTTTGCACATTTTTGCAGAGCAGGATGTCTTCCTGTTGCACTTCATCGCTGAAGGCGACCGCGCGCTCGATTCGCTCACGGCTCTTCTGTGAAGCCACATTCTGGAAAAACCATTCGAAGATCGTGAGCGTTTTCTCCTGCGAGATCGGCACGATCACATTCGTCGAAATGTTGTCCGGATAAATGTTAAGCATCAGATTCGGGAACACCCAGAAGTACAGCGCCTGCTCGAGGCCGGAGCCGGGTGCGTAGAGGCGCTCACCCGCGTCTTCCGGCTTCAGCGCGCGAATCGGCGCGAACTGCTGCGAATAATAACGGAACGTGTCCGTGCGGTACTGCGCGTAATCAATTTCCTTCATCAAGCCCGGATGTGCGATGGGAATGTGGTAGCCCTCCAGATAGTTGTCGACGTACACCTTCCAGTTGCAATCAATCACGTAGTCGCGGCGCTCGCCGAACTCCAAGCCCTGGAATTGGAAGCCTCGCGCCTGCGCGGGAATCTCTCCGAGGTACGCGGTTAGAGGCTCGGCCCGGAGATCGAAATTCACAAAAATGAACTGGCCCCAAGTCTCGCAACGCAGCGGGACCATCCCCATGGTGCGGCGGTCGAAAAACTCAATGCCATCGACATCTGGCGTGCCAATCAGGCGGCCATCGAGGGTGTAAGTCCATCCGTGATACTGGCAGCGCAGCACGTTTTTGCAACCGCTGCCGAGCGCAATCGGTCCGGCGCGATGGCGGCAAACGTTACTGAAAGCGCGTAACTCGCCTTGCTTGTCGCGCACGACGATAACCGGTTCGCCGACGACATCCGCGGTGAAGAAGCTTTCCGGGTCGGAAATCGTGCGTTTGGTACCATTCATTTCACCACACGTCTGATCGAGCGTGCCGACAAGTTGCCAGGTGCGCTGGAAAATGCGCGATTTCTCGATCCCCAGAATCGCGGGATCGGTGTAAAAGCGCGAAGCGAGGGTCTGTGCGCACTCGATTTGTTCGCGGATGTCCAGGTCGAGAGGATTTGTCGTCATCGAGAAAACCGTCCTGGCAACTAGGTTCGAGTTGATGCGTAGCGTCTAGAATTTGCGAGTTTCCTGCCGCGACCAGCGCTCGATCACGATTTTCGACTCGGTGAAAAATTCGACGGCATCGCGTCCCTGACCGTGAAGAATGCCGAAGAAACTTTCCCTCCAGCCGCTGAATGGGAAATACGCCATCGGCGCGGCAACACCGATGTTAATGCCGATGTTACCTGCGGGCGCCTCATAACGGAATTTCCGCGCGGCGGATCCGCTGGTGGTAAAAAGCGAAGCTTGATTTCCGTATGGGCTGCGACGCAGAAATTCCATGGCTTCGTCCACGGAATTGGCATGAATCAAACTGAGCACCGGGCCAAAAATTTCCGTGTGCGCGAGCTGGCTGGTAGCGGGGAGACCGTCGAGAACCGTGGGGGTCATGAAATTTCCTGCCTCATGTTTGGGAATTCTCGTGCCCCGTCCGTCCAGAATGGGCTTCGCACCTTCTCCGACACCAGCGTTAATCAAGGTTTCGATTCGTCTTTTGCTTTCTTTGCTGATGACCGGCCCCATCTGCACGCCTGCCTCGAGGCCGTTGCCCACGTGAATCTTTGAAGCGGCTTGCGCGATGGAATCGCGAAACTTCTTTTGCGCTTCGCCGATAGTGACCGCCACAGAAACGGCGAGACAGCGCTGGCCCGCGCAACCGAACGCGCTGTCGCTGATGATTTGCGTCGCCAATTCCATGTCGGCATCGGGCAGGACGATGACGTGGTTTTTTGCGCCGCCCTGGCACTGCATCCGCTTGCCGGCGGCGGCGGAGCGCGCGTAAACGTGCTTCGCCACGGGCGTCGACCCCACAAAGCTGATGGCGCGTACCTGCGGATGATCGCACAGCGCGTTGACCACATCGCGGCCGCCATTAACCAGATTCACGACACCCTTGGGCAGGCCGGTTTTTTCCAGCAACTCGAACGCGCGGCGCATGGAGAGCGGGACGCGCTCGGAAGGCTTCAGGATAAAAGTGTTGCCGCAAGCGATGGCATACGGCAGAAACCAATAAACGATCATCGCCGGGAAATTGAAGGGCGTGATGGCCGCAACCACACCCAGCGGCTGGCGAATCTGAATTTCATCCACGCCTGGCGTTACGTCCTCCAATACATGGCCCTGCATCATCATGGGGATGCCGCATGCCACTTCGACGTTTTCGATGCCGCGACGTATCTCCGCCTTGGCTTCAGCGAAGGTCTTTCCATTTTCGATGGTGATAATGCGCGAGAGTTCGTCGATATTTTCTTCGAGGAGGTTTTTCAGCTTGAAGAGGTATTGAATGCGCTCGCCCGCCGGTGTGCGGCGCCACGCGGGAAAAGCAGCGGCAGCTGCCTCGACGGCGGCATCAACATCGGCCGGGGAGGCAAGCGGTGTACGCGCCAGCAGCTCGCCCGTCGCGGGGTTGCTCACGTCAGAGTATTCGGAAGCCGTGGCTCGCCGCCACCGACCGTCCACATAATTCTCGAGCTCGGGGACTTGACTCGTTACCGCGCTGCTCATGGTTTGCTCCTTGGCCTGTGTCTGAAATCGCGGAGACATCCGGCAAGGCCGTTCTTGAGGAATCGCGTCCGTCTTAGCTTACCAAAGAGTGATCACTCCGTCGCCTGAGAGGCGACGGCCGCATCGGCTTCAACTGGTTGGCCTGGTCGTAGGCCTAAAGGCGACCGTCCCCTGCGAATAGAATCTATGGAGGGGAGGGATGAAACCCGCCGATTGCGGAGAAGAAGTACGAGCGGGTGAAGACTATCTATCGACGGCCGCCAGGGCCTCGTAGGCTGCGCCCAGCAGCGGGGCGGATTCATTCAAGATGATCGAGACAGGGATGTTACTGAGGAGCCCCTCGAATTTCCATTTGTCTTTGAAGGCGTGGAAAAACGTGCCATCTTGCATTTTCTCGAGGATTTTGACGGCGATGCCGCCGGCAACATAGACGCCGCCTAGCGCCAAGACTTTCAGCGCGAGATTTCCCGCCTCGGCGCCATAGATGGCGGTCCACAAATCGACGGTGTCCGAACACACGCGGCAGGATTTATCCAAACCGCGCCGGGTAATCTCGGGAGCGGGATCCGCGTCGGGGTCTTCAAAAGAGGCATGCAGCACCTTAGGAGCCAGAAACTCGTGAATGGTGCGGAAACCTCGGCCCGAGAGAATCAGTTCCCAGCTCACCTGGGGATAGCGGCGGCGCATAAAACGGAGCAATTCAATCTGCTGCTCGGTATGGGGCGCAAAATCGGAGTGCCCGCCTTCGGAAGGCACGACGCGGTAGCGCCCCGCATCCCAAAAGAGAATGGACTCCCCCAAGCCGGTGCCCGCAGCGAGTAACGCCCGTGTGCCACCCGGCTCGGGCTTGCCAGGATTCAACACGCAGAAATCTTCCGGGGCAAGATGCTCGAGGCTATGCCCCCATGCGCCGAGGTCATTGAGGAGCACAACGTGGGGAACGTTCAGCTCTTTGATGAGCGTTTCGGTTTCCACGATCCAGGGGAGGTTCGTGGCGCGTACGCGGCCGTTGATGACCGGGCCGGCGATACCAAATCCGGCGGCGTTAATTCGCTCGCCGCCAAGATGGTTCGCAGCCTGGTTTGAAAATTCCTTGACGATTAAGTCGAACTGCGCAAACTCCTTGCTCGCAAAGCGGTGGCGAAAAACCGGTGTCAGGTTTCCACCCTTCTCCGAAAACAGCGCCAAGTTGCATTTGGTGCCACCCACATCTCCCGCAAGGATCACCGATCCCCCTTGTAATCCCCTCTTTTAAATCGGTTCAAGGAATTTTGCAACTCACGGATACGGCACTACGGGTTATACCACCGACGGCCATCGCGTTCGAGCAGAAGCTCGGATTCGCGCGGCCCCCAACTGCCTGACGCGTATTGGGGCACGGTCGCACTCCGCGCCGCACTCCACACGTCGAGGATGGGATCCACCAGCGACCATGCGGCCTCCACGCTGTCGCCGCGATCGAAAAGCGTGGCGTCGCCGCGAACGCAGTCGTTCAAGAGCGTGGCATAAGCGCTGCGCGTGGTGTCGCCGAAGCCCTTGCGGTAGCTGAAGTCCATGGTGACGTTCCCGATGCTCATCTCCGTGCCCGGGCGCTTCGCGCCAAAGCTGATCGAAATCCCTTCGTCCGGCTGGATATTCAGGACCAGACGATTGGGCTGCACTTCGCGCTCGCGAAATACAATGTGCGGAGCACAGTGAAATTGAATCATGATTTCGGTGCTGCGTTTTGCGAGACGCTTGCCCGTGCGTATGTAAAACGGGACGCCGGCCCAGCGCCAATTGTCGATGAGCAGCCTTCCGGAGACGAAAGTTTCCGTCTTCGAGGCAGGATTCACGCCGGGTTCCTCCCGATAGCCCGCTACGGGCTTGTCGCCGAGCTTCCCGGGCGCATATTGGCCGCGAACGACAGACTGCGCCACCATTTCCAGGTTGAACGGGCGGATTGACTGCAGCACCTTCAGTTTTTCATTTCGCACCGCGGTGGCATCGAAGGCGGCGGGAGGCTCGACGGCAACGAGAGAAGTCAGTTGCAGAACGTGGCTCTGAATCATATCGCGCAGCGCGCCGGCAGTTTCATAAAACCCTCCGCGGCGCTCAACACCTAGCGTTTCCGACGCCGTAATTTGCACATGGTCTACGTAATTGCGGTTCCAGAGCGGCTCAAAAATGCCGTTGCCAAAGCGCAGCACAAGCAGGTTTTGGACTGTGTCTTTTCCCAAATAATGGTCGATACGATAAACCTGCTTCTCATCGAACACCCGGAGGACAATCTCATTGAGCGCCTTCGCGGACGCCAAGTCGCGTCCAAACGGTTTCTCAATGATGATGCGCACCCAGGAATGGGGCGAAGGAGGATGTGCCAGCCCGGCGCGGCCCAGTTGCTCCACGATGGCCGGATAAACCTCCGGCGGCGTCGAAAGATAAAACAAGCGGTTGCCGCCCAGATTCTTGGCGGCTTCCAAGTCGGTCAACCGCTTGGCCAGTTGCGCGTAGGCTTCCGGATTGCCGTAATCTCCGGGACAGTAATAGAGGTTGGAAGCAAAGGCATCCCACTGCTTGGGGTCAATCGGTCCCACTTCGGAAATCGTTTTGGCCGCTTCGCCCAAACCTGCGCGGAACGAATCCTCGGTAATAGCCGTACGGGCGAACCCGACGATGGCATAGCGGGGGCCAAGCGCACTGTGGGTCGCCAGGTCGTACATGGCGGGAATGACCTTACGCTTGGCAAGATCCCCGGAGGCACCAAACAGAATCACCGCGCAGGGTTCGGCCACTCCGCCGTAAACCGACCCAGAACGACTTATCTCGTCCGCCATCATGCCTCCTTCGTGATTGCGTTCGGTGGAGATAGCGCGACGCTCCAACTATACCTCAACGCCATATTTTCCAAGTTCCAACCGCAATTGTTCCGCGCCCTGGTGAAGAATCGTGTTCATGCCAAGTTTTCGAGGCCCTTCCAGATTCAAGGGGCGGTCGTCGATGAACAGGCACTGCTCCGGAGGTCGCTGCGTGACTTCCAGCGCCACGCGAAAAATAGCTTCTTCGGGCTTGCGCGCGTGGACGTAGCAAGAACTGAAAAAAAACAGGAAGTTTCTTCGAAGATCGAAGGCCTCGATGCGGTACTGATTGAGCTCCAGTGGTTCATTGTTGATGGCACCGACAAAGTATTTTTGCGTCTTCGTCACCTTGTCCAGAATGGCCCGCGTATCCGGAAATTCCTTGGATTGCGCAAACATGAACGCCGTGAATTCTTCGCGCGAGAACGGACGAGCGCGATAAAACAGCGTGCGGTCAAGATATTCCTTGAGGCTGATTTGGCCGCCGTCAAAGGCAGGAAAAGAGAGCTCGTGCCGGTCCTGGAATTCTTCCCAGTCCAGATGAAACGTGGCCGAAGCCTCCTTCCGCGATCCACGGTCCCAACCGTTGGTCAGGACCACACCGCCGATGTCCCAAAAGAGGGTGGTGATCTTGGGCAAGCCGCTTACCTCCGGTTCTTGCTAGATGCAGCGACCAAGGATTTGGTGAGGCAGAGTCTCAAAAAAAGCTAGCGCACCGGGGACCGAGATTCTTGCCCGTGCAGCTAGGATTTTACTCTAACTTGCAGTAAGGTAAAAAAAGACGAAACCTAGAGGAGAACCGCATGGCCAACGAATCCTGCGAGCCAACACCTGCACCTAGCGAACCAGTGAAGCCCGGAACGCGCATGGTGAAATGCGTCAAATTCGGGAAGGAGTTGCCGGGGCTGGACCGCATCCCCTGGCAGGGCGAACTAGGGAAGCGCGTTTACGAGAACGTTTCGAAAGATGCTTGGAAGCTGTGGCTCGAATACTCGAAGATGGTCATGAATGAGTACCGGCTGAATCCGCTGGACCCCAATTCGCAAAAAATCATGGGAGAACAGATGGAGCAGTTTTTCTTCGGGGAAGGCGCGAAATTGCCCGAGGGGTACGTTCCCCCGAAAGCCAAAGGATAATCATCCGCCTGCAGGCATGCGATGAGTCGCCGGGTGCTCCACCGGCAGTCGCGGCGTGATGCGGAACCGCAATTTCCGGTGCGCCTCGCGGATGGCGTGCTCCACCTCTTCCGGCGTGTTTCCTCTGGCAAAGAGAAAACCCAAATAACTCGAACCCTCCGGCCACGCGGCGATGTAATCATGAAGGCGCGCGGTGATGACCAGGTCGGTAACCCGGTGAGTCGCGCGCGCGGATCCTACCCGCGAAACGCTGCCCAGGATTCCGCTCTGCGGAACCGGAATCATCATCACGCCAGAAGCCTCGGTTTCCCGCGGCGCGTCACCGCCGGGCATGCTGAAGGCGTGGCGCAGGAGCAACTCCTCAAGCCCCATTGGCGGCTGCCCTGCGCTCATCGAGAACCGTAAAGCCTGCGCGCAGAGGCCGCCAATGGGCCGTGCCGCGACCTCGATGGGCCATACCCCTTCGTCGTTCGTTCGAAACTCCGCGTGAATCGGCCCATCCGTCAAGCCCAGTGCGCGCGTTGCATCTTCCGCGCACTTCTCAATTTGATTTTGCTTCGATCGAGCGAGCCTGGACGGCGTGACATAGATAGTCTCTTCAAAATAGGGCCCCTCCAGCGGATCGGGCTTATCGAAGATCGCCAGCACTCTCAATGCCCCGTCGGTGAGGAGACCTTCGACGGCCACTTCCCCGCCCGGGACATAGCCTTCCACAATCATTCGGTCGAGATTCGGCTCGCGCGTGGCGCGAATCTCGGCCGATTCTAGCAACCGCCGGAGCCGCGAAGCGGCTACACGGAATTCGTCCCGGTTATTTGCCCGCATCACCCCCTGGCTCGCCGATAGCGAGAGCGGCTTCAACACGCAAGGGAAGGAAATTCCCACGAGCGACGGCTCGGGAATGGGATCGATTGGAAAACTGCGAAACCACGGCACCGGCAATCCCGCATCTCGAAATACTTCGCGCGCCCGTAGCTTGCTTCGGCAAGCCTCGACCGCGGCGGGATGGTTGTAGAGGATTCCGAGAGCGCGCGCGGCGTAAGCCGCAGCGACCGCGGGGCGGTCTCCCAGCGCCAAGACTCCCGCGACTTCCTGGCCGCGGAGTCCTTCCGTTACCGTATGCGCGGCATTTTCCGGAGAAGCAAAGTCGACCGGGATGGCCTGATCGCCCCAGGGATCTTCGAGCCGGTGGCAGCGATCGGTGACGTAAACGAGTTGCACACCTAGTTCGAGCGCGGCGTCTCGAAAGCGCTTGGTCTGGTAACCCAGCTTCGTGGTGAAGAGCAGCAGACGCTTGGCCGTATTGTTGGCCGCGGGAGACAAGGGTTCTCGATTCAAACAAACGACTCCGTCGGTGGCAAAGACTCTTTGGCTTGCGCAAACGGGACCAACTGGTCCCGGGTCGGCTCAGCTCAACAGTACCAGGGCTCGTTGAGGTACGGAATTGCCGCGCGGGACATAAGAACATGTTGTGCGGCAAACTCCGCCTGGAAACCTGCTGCTTTGCGCGCCGCCTTCCAGATGCGTTCGAAGATCGCTCGCCGCGCGAGCTTGCGCTTTTCGCCGCTCGCGACGATTTGTTCAATCTCCGCGCCAAGCGCGTCAACACGCGGATCCGGATTCCTCCACGGATAAGCCAGCGCGGAAGGATCGAACGGGCCAACCAAGTGTCGAATCTCATGGAGTTCCAACAATCGTGAACCTCGAGGAATCAGCAGGCGAATGGCCAGCTGAATCGGCGCGACGTTTTCGACCAGGTCGTTTTCTCGCAGGACGCGCAGCAATTCGAGGTAACCCTCGAGCGTCGTCCAGGGCGTGAACGGCACAAAGGTTGGATGCAAAACCAAGCCGAACTCGCGGAACAGGCGGGCCACCTCGAGAAAATCCGCCCGCGTGTGACCCTTGTCCAGCCGGCGGAGCACGTCTTCGTCCACCGATTCGACAGCGCTGGTCACAAACAGACATCCCGTGTTGCCGAGAGTTGCGAGGTGCCGCCGGTGTTGCAGCAAGTGCTCGATCTTAACGGTTACATCGTAGGTGAGCGCGGGAAACTCCCGATGCAGGGCCTCGACCACGGCCACGGCATGTCCCACGCCATTGAAAAAATCCGCGTCGCCGAACGTGATGTGCTGCGCCCCAGCCGCTACTTGCTGGCGAACGTCGGCGAGCACAACCTCACGCTCCACGATCCGGAACACTCCCTTGTACACCGGTACGATCGGGCAATGGCGGCACAAGTGTTTGCATCCGCGGCTCGCCTCCGTGTAGCCGGCGACGCGATGCTCGCCGGAGGAAAGGATGACGTGGGCATACTTTTCAAGCGGCGCAAGCCCTTGCCGGTCGGGCCGAATGAATTTCTGCCGCGCCAAGGACACCAACGGCTCGGATTGCGGGGCCCTTGCGGCGCCGTTGCCATTTCCGCCTCCATTCCCCTCCAGGCGGTCGGCCAGATGCGCCAGCCCTTCTTCAAACTCGCCGCCAAGAACGCTAGAGACGCCCAGGGTACGCAGAAATTCTGCGTTCATCGGCGCATACAAACCGTAGCAACACAGATGTGCGCGGGGATTCAGCTGGCGAAGCGTCGGGAGGAGCTGCGAGGCCAGGCGCGTCGCGGTATGCATGGGCAAGTAGGCCGCGATGAGATCAGCTTCGCGAACCGCGGCCTCATCGAGCCTCTGCCGCGACAAGTCGAGCGAGGTCACCGTGTGCCCGGCCTTTCGCAGCCAGGCGGCAGGCGACGCCAGCCCAAAAGGCTGCCGCCCCAGCTCGTACGTCGATATCAGAACAATATTCACTTCCCTATTAGTATAGCCGCCCGGCGCACGGATACGATTTCGGTTATCATAGAAAGCTGCTGTCCATTGCGAAAGGACCTCGAGGATGGCCATCAACGCGGGAAACTCCTTCCGCACGCGCGATAAACTCAATGTCGGCGCCCAGACGTTTGAGGTTCACCGCCTCGAACTACTGGAAAACCAGGGCATCAGCGAACTCGCCAAGCTCCCCTTCTCCTTGCGCATTCTTCTTGAAAATCTGCTTCGTTTCGAAGATGGCCGCTTCGTGCACGCCGAGGATATTCAAGCCCTGGCACGCTGGACGCCCGGCGCTCCTGAAAAGGAGATCGCCTTCATGCCGGCGCGTGTACTGCTCCAAGACTTTACCGGCGTCCCCGCCATCGTGGATCTCGCCACCATGAGGGAAGCCGTCGTGAAAATGGGAGGCGATGCAAGGCGCATCAACCCGCTTTTCCCTGCCGAATTGGTCATCGACCATTCCGTGCAAGTGGATAACTTCGGCAACGTTAATGCGTTCGGCTTGAACGCCGAACTGGAATTTCAACGCAACGTCGAACGCTATGCTTTTCTCCGCTGGGGACAAACTGCGTTTCAGAATTTCAAGGTGGTTCCCCCGGACACCGGCATCTGCCATCAGGTCAACCTCGAATACCTGGCGCGCGTGGTTTGCGCCATGCCCCATGGCACTCGCTGGGAAGCCTACCCCGATTCTGTCGTGGGCACCGACTCGCACACCACCATGGTGAACTCGCTGGGTGTGTTTGGCTGGGGCGTTGGCGGCATCGAAGCCGAGGCCGCCATGCTCGGCCAGCCTTCTTCGATGCTCATTCCGGAAGTTGTCGGGTTCCGCCTGCACGGGCGCTTGCGCGAGGGCGCCACCGCCACGGATCTCGTGCTTACGGTGACGGAAATGTTGCGCAAGAAAGGGGTGGTCGGAAAGTTCGTCGAGTTCTATGGCTCCGGTCTCTCCAGCTTGAGCGTCCCCGACCGGGCAACGATCGCCAACATGGCCCCTGAGTATGGCGCGACCATGGGCTTCTTTCCGGTCGATCGGGAGACCCTTGCGTACTTGCAATTCACAGGCCGTCAGTCGGAACAGATCGCTTTGGTTGAAGCCTACTCGAAAGAGCAAGGGCTCTTCCGCACCGACGAAACACGGCCTCCACTCTTCAACGACACGTTGGAGCTGGACCTTGGCAGCGTGGAATCTGCCGTAGCGGGACCCAAGCGTCCGCAGGACCGCGTTCCGCTGCGACTGGCCAAATCTTCATTCACGAAAGTGGTCGAAGGAGCGCCGGCAAAAAGCGTTCCGGTTCGCAACAATGGCGACGCCTTCAATCTCTCGAGCGGCGCGGTAGTAATCGCGGCGATCACCAGTTGCACGAATACCTCGAACCCTTCGCTTATGATTGGCGCGGGCCTGCTCGCGAAAAAAGCGGTCGAACGCGGCCTGCACATTAAACCGTGGGTGAAGACCAGCCTCGCCCCCGGCTCGAAAGTCGTGACCGATTATTTGCAAGCCGCCGGCCTCACGCCCTACCTGGACAAATTGAATTTTCACCTCGTCGGCTACGGCTGCACCACCTGCATCGGCAACAGCGGCCCGCTCCCGGAACCCATCGGCGCGGCCATCAAGGAAAACAACCTGGTCGCGGTCGCGGTGCTTAGCGGCAACCGCAACTTCGAGGGTCGTATTCATCCGTTGGTACGCGCCAATTATCTTGCGTCCCCGCCGCTTGTCGTCGCCTACGCGCTTGCGGGACGCATGGATCTCGACATCACCACCGAACCGCTCGGCAATGACACCGGCGGCGAGCCGGTCTATCTGAAAGATGTTTGGCCGACGCCCCAGGAAGTGGAAGATGCCGTCCGCGCCGCGGTTTCCACGTCGCAATTCACCAAGGAATATGGGGAGATCTTTGAAGGCGATGCGCGCTGGAAATCCATGCCCATTCCCGAGGGCGACACCTACAAGTGGGACTCGAAATCGACCTACATCAAGATGGCGCCCTACTTCGACCACATGGCGAAGACTCCGCCAAAGCTGGCGGATCTTAGCGGCGCGCGTGTGCTGGCGGTTCTTGGCGACAGCGTGACTACCGATCACATTTCTCCTGCCGGCTCGATTCCCGTCGATTCCCCGGCGGGAAAATATCTCATCGCCAACGGCGTGAAGCCGCACGAGTTCAACTCCTACGGAGCGCGCCGCGGCAATCATGAAGTCATGATGCGCGGCACTTTCGCGAACATTCGGCTGCGCAACCAGCTCGCTCCCGGGACCGAGGGCGGCTGGACGCTCTTCCAACCGGGCGGGGAAAAAATGTCCATTTACGATGCCGCCGTCAAATACCGCGAAGCCGGCGTCCCTCTGGTCGTCCTCGCCGGAAAAGAGTATGGCTCCGGGTCTTCGCGCGATTGGGCGGCCAAAGGCACCCGGCTGCTTGGCGTGCGCGCGGTCATTGCCGAGAGCTACGAGCGTATCCATCGCAGCAACCTCGTGGGCATGGGCGTGCTCCCGCTCGAATTCAAGCCAGCCGAAAACCGGGAATCGCTTGGATTGACGGGACACGAGATCTTTTCCGCCGAAGGCGTGGCGTCACTCTCGCCGAAAAAGCCCATCATCGTCCATGCGAAATCCGACGATGGAAAAGTGAAGACGTTCACGGCAACCGCGCGTGTGGACACCCCTGAAGAAGTTTCCTATTACCAGCACGGCGGGATTCTGCAATACGTTTTGCGCCAGATGCTTTAGCAGACGACGCGGCAACCAGCCTTCTTAGGAAAGGAAACACCCCTCAGGTTCTTCCTGCCTCCCCGCGCTGCAGCGGTACTTTTTGCCAACTGGATTTGCTTCGCAATGCGAGGACGATTCCCAAAAGTACCGAAATGAGGCTCGCCGTTTGGGCGTTGGACATGCCCAAAAACGACCGCGGATTGATGCGGATGAACTCGATCAGGAATCGCGCGACGCCGGTTAAGATCAGATACGCACAAAATGCTCTGCCGGGCGCCTCTCCACCCAGCGTTTTCTTCCCCAACTGCCATAAAATCATGGCAATGAGCATCCAGATCAGAAACTCGTAGATCGGGGTCGGGTGCACGCGCTCGGTTGTTGGGACCACGCCGTTCGGAAAGCTCATGCCCCACGGCAGCTTTGTCGGAACGCCATAATCGCCGTCACCGGAAAGCAAGCATCCCAGGCGGCCGACCGCGTAGCCCACGGCTGCCGCGGGCGAGCACAAATCCATAAACTCCCGTATGGGAATTCGATAGTGCTTCGCCAAGAAAATCAGCGCGACAAACCCGCCAAGAAATCCGCCAAACCACGCGAATCCGAATCGGCTGATGAGCAGCGATGGTTCTGCCATCAGCTCCCTAGGGCTCTCCAACACGTGATACAACCGCGCGCCCACGATCCCGCTAAACCCGGCAATCCCAATGATCAGGAAACCCTCGTCGTGATGGCTCGACTCTTTGCTTTCCTTTAAGTAGCCATGTTTCAGGAAGCCCTCGCGCCGCCGGTCAAAATCCGCTTGCAACACATATGCGGAGACCAACAGTCCGGTGGCAACCATCAGGCCAAATGTCGGAATCGTCAGCGGTCCAAGATGGAGGAATGGAATCATCGGTCTAGACGCGTTTCACCTTCGGAAGTATACACGAGCCGCACTTCAGCCTCTCCCCGAGTGAAGGGCCGCTCCCAGTGCGACCCATATCCCTAACGCCACCCACTCCGCGGGCGAAAAGTGCCCGGGAAAGATCGGCAGCACCTTCATGAGCACGAGTATCAACGAGACGAGAATCCCCAGCCCGGTCATCGTTCTTATCCCGGCGCGCTTCTCCACCATCCAAAACGAAGCGCAGGCGGCGAACCAGCCCAGCGCCGACGCCATCGAGCCGACCTCGGTCACGGGAACGAGCAAGGCATCCCCCAGGAAAAGGCCCGCCAGTGATCCCGCGGTGACCCCCAGGACCGCTACATACGGCGTTTGGAAGCCCTCGTGCACGCCTCCGAAGCGGGAGGAAATCGTCCCACGTCGGCCAAACGCGAAGAGCAGCCGCGTAGAAGCTGCAAAATTGCCGTTGAAACACTGGAAAAGGCCCAGCAAAGCCATGGTGAAAATCAAAGACACGGGCCAATGTGCTTTCAATATGCTTTCAAAAGCGATGGCCGTCGCAAAACGCTTGCCCAGCAAGCTTTGCCATCGTGCAGCGTAGGTCACCGAGGCGATGCACATGGCATAAAAAAAGCTTCCCACACCCAAAGCCAGCGCGATGGCCCACATGTAACCACGCTCGCGAAAGTCCGGGTTCGACTCCTCCGCATATTTGGGTGCGGACTCAAAGCCGGTCATGAAGTACGGCACGATCTGCAGCGTGAGCAAGATTGAAACAAGCGGGGTCCTGCTGAACAAAGGATGGAAGTTCGAGGGAGCGCCACGCGCCGCGCTGACCGCCACGATCACCACGAAACACAAGAGCACCGCACTGGTCATCAGCTTCTGGAAATTTGCGCTCAGGCGAATTCCGCGGTAATTCAGCACCCCCAGAAAAATCGTAAGGGCTACGCCTAGCACCAATCGCGGCAGAAAAACCGGCTGATCACCGATTCGGTATAACTCCACGGTATTCAACGAGGGGAAGATGTATGCCGCTAGCTTTCCAAGCGCGACGGCTTCCCAGGGGCACACAATAAAGTACGCAAGCAGCATCATCCACCCGGTGAAATAACTCACGATCGCCGGAAACACCTGTGCGGTGTAGGCCGCCTCACCGGCAGAATCAGGAAGTCGTCGGACCCACTGGCCATAGACGTATCCGACCGGCAGCAGAATGATTCCGCCGATCGCGTATCCTAAAATCGCGCCCAGCGGCCCGCC
>DATAIH010000178.1:0-5703 GCA_036262755.1 Candidatus Acidiferrum sp.
AACAAAATCGGCACGTATCAGATTGCCGTGCTGGCCAAAGAAAACAACGTGCCGTTTTATATCGCCGCGCCGGTTTCGACTTTCGATCTGTCGATTCCGAATGGCGAACATATCCCCATCGAAGAGCGCTCGGCAGCGGAAGTGACGCATCTACAAGGGGTGCGCATTGCGCCGGATGTGCCGGCGGCACATCCGGCCTTTGACGTGACGCCGGCGCGGTACATTGAGGCTATCTTCACCGAACAGGGCGTGGCCCGTGCGCCGTACACAGAAGCTCTCGGCGCGCTGGCCAAAGCACCGCGACAGCACGTTCGGTCGCGTGGCTAGGCCCGCATCGAAGACCCGGCGGCTCTGTTCGGGGATGTTTCGGTTTAGCGCGGGTTTGCGGAGAATCCCGCGCCATGGATTTGCCCGCCCGAATGAGAGAGTTGGTCGTATTCGCGCGCGGACGGTTCTGGGGCAAGCACCCAAAGCGTATAGATCCCCAGGGCCGTGCCGAAGGGGAACCGCAGCAGCGCAAGGATTCCCAGCACGAGGCCCAGAATGCGTGCCCAGGATTGCCGCTCGAAAAGTCCCCACGCCAGTGCCAGATGCAGGACGCCAAAGAAGCCCAGGAAAATACCCAGCGAGAAAAAGCCACCCGACAGGAGCGAATCGAGCCCCCAGCCAGGCCCGAGCGGCCAGGCATCCGGGCCGATCCGCCCGCGAAGCCACGGGAAAAACGTGCCTCCAAAAAGCATCAACCAGGCGACGCCCGCGAGCCGCAGAACGCCGTTGACCAGCCACAAGGTGGCGAGCAGGTGGATATGCTTCCGGACCCTGCCTTGTGGAGGGGATGCCACGGCAGGAGTTGCCGGGGGCACGGCACCCGGAGCCACTGCTTTTCCGCAAGAGGTACAGAATTGCGCGCCTGAAGCGAGCGGAGTCCCGCAGCGATCGCAAAACATGGCCATGCCCTCCCTTCCCTTAATACGCTGTTGCCGGGTCCGGTGTTCCCGTCGAGGAAGCCCATTTCGAGGGGCCGAACTGCTATTTACCGGTTTCTCTTGGACTTCCGATGGCCATCGATTCTGTCCGCGGTTGCGATTCCGTATGCCCGCCGCTATAGTCCCTACGGCAGCGAGGTAAGCTCATTCGCCAGATCTCCCACTATCAGGTGAGCGAGCGCCTTGGCTCGGGCGGCATGGGGAGCGTTTGGATCGCGGAAGACCTCCATCTCGGCCGGCGTGTGGCGCTGAAATTCCTGTCGCAGGATCTGGCCAAGCACCAGCAGGCGCTCGAGCGATTCAAGCTCGAAGCGCGCACCGCTTCTTCGCTGAATCATCCCAACATTTGCACCATCTATGAGATTGGTGAAGCCAATGGCGAGTATTTCATCGCCATGGAGCTCGTTGAAGGCGAGCCGCTCGACCGCTACCTTTCGCGGCATCGCCCAGGCTTCGAGGAGCTGGTGGATATCGGCATTCAAATTGCCGACGGGCTGGATGCCGCGCATGCGAAAGGCGTGATTCACCGCGACATCAAGCCGGCCAACATCCTGATCAACCCACGGAGTCAAGCAAAGATTTTGGATTTCGGACTGGCCAAGCTGATGGCCGATCGCCGCACCGTGGAACAGCCCACCTACGCTGGCGCGACCCTGGCCACCGCTTCGGAGCACCTGACTTCTCCGGGCATGGCAGTGGGCACGATCGCCTTCATGTCGCCCGAGCAGGCGCGCGGCAAGGAGCTGGACGCGCGCAGCGACCTGTTTTCTTTTGGGGGCGTGCTTTATCAGATGGCCACGGGCAAGCTGCCGTTTGAAGGCGAAACCGCGGCTACGATTTTCGACGGCATTCTGAATCGAATTCCACGATCTCCTGTGGAGCTGAATCCGGTTCTACCTTCCAAACTCGATGAAGTCATCCGCACGGCGCTCGAGAAGGATCGCGATTTGCGCTACCAGAGTGCTGCGGAGATGCGCGCGGAATTGAAGCGGCTAAAGCGTGACACAAGCTCCGGGAAAGTGCTCGAAGCAAGCGGCAGCGGCTCGGCAGTCAGCGTGCCAAAGGCCAATGGGTCAAAGCGAGGGGTGATGGCGATCGCTGGAGCGCTCGCGGCGATCGCCGTCGCCGCGGCTGTTGCGGTCTGGGTCCTCGAGCGGCCACGCGGCTTCAATTTGCAGAACATGAAAATTTCCCAAATCACCACCACCGGCAATGCCGGGGCCGCCGCCTTGTCACCCGATGGGCGGTACATCGTCTATGTCTTGCGCGACGGAGCAGAGGAAAGCCTTTGGGTCGAGCAGATGGCCACCGGCAGCAATGTGCAATTGCTGGCGCCGGACCAAGTACACTTTGTGGCCGTCAGCTTTACGCCCGATGGGAACTACCTCACGTTCGTGCGCTCGGATCGGTCTACTGAGAATTACAGATATCTTTACCAAATGCCCGTGCTGGGAGGCGCACCAAAACAATTGGTCCGCGACGTGGATTCCGCGCCGGCTTTTTCTCCCGATGGAGGGCGGATCGCCTACGTGCGTGGCATTGTTGGGTCGGCCTGGAAAGGAAATGACGTTTTGATCGCCACCGCGGATGGCAGCGGCGAACGAATACTTGCCAAGCGATCGGGCTTTGGCCCCGGCACACCCAACATCGCCTGGTCGGCCGACGGCCGTACACTGGCGCTGGTGTCGCCAGAGACGAGAGAGGGCGTCAGCCGGTGGGTTCTCGAAACGATTTCGCCAGACACTGGGCAGGTGCACGACCTGCACGTCTTCTCGACCTTCGCGCAGGCGGCCGCCTGGCTGCCGGATGGCAGTGGACTGCTGGTGATGGGCAGCAATCCCGGATCTGCCCGCGGACAAATCTGGTTTGTTAGCTATCCCAAGGGGGAGGTAAGCCGCTTCACCAACGACCTGTCTTACTACGAGACTTGCTGCCTGGAGGTGACGCGTGACGGCCATTCCCTGTTAGTTCTCCAGGATACCCATTTGAGCGAGGTGTGAATGGCCAAGGGAGATGGCAGCGACGCGAAGCAAATCACGAGCGGCCAGAACCTGGGATTTCATTTGTTTTGGGTAGGGGAGCAGTTCGCGGCCGCCAATTTTGAAAGCGACTGGTTTCGGATGAATCTCGATGGCAGCGAAATCGCTCCTCTATTCAACGACCGCGAGCTGCGGTCCCAAATGTCGGCTTGTGCCGACGGGAAGCATATTGTCTACAACACGGTGCGCAATGGCAGCGCGGAACTCTGGAGCAGCGACGTGGATGGAGCCAACGCCGTGAAAATCACCGACAGGCCGCTCTTCGCGACAGCCTCCTGCTCGCCCGATTCGAAGTCGGCCATGTATGCGGCGGATGACGGGATGATCTGGCGCTCCCCGATTTCCGGGGGCACCGCCGAGAAAACGAATCTTCCGTTAGCTTTCTTCGGATTCTCATCCGACGGCAAAACGATGTTTTACAATTCGCAGGAAATCGAAGCCGGCACGATTCACCCGCTGCTGGTGGTAACTCCGGCGTACGATCCCAAGACCATTCTGCACAAGTTGGACGCCCCCTACGGATTACAGTCTCCGAAGTTTACTCCCGACGGCAAAGCCATCGCTTTCCTGCTCACGCGCAACCGCGCGACGAATATTTGGAAGGCGCCGCTTTCCGGGAGCGCTCCCTCGGTTTTGACGAAATTTCCGACGGGCGACATGTTCGGATTCTCCTGGTCCAGGGATGGCAAGAAACTCGCGTTTTCGCGCGGCCAGCAGAAGACCGACGTCATCCTGATGAGCAATTTCCGCTAGCGCCTGAATGCGGATTTTTGCGCTCGGTGCGCAGCCAGCAAAACGAGTCATGGCCAGAAAAAAGGCGACCTCCGAAGAAGCCGCCTTTGCTCGAGCCGGGACAGAATAAGCGTTTTAGAATGTTAGCTTGAGGGAGAGCTGAACCACTCGAACCGACGAATCGAATCCCAGGAAGTTTCCGTAGGGACTCGTAGGCGTACCCACGACGCCGCTAATCTGACCAAACGTGGAATCGCCAAAGCCACTGTCCGGCGTGCCAAAGTTCGGATGGTTGAACACATTAAAGGCCTCGACGCCCAAGCCGAACTTATACCGTTCTCGGATGCTGAAGTTCTTGAAAAGGGCCATGTCCATGTCGAAATAGTTCGGCCCGCGGAACTTGTTGCGGGTCTGTGTCGGCCACTGGGTATAGCCCGCGAACGACGCTGCACCGCTGTTGACGAATGCCGCTTGGTTCAGGCAAGCCGTGGTGCCAAAAGCAGCGGTGCCATTCGTGACCACGTCCGAAAGCCCGCAACTGCCTTGGGCCGTAACCCCGGAAATCGGCTGGGCGAAGATTGTCCCGCCGCCGTTCACGAATGTGCCCCCGCTCCAATTGTTGTCGATGACTGAAAAAGGCAACCCGTCCCTTGCGAAGACTTTGCCTGCCCACTGCCATCCGCCCAACAACCACTTGCTCACGTATTTATTCCCGAAATGAGGATTTGGGCTGAGGACGTAGTCGGCGCTAACCAGGTGCCGGATGTCGTAGTCGGAGTTCCCATAGTTACTGGCGCGCAGGCTCGTGGGGTTGATCTGACCAAGGAGCGAGTCGCCGTAGGTAAAGATTCCTCCGTTCGAAACTTCGTCCAAGTTATGCGAGTACGTATAGTTGAAGTGGGCCAGGAACCAACTGGAGAACTGCTCTCTTACGCTGACACTGACTCCGTTATAGTTTGATAGTGCCCCGCTCTTCACCTGCGTCACCGTTCCGTAGTTTGGTACGACCGGAGAACCTTCTCTGATTCCGGCTACCAAGGAGTTGCAGCTTGCATCCGCAAACAGGCACGCCGCGTCATAGGCGTTCAGCCAAGCATTTGTATAGGGAATGTGAATCACGTGGTTGCCGACGTAGTTCACAGTAAGCGCGGTGTTCGTGCCGATCTGTTGCTGTACTTTGAGGTTCCATTCTTGCGCCTGAGGCGAATGGACGGTCCCAATAATGGAAGTGAACGCGGGAGCGGTGAAGTTAACCCCTTGCGTCGCAAGCGTGGACTTAATTTGGTTGTAGCTTTGCGTTATGCTGAATGTAGATACCGCAGCTTGGTAGGTCGCTGCGGCCCCACTCGGATCAAATCCAGCGGTTCCCGTAGATGGCCGCACACGCAATTGCACCGCCGCTGGGGGATTGGCGAGTAAATCATCCACCAGGCCCGCAGCGGGGTTGTCGTAGAAGAGCCCCACTCCTCCGCTGACCACCGTCTTGCTGGAACTAAAGGGAGACCAGCTAAAGGCCAAGCGGGGAGAAGGATTCAGAGTATCTACGCCTTCGAAAGCCTGATGTTGGTTGAACTTGATGTCGCTGCTATACGGGACATTCCCGGCGTTGGCACCGGCCCGCACGCTAGCCAAAGTTGAGAAGTCGCCGGTAAAGTTGGCAAAGCAATTGGTCTGACAAACAGGGTTGGAGTTGTGCTCCAAACGCAAGGCGAGAGTCAGAGTCAGCCTTGAGGTGACTTTCCATTCGTCCTGACCATAAAAGCCAATGCCCCACAGGGCAACGGGAACGTCAGCGGCGAGATTATCCGTACGCCGGTATTGGAAGGCCACACCGTCGGCAAAGTCCTGTAGTCCGTTGGCGCTCGGATTGGGTAGGCCCGCAATGTTCCTGAAATAGACCGTGGGGGTTGGGGCGAACCCCTTCCGTGGCACAAATTCTTAGGGCA
>DATAIH010000179.1:0-10959 GCA_036262755.1 Candidatus Acidiferrum sp.
TCTTTCTTCTGGAGCATGGCGCGGACGATTGCGGCGACCTGTTGAGGCGTTTTGCCTTTGGCAAAGACGACTTCGGCAAAGCCTTGGCGGAGAGCGCGGTGATGATCGACTTTAGCGAAGCCGAGGTCCTCAAACGGCAGGGGCTTGAGCCGTTCAACGGCCGCGCCGGGAGAGAGTTTTCCGCTCTCGACCCCTTCCAGAATTTTCAATAAGTCCGCTTGATTCATGCAATTCAGCCGTTCGAAATTCTATCATTGGCGCGTTCGAATGCCGCGGCTTGACTTACCCGAGAGCCGCTCGTCACTATGGATAAGGTGGAGTCCTGGCTCCGCAGAACGGAACGGAGCCTGAGACGCCTTTCGCTCGGAAGTATCGCTAGATTCACGGCAGCACCGAGGGCACGGTTAAGAAGGCACAACCGTTCGACCGAAGATTTTGAGTAGCTGACGGAGCCGATTGTCGGAAGATGAGTAGAGGCCGCATACGCACGGTGCTGGAAATGATTAGGTTCGAGCACTCCGTGTTTGCCCTGCCGTTTGCCCTGACGGGGGCGCTGTTGGCGGCGCGGGCGACCAGGCATGGCTGGCCGACGTTGCGGCAGGTTGTGTGGATTGTGGTGGCTATGGTGGCGGCCCGCTCGGCGGCCATGACCATGAACCGCATTGTGGACTTGCGCTACGACCGGGAGAATCCGCGCACAAAGCAGCGGGCGCTGGTAACCGGAGCGCTCTCGGTGGGGTTCGCATGGCTTTTCACCGTGCTCGCCGTGGCGGTATTTTTTGCAGCGGCCTGGCAGTTGAATCCTCTGGCGTTCGAGCTTGCGCCCTTGGCGATGGCCATTCTCTTTTTCTATTCCTTTACGAAGCGGTTCACGAACTGGTCGCACCTGTTTCTGGGATTTGCCCTGGGGATTTCACCGGCGGCGGCGTGGATCGCGATTACCGGCGGGCTCGACTGGCGCATGCTGATTCTGTGCGGTGCGGTGACGCTGTGGGTGGGCGGCTTCGATGTGCTGTATGCTTGCCAGGACATCGATTACGACAAAGAGGCGGGATTATTTTCGATTCCAAAGAGATTCGGGATTGCCAAAGCATTGCTGATCGCGCGGGGAATGCACGTCGGCGTGATTGCGCTACTGAGCTGGCTGGCGCTGAGCTTCGGGTTGCCGTGGCCATCGTGGGCGGGCATCGCGGTAGTTGCGGCGCTGCTCGCCTACGAGCATTCACTTGTCAAAGCGGACGATTTGAGCAAGCTGGACGCTGCGTTTTTCACCGTTAACGGCTATATTAGTATGCTGTTCCTGCTGTTTTGGGGCGCGGCGGCAGCGGTTTGGCGAGTTTAGGCGATTCGAAACATCTGAGATCCTTGTACCAGCGGCGGCCGAAGGCGGCCGCCACCACAGAGGCTAACGAAGTTGAGTGAACTGACGATTACGGACCGGGGGCTGAAGCCGATCAGCGAAAAAGTGCTGGCGGGCGAGCGGCTGAGTTTTGACGAGGGCATCAGCCTGTACCGTTCGCCGGACTTGCTGGCGGTGGGGTGGCTGGCGAACCAGGTGCGCGAAAAGAAGCACGGCAACGTCACGTATTACAACGTCAACCGGCACATCAATCCGACGAACATTTGCGTGGCGCACTGCAAACTGTGCGCGTTTGGCCGCGACCCGGACGCTCCGGGGGCTTACAACTTTGCGCTGGAGGAGATTTACCAGCGCGCCGAACAGGGCATGCGCGAGGGTGCGCTGGAATTTCACATCGTCGGAGGGCTGCACCCCGACCTGCCGTTTGAGTACTTCCTGGATATGATGCGCGGGCTGAAAAAGCGCTGCCCGGGCGTGCACTTGAAGGCGTTCACCATGGTCGAAGTGGGCTACTTCGCGCGCATCTCCAAGCTGAGCGTGAAGGAAGTGCTGCTGAAGCTGAAGGAAGCGGGCGTGGACTCGCTGCCCGGCGGCGGCGCAGAGATCTTTCATCCGCGAGTGCGCAAGATTATCTGCGACCACAAAGTAAGCGGGCAGATGTGGCTGAACATCGCGCGGCAGGCGCATGAAATCGGGCTGCGTTCGAACGCCACCATGCTGTATGGCCACGTGGAGACGGAACAAGAGCGCGTGGACCACCTGGTGAAGCTGCGCGAATTGCAGGATGAAACGCACGGATTTGTGGCGTTCATCCCGCTGGCCTTTCATCCCGACAACACCGCGCTTTCGCATGTGCCAAAGCCGACCGGTTATGCAGACTTGCGCAGCATCGCGGTGTCGCGGCTGCTGCTCGACAATTTCGAGCACATCAAGGCGTACTGGATCATGCTGACGCCCAGCATTGCGCAAATCGCGCTGCGGTTTGGAGCCAACGACCTGGACGGCACGGTGGTGGAAGAAAAGATTTACCACGACGCGGGCGCAAAGACGTCGGAGTTCACGCCCCGTGCGGAACTGGAGCGTTTAATTCGCGCCGCAGGCCGCGTTCCGGTGGAACGCGACACGCTGTACCATCCCGTGGACCGCTCGAAGCTGCCGCCAGCTCCTCCGCCGACGCGGCCGGATCTGGTCAGTCTGACGCTGAATGTGTAGTCGGGACTCCCGGGGCTCAGCGAAGACTTCCGCTTCTGCAACGATCGACAATACTTAGCAGCCTTACTTCCCGCAGGCGGAAGCTGCACCTGGCCTTCCGCTCCTTCGATTGCGCGGTGGTTTTGCTCTCGATTCCCTATGAAGCGTATTCCAACCACGTTCGTCTCCCTGTGCTCGCGGTTCTCTCGGTCGTCGGACCAGGAATGATCCTGTGGTCCATCCTTCCCCGGTTCGACAGATTTGGGATTTGGGCGCGACCGATTCGTTGGCAAACTGATTTAGCGGACGGTAGCGGCTTTGGCGACGACTTTGGCAAGCACGTCGGCCGGCAGCGTGGCATAGCCCTGCTCTTGAGCGAGTCTCTGCCCGCTGCTGTAGACCCACTGCAGGTAATCGGCAACGGCACGGCCCCGTTCGGGATCGGAAGCAATCTTAGGAACATATAGCCAGGTGAAGCTGGAGATGGGATAACTCTCTTTTCCGGGAGCGTTGGTGAGTGAGGCGCGAAAATCCCCGACTCTCTTGCTGTCGGCCGCGGAAGCGGCTGCGGCAATCGATTGCGAAGAGGGTTTGACGAATTCTCCGGCGGCATTCCTGACGCTGGCCATGCGCGCGCCGGAACTGACAGCCAGGTTCAATTCGGTATAACCAATCGCACCGGGAGTGGAATGCAACTGGCTCACGAGCTCCTGCGAGCGCGGGAAACTTTGTCCCGCCGGCCACTTCGGCGATTCGCTGCGGCCTATGGCAGCAAGAAATTCCGGGCTGACCTTGCAAAGATAGTCGGAGAGAATATAGTTGGAGCCCTTGCCTTCGTTGCGATGAAAGACGCTGATGCGCAGCCCGGGAAGATCCATGTCCGGGTTGAGCCGCGCAATTGCGGGATCATTCCATACTTTTGTTTTTCCAAGAAAGATGCTGGCCAGCAGCGGGCCGGTAAGCTTAAGTTCGCCTTTCACGCCGGGCAACTCATAAACAACCACGATGCCAATCAAAACCGCGGGCAACTCGAGAATAGACTTGCCCGCCTCGCGGAGCTGGGCGTCGGGAATGGGGGCATCACCGCCGCCAAAATCACCGGAACCGGCGAGGACGTTGCGGGCGCTTTCCCCGGAGCCTAAGGGCATATAGCGAAGTTCCGTCGCAGGGGTTTCCTTGTGGTAGGCGGCGATCCAGGCGTTGTAGAGCGGCTCGGGCATGCTGGAGCCGGTCTGGACCAGGACCAATTTTTCCTGGCCGCGGACGGCAGCCGGCAGCGAAAGCATCACGGAAAAGGCCACGACGGAAACATAAAGACTTGGACGCACACGCCCCCCTTTCGGAAAGGGCCCGAATTCCCGGGACGGGCAGGCCCGCAATTGGCGATCTAAGTTCTCTAAACTAAAGGATGGGGCGCGAGAAACAATTGGGCCTGGAGGACAGGTGTGTAGAATGCGTAAAGGGAGTCTGCTGCACGCAACTACCGCCAACCCCTTCTCGTCCAAGGACTTGCGATGCGTACCCTAGGCGAAGAATGAGGACAATTCTGCTGCTGACGATCGTGAGTATATTCATGAGGGCTCGGTGGATTGGACACTTCGGATTCGGCAGGGCGCTATAGAAAGTGGCGGCGGTGAACCGGGGCGTCGCTTTCTTCGAGTATCGCTTCCAGGTGCCGGCAAAGCTGATCGGGTGCGGTTCGTAATCATGGTGGCCGCGGCGTTCTTTGTTTTCCACAAATGGTAGACTCGCAGCTGAGGAAGAGGAGGCCCGGATGCAAAAGCAATTCTCCTGGATTCGTATGGGCAGTATGGCGCTGCTGGTATCGATAGCGCCGGCCGGCAGCGTGCCGGCGGCGGCGCAAAACGTTACCGCTACGCCCGAAACAGGCGTGACGCCGAGCACGCTGCTGCTCTATCGCGCCGATTTGCTCTCCGGCAAGGAAAGCGCCTATGAGCAAACCGAAGCGGACATCGTGCAGGGCTATATGGGCGCGAAAATCCCTATTTATTGGAGCGCGCTCGAGGCCGTGACGGGCTCGCCGCACGTGCTGTATTTCGACGGATTCGACAACTTCGCGGACATCGAGCGCTCCGGGGCGGACCTTTCGCAAGGGCTGGATGCGCATCCGGAAATCGTGACGCTGCAGCAGAAGCTGACGGATTTGGTCGCGGCGACGCGAACGACGCTGGCTTTTCGGCGCGACGATTTGGGCTACCGGCTGAACAAAATCGACCTGTCCAAAGCGAATTTCGTGCGGGTTGCCATTTTTCAATTCCGGGCGGGATATGAGGACGAATTTGCGGAGGCCATACGCACGCGGGCGCGGATGTATGAAACCAACGATATCGATACGCCTTGGATGATCTACCAGGTGCATTCCGGGTTTTCGCTGCCAACGTACATCGAGTTTCAGCCTATGGATTCGCTGAGCGAAATTGACGATGCGCTGGAGCGCAATGCAAAGGCCCGCCGCGGCGAGGCGCGCCAGCTGACTTCGCAGAGATGGATCAGAGATGCGGACCTTAGTATTGACATCCAAATCTACCGCGTAAGTCAGAGCATGAGCCATTTCACGCCTCCGAGCGCGGCCGCCGCAAGCAGCGCCAAAGGCAAAAGCGCTTCGCCATCGGCCAGCCGGAAATATACCCTTCGGGAACGGCGGTGAATCGAATCCCCAGAACCCGGCAGATGGAATCAAACAGGAGGAGAGGAAATCATGCAGCGTAAAGGCTCGGCGGTATGGCAAGGTGGATTAAAGGACGGCCAGGGCACGATTTCAACCGACAGCGGGGTGCTGAAGCAGACGCAATATTCCTTCAGCACGCGGTTTGAAAATGGCATCGGGACGAACCCGGAAGAGCTGCTGGCCGCGGCGCACGCGGGCTGCTTCACCATGGCGCTTTCCGCGCAATTGGGAAACGCGGGGATGACCGCGAGCAAGCTAGAAACCACAGCAACGATTTCACTCGAGAAACTACCGGACGGCTTTGCCATCACGAAAAGCCATTTGGACCTGGTGGCGCACGTTCCAGGAGCAGACCGGGCGAAATTCGATGCGGCGGTGAAAAACGCGGAGACGGGCTGCCCGGTTTCAAAGCTGTTCAAAGCGGAAATCAGCGTCAGCGCGCGACTGGTCTCCTAAATACCCGGGATCCTCAGCAAGCGAGCGTTCTCAGACCAGCAGAGACGGACGAGTACAATGCCGCACATAATTCCAGCGCCGGGGGCGTTTGTTGCAGGCGTGGGCCTCTTCCTGATCGTCCTGTGGGACGCGTTTGAATCGATTATTCTTCCCCGGCGGGTCACGCGGAGGTTCCGGGTGACGCGCGTGTTCTATAAATTCACCTGGACAAGCTGGAAGTTTCTGACGATGCTCATTCCTTCGCGCAAAAGACGCGAGACGCTGCTTAGTTTCTACGGACCGCTGTCGCTGCTCGTTTTGGTAGGAGTGTGGGCGGTCGGCCTGGTGCTCGGATTTGGCATGATGCAGTACGGTGCAGGATCCGCGGTCAATATGACTGGCGGGCAACCGGGTTTCGCTACGGACATTTATCTAAGCGGAACGACTTTCTTCACGTTGGGCCTCGGCGATGTGGTGCCGCAGACAGGGTTGGCTCGCGCTTTGGTGGTTACGGAAGCCGGCTTCGGATTCGGATTTCTCGCGGCGGTGATCGGCTACTTGCCGTTCATCTATGGTTCGTTTTCGAAGCGCGAAGTGAATATTTCGCTGCTGGATGCGCGCGCCGGCACGCCCCCGACGGCGGGAGAGCTTCTGCGTCGGCATGCCTATCCGGGAGGCGGCGAGGCGCTGCGCCTGCTTTTCAAGGATTGGGAATTGTGGGCCGCGGAACTGATGGAGAGCCATCTTTCCTATCCGGTGCTGGCGTTTTTTCGCTCGCAGCACGACAACCAGTCGTGGATCGCCGCGCTCGCCGCCATCCTGGACAGCTGCGCGCTGGTCAAGGTCGCCGTTCCGGACCCCTGCCGGCGGCAGGCGGAATTGACGTTCGCGATTGCGCGGCACGCTGCGGTCGATCTTTCGCAAGTTTTCAAGACGCAACCCCATGCGCTGCCCCACGACCGCCTACCTGCCGGGGATCTCAAGCGGATTCGCGACATGCTCGTGCAATATGGCCACAAACCGGGGGACATCGAGGAAATGGGTGAACGGCTCACGGACCTCCGGAAGATGTACGAGCCCTATCTTTTTGCGCTGGGAGCGCTTTTGGGCCTATCCCTTCCGCCGTGGATTCCTGCCGCGAAAGGAAAAGACAATTGGCAGACGACGGCGTGGGGCCGTTCGGCAGGATTGGTCGAAAAAGAAGGGGGGGCCATTGGCGCGGACGACCACTTTTAGTTCCAGCTTGATGCGACGTTTACGTTTGTGCGCCCGTGCTGTGGAACTCATCGGAGACAAACCGTGAAAGCTATCCAGGTTCGCCAATTCGGTGGTCCGGAAGTCCTGAAGCTCGAAGAAGTCCCTACGCCCAAGCCAGCCGCCGGACAGGTGCTGGTCCAGCTTCATGCGGCGGGCGTGAATCCTTACGACACGTACATGCGGACGGGCACGTACGCGCAGAAGCCGGCGCTTCCCTACACACCGGGATCGGACGGGGCGGGCGTGATCGAGGCGGTTGGCGAAGGCGTCAAAAAGGTCAGGGCGGGCGATCGGGTATATACCGCGAGAACCATCACGGGAGCTTACGCCCAGTATGCGCTGGCGCTGGAAGAGCAGGTGCATGCGCTTCCCGCGAAAATCAGCTTCAGCCAGGGTGCAGGCGTGTGGGTGCCGTATGGAACGGCGTATCACGCGCTAATTCACTCGGCGAAGGCCCACGCGTCGGAAACCGTGCTGGTGCATGGAGCGAGCGGCGGAGTGGGGACCGCCAGTGTGCAGATCGCGCGCGCGATGGGGCTTACGGTTTTTGGCACGGCGGGGACGCCCAGAGGGCGCGATCTCGTGAAGCGGGAAGGGGCGCACCAGGTGTTCGATCACAGCACGGCCGGTTGCCAGGAAGAAATCTTGAAGGCGACCGGCGCGCGCGGCGTGGACATCATTTTGGAAATGCTCGCGAACGTGAACCTGGCGCACGACTTGAAGCTGCTGGCGATTCGCGGCCGGGTGATTGTGATTGGCAATCGCGGCGAAGTCACGATCAATGCGCGAGAGCTGATGGCCAGGCGCGGCTCGATTCATGCTTTTACGCTTTGGGGAATTACGCCCGCCGAAGAAGCGGACATCCATGCCGGGCTGATTGCCGGCTTGGAAAACGGCACGCTGCGCCCGGTGGTGGCCAAAGAGCTGCCGCTTGCCGAAGCCGCGCGAGCGCACCAGGAAATTCTCGAACCTGGTGCCGCCGGCAAAATCGTGCTCGTGCCATGAGGGTCTGCGCGCGACGGATGGCCTTTTTCCGGGGTCAGCAGGCAGGCGGGATTTGCCGTATAATTGAGCGTTCAGAGACGAAGCGAAGGAACCTGTAAGGACGCGCTATCGTGAATGCCGCCCTCATCCTCACGATTTTTCTCGCGCACCAGAGCGCCATCGGCCGTTACCTTCATAAGCTCAGCGACAGCAGGTTCAGCAGTGTTTACCACGTCAATGCCTTCGACCTGGCAATGATCATTCCCTACTTTGCCGTGCTTGTGGTGCTGGCGATGTACGGCTTGCATCGCTACTGGCTGGTCTACGACTATTTCACGTATTCCAAAAACGTGCCTCCGCCTCCGCCGCCGGTGACGGACTGGCCGCGCGTCACGGTGCAGTTGCCGATTTTCAACGAACGCTATGTGATTGAAAGACTCACGGAAGCCGTCGCGCGCTTCGACTATCCGCGCGAGCGGCTCGACGTTCAGGTGCTTGACGATTCGACGGACGAAACACAGGAAGTCGCGCGCGCGTGCGTGGAACGCCACGCGGCCCAGGGCATGCCCATCACTTACATCCATCGCAAGAATCGCGAAGGCTACAAGGCGGGGGCCCTGGAGAATGGACTAAAAACAGCCCAGGGCGAATTCGCGGCGATTTTTGACGCGGACTTCATTCCGCAACCGGATTTTCTTCGACGAACGATTCCTTATTTCTTGAATCCCGACGGCGGCGAACACGTCGGTATGGTGCAGACACGCTGGACGTACCTGAACAGCAACTATTCCCTGCTGACTAACGTGGAAACCATCTTGCTCGACGGGCACTTCGTGGTCGAACACGGCGCGCGGTCGCGGCGCGGAGCGTTCTTCAATTTCAACGGAACGGCGGGAGTGTGGCGCCGGAAAGTGATTGACGAAGCGGGCGGCTGGCAACACGACACGCTGACAGAGGACACGGACCTTTCTTATCGCGCACAGCTTAAAGGCTGGAAGTTCCTGTACCTCCCACAGATCGAATGCGCCTCCGAACTGCCGGTGGACATGAACGGCTTCAAATCGCAGCAAGCACGCTGGGCCAAAGGGTTGATGCAGACAGCCAAGAAAATCCTTCCGAAAGTGTTCCACGCGAATGTGCCGGCACACATCAAAGCCGAGGCGTTCTTCCATTTGACCTCGAACATCAGTTATCCGCTCATGATTTTGCTTTCCGCGATGCTCTTGCCGGTTATGATCGTGCGCTTCCAGCAAGGCTGGTTCCAGATGCTGCTCATCGACTTGCCTCTCTTTCTGGCATCCACGTGCTCGATTTCGAGTTTTTACCTGGTGGCGCAAAAAGAACTGCGGCCCAAAACCTGGTGGCGCACGTTTGTGTACCTGCCGTTCGTGATGGCCACGGGTATCGGCATTTCCGTGCGCAACGCCCAGGCGGTGATCGAGGCACTCGTGGGAAAGGAAAGCGAATTTGCGCGCACGCCAAAATTCAGGATTGAGGGCAAGAAAGGCACGTTCGCGATGAAATCCTATAAGAACAAGGCCGGCTGGATTCCTTATGCAGAAGTTGCCTTGGGGATTTACTTTGCGCTGACCGTGGTGTACGCCATCACCAACGAGAACTACGTGACGGTGCCGTTCTTGCTGCTGTTCGTGTGGGGCTACCTCTACACCGGCCTGATGTCACTTGCACAAACCTACTTCGCGCATATGCGTTTCGGCGTGAACGCCCCCGAGATGCGGCCCGCCGCTTCGGGCGCCCCTGGATTCTGATGGAATTCGCTCCAGAGGCAGGCGTTCTAAGTTGGCGGTTCGTGCCCCGGGGACGGACACGATCAAACCTCGGAGAGTCCTGCTTTCGCATATAGGCTCTCGTACCGTGAAAAATCCGCTCGAGAGAATCCTCTTTGAAAACGCTGGCGTAGCCCTGCACGCCGTGGCCGCAGGGCCCAAGGACGGGCCTGTCGCGGTCCTGCTACATGGCTTCCCTGAGTTCTGGTATGGATGGCATAAACCAACCGAACCGTTGGCGGAGGCGGGATTTCGCGTCATCGTACCCGACCAGCGCGGATACAATTTGAGCGGCAAACCACGCGGCGTGGCTTCGTACGCCTTGAGCGAGCTCGTTTCCGACGTGATCGCGATCGCCGATCAGCTGGGGCAGAAGAAAATCCTTCTTGCGGGTCACGATTGGGGCGCCGCCGTCGCCTGGAGCACCGCACTCCGGCATCCTGAGCGCATCGCGAAACTCGCCATCGTCAATGTGCCGCATCCCTCGGTTCTGCGGCGTTTTCTGCATACGCGGCCGCGACAGATGTTGCGAAGCTGGTACATCTTTTTCTTTCAGATTCCTTGGTTGCCGGAAGCCTTCTTTTCCGCATTTGATTTCTACTTTGCCAGGCGCGCGCTCGTCCGCTCCAGCCGGCCCGGCACGTTTTCCGCCGAAGATCTCGCGCAATACCGGGCCGCTTGGTCGCAACCCGGCGCTCTCACAGCCATGATCAACTGGTATCGCGCGGCCGTGCGCTATCGCACGCGATTCGGCGACCCCACCGTGCGCGTGCCCACGCGCATCCTGTGGGGAGAGCGTGACAAATTCTTGATTTCAGAAATGGCCCGCGCAAGCCTGCGCCACTGCAGCGATGGCGAGCTCTTCCCCTTCCCCGATGCCACGCACTGGCTCGCACACGAGGAGCCGGCAAGGGTTTCCGAGCTTCTGGTACAGTTTTTCCAATCCGCATCACCACCCTTTTCCGAAATAACTCCCGATTGAGCGGATGCTCGCAAAAAGGATACCGCGGATACAAACTTGCCCATTCCAGCTACCTTAAACAAAACAAATGAGTTAAGTGGGTCGTTGGCCGGGAGCCAAAGAATCCGGCGAACGGCAGCTCCAACGTCGAGCCCCTGACGTTTCCCGACCCTGTGTCGTCTATTCCACAGGAGCCAGGAATGGGAACAATGGGACTTGCGCTGCCCTGGAAGACTAAAATCACTTCCGCGCTGCGCGAACCTGCCGCGGTAGGCAGGTGGGAGACGCGAGTGGG
>DATAIH010000180.1:0-5239 GCA_036262755.1 Candidatus Acidiferrum sp.
CGGTAATGTCAAGTACCTACGCGCAACCTCTCTAAGTCGGTTTGTTGAATTCAACAGCATCCCGATTGATTAATTCCCTCGACTTGATTGCCTAAATAGCCAACTGAGCGGACGCATCGGCTTTGCCCTTCGTGGCTATTACAGCCGTGAACGCTTTTTTTCGGAAACAGAGTCCCCATTTCCGATGGGAACGGCGGAAGGGTCATTCTGCCAGCCCGGCGAGGGTCTCAGCGAGTATCGTCACTCCGCGCGCAATGTCTTCCGGAGCTGCGAATTCGTCGGGGCGGTGACTGTATCCGTTTCGGCAAGGAATAAACAGCATGGCCACAGGGGCGATGCGTGAAATAAACAGCGAGTCATGATACGCGCGGCTGACCATGAGGATGAACGGCTGCTTGCACTTGGCACAGGAATCGGACAGGGCCGCGATGATCCCCGGCGCACATTCGGCCGGCGCGTCCGCATTTAACAGGCTTTCCTCGATCGAGACCCGCCGCTTCGCCGCAATCGCTTGACGCGCGGCCTGTATACCGCGCAAGACGGCGTCACGTCGCCCAAGGCTTGTGTCTCGAAGATCGACGCTCAGGTGAACTCGGCTTGGGATGCTATTGACGGCACCGGGAAATACTTCGCAAATGCCCACGGTGGCCACCGTGTCAATTGCTCCGCTTGTTTTCGCCACAGTTTCAATCGCGAGAATGAGTTCGGCTGCCGCACACAGGGCGTCTCTGCGGTCGGGCATTAACACTCCGCCCGCATGTCCGCCAGCCCCTTCAACAGCGATTCTGAGGCTGGCGGGAGCAGCGATGCTAGTCACAATCCCGAGAGGGACTCGTTGGCGCTCGAGCAGCGGGCCCTGCTCGATGTGCATTTCCACAAATGCTTTGTAGTAACCGCGCGGCAGCTTTACTTCCTTGAGTTCTCCTTGGAACCCCGCCTTCTTGCGGACCTCTTCGAGCGACGCGCCGTCTTTGTCGGCCAATATTCCCGCGGCATCGGGAGACAGGCTTCCGCAAAGCAACCGACTGCCAAGGCAGCCGATACCAAACCGTGTGGGCTCCTCCGAAGTAAAAACGAGCAATTCGATGGAGTGTTTCGGACGAAGTCCGCTGCGACGAAGGGACCGCATCGCTTCAAGGCCCCCGAGCACGCCCACGACGCCGTCGAATCTTCCTGCGTTAGGAATCGCATCAATGTGCGAGCCCGTTCCCACTACCGGAGCATGCGCATCGGACCCGGTCCAACGGGCAAAGATGTTTCCGATGGAATCCTGCCGGACCACCAGCCCGGCTTCTTCACATCGAGCGATCAGCCACGCACGCGCCTTGAGGTCCGTGGGCGTGAATACAATTCGAGTTACCGCCGGAGCTTCCGCATCGGAAATCTGCGCAAGCGCTTCAATCTCCTGGACCAGGCGGTCTCGGTCAACCTCAGGAATCATCGTGGCGGGCTCGTTAGCGGATGCCGATTCCAGTCCTTATATATCAGGTACTTCGCAGGCGCTTTGCCGATGGCACCAAACCACTGCGGGCACCACGGGGCCATCCAGATGTAGTCTCCGACCTTTACGGGATACCAGCAGTCCCCGAGCCTGTAGACACCGCCACCCTCGAGCATCAGCAGACCGTGCTCCATCACGTGCATTTCCACCATGCTTAGCGCCGCCCCCGGCTGATACACCATGGTGTTGACCGCGAAATCAAATTGCGAGTCGTCCGGCAGCAAACATTTCACCTGCAAGTCGGGATCGTCATCGAGCGGGTGCGCCAAGACCGCGTCTTCGCTGGAAACCAGCAAGCGTGGCGCGGCCACCCCGTCAGCCGCCACATAATGCTTTTCGATGACCGCTACCCGGCTCTGTTGCTTTGCTACGGCTCGATGCCCGAGCCCCTGGCCCAAATATGCGTAGCCGCGCGCGCAAAGTTCATGACCGTCGCCATCGGCTTCGAGGAGGAGCGCTCCTTCCAGGACATAAAGAAACCGCTGCGCAGCCGTCGGACCCAATTCGCCGTGCGCTTCAAACTCGACGGTGTATTGTGTGAACCGGGCGCCCAGCGCCGGTCCGACGTGCACGATGGCCAAAGCCTGCTTCATTCCCGGAAGGGCCGTGCGCACAAACGTGTCCGGAGTAAGCAGCAAATGATTGTGCTTGTGCGAGCTGCGAGTTTGCCCCAGGTTATGCACGGTCGATCCTTGTCAGAAATTCCTGGGACCCGGCCAGCTGCCCGAGCAAGTGCATACCACAATCGAGCGCGCAGGCGACGTCCCCGGGATAAACCGATTCGGCTGGATCATGGCTGACGCCCCCCGAGGTGCGCAAGAAAATCATCGCCGCCGGGACTTTTTCCGCGAGAATCATGGCGTCGTGGCCTGCCCCGCTGGCCATGCGATGAGGCTCGCAGCCCGCTTTTCGTATGGCCCGCTCAACCTGATCCACCAGAAAACGGTCCATCGGGACGGCCCGCTGGGCCGAGAGGGTTCTCCAGGTAAGTGATAACCCGCGCTTCGCGGCGATATGCCCCGCCGTCCGAGTCAGCTCTTCCAGGGCCTCGGCGCGTGCGCTGTCGGAGGCGTGGCGAAGGTCCAACGTTGCGCGCGCTACCCCCGCAATGACGTTTGTCGCGCCCGGCTTGGCTTCGATGAATCCGACCGTCGCAACCAGACCCGAAACGCGTTGCGCGAGGCTTTCCACGGCCACAACCCACTCCGCTGCGCCTGCGAGCGCATCCTGCCGGAGGTGCATCGGGGTCGTTCCGGCATGATTCGCGTGACCGGAAAATGTAAACTCCAGGCGGTTCTGGCCGACGATCGCATCCACGGCCGCGAGTGGGCGGCCCAGATGGTCCAGAACCGGGCCTTGTTCAATGTGAAACTCAAGGTAACCCAAACAATCCCCCCGCAGGGCGGCCCTTGGAATTTCCACTGGCCGCAATCCAAACTCTTCGATCGCTTCTTCGACGGAAACGCCGTTCTTGTCGCGGCAGCTCAAAAGCTCCGCACCCAGGGTGCCGACCAGGGCGCGACTGCCGATAAACGGCGTACCAAACCGGACTCCTTCCTCTTCCGAGAATCCGATAACCTCGATCCCGAAGGGAAGCCGTCTTCCTTCGAGCCCCTCAAGCAGCGCGACCGCGAGGACTACTCCAAGAACGCCATCGTACGCTCCCGCATTGGGAACCGTGTCGAGGTGCGATCCCAACAGCAATCGCGGTCCTGTCCCTTGGACACCAGGATAGTATCCGCGCAAATTTCCTGCGGCATCGAGACTTACTTCAGCTCCCACCCCGTTCAGCCATTTGGTAACCTCCGCTTGGCAATCGCGCATGGGAGGCGAGAGAAAAGTCCGGCGTATGCTCCCTGAGTCTTCACTGAAGCGCGCCAGCTTCTGGCACCGCGCCACAATTTCGCTCGCAAGATTTGCCGTGCTGGTCGCTTTCGGCACGTAAATTTCCGTCCTTCTGCCGCCAAATGCCTTTCCGATTTCAGGCCGAGCGTATGAGCTTCGCTGCCAACCAGCCTATAAGAATTAGGCCGGCCAAGATTTCCCAACTATGCGTGTTTCCGTAGGTTGCTACCGGAAAATGATTGCTGATCATCAGAAAAACTACCGGAACGGCCATGAACGTATTGTGCTTCGAGCGCAGCTTGGCTTGGGCAGCGAGCCTTGCATCGAATTTCTGCCCGGTTGCTGCGGCCGCGATCATCTTTCGCTGTGCCGGCAGAATCCTCATCCAGACGTTCAGGGTCATGATGGTGCCGAACAACGCCCCGACGTGCAGGTACGCGGCGCGTGCGCTGAAGATGTGCAACAATCCCCAAGAGACGGCCGCGGTTAGCAGAAATGCAAGAGCGGCAAATGCCGCCTCCGACTTGCCGAGAAACAAACGAATTGCCAAGTCGTAGATCAGCCATCCACCCGTCAAAACCCCGAGACTTGTTGCAATCGCGCGTCCTTGAGAGATCTCTCGAACGTCCGGATCGGTGAGCCCTGAGCTCAGATAGTAGACGAGGAGCAGCAGGATCATTCCACTCAGCCAGGTGACGAGCGCTTCCCAACGAAACCAGCGGAGTTGCCCGGGGCTAACCCCCAGCGACTTCTGCTTTTCTACCGTGTAAAAGCCGCCGCTGTGCACCATCCAAACCGTCGATGGCTGCCCGCCCGCGGCGCGCTCTTCAGCTTTTTGGAACTGGCCGTCCAGCCACGTGAAGTAATACGTTTGCCCAACCCAGAGAATTCCCGCAAAAACGTGGAACCAGCGCACACTTAGGTTGAGCCATTCGCGGATAGCCGAGCTCACGCGCTAACCTCCCGGCCACGCACCATCATTCTGTTAACTCCCCCGGTATGTCGTAAATCCATGCGGGCTCAGCAGCAGCGGAATGTGAAATTGCGACTCCCCTTCTTGCACCTGAAATGTGACCTCCACGACGGGATACAGTCCGTTGACCTTTTGCTGGTGGTGATAGCCCGCCGTATCGAAGCTCAAACGGTAGAGCCCCGCGCGAAGAGCATCGTCGCTCGGAAGCAACTGGGCACAGCGGCCTTGAGCGTCGGTGCGCGCGGAGCCCAACGCCACCCAGTTGCCGGTGTTCTCCCTTCTTTCCAGGCGCACGGCAACGTCTCTCGCCGGCTGGCCTAGGGCGATATCCAGGACATGCGTGGAGATTCGTTTCATGGAGTGAGCCATTTCCTCAGACGGATGTGCGCAATCTGCCTTTGTTGCTCGGCGGCTTCGTCGAGTTCTGTCTTGTCGTCGTTTTGCAGGCGACGCTGGAGAATCTCGAGAATCTCCGGACCCGATTTTCCGGTCGCACACACAATAAAGATGCGGTGGAAACGTTTCTCGTAGGCGCGATTGCCTTCTGCCAAAGCAAGCTTAACCTCTTCGTCCGCCGCGCGTACCTTTTGTTGTTCCGTCCTTGACCACACGGCCGACTGCTGCGGGCTCGTCGCGGGTCCGCCGGACTCGCCGATCCGCGGATGACTTCGAAACGCTTCCATCCAATCGGATTGCGGCAAATTCTTCCATACTTCATCCGAACCCGCCAGAAGAGCGACTTCGTCCCGGACCGGTCTGCGCAACGCCATTTCGCGCGCCCAGCCCTGCGAACCGCAGCAGGGTAAGATCTCCCTCGCCGCATCTTCGAGAGGCAGAGCGTTCCAGCGCGCGAGAACATCATTCATTCCTGCGCTCCACCCGCGCCAAGCGCTTCGAGAAATTCTGCCACGAGGTTTCCC
>DATAIH010000181.1:0-23418 GCA_036262755.1 Candidatus Acidiferrum sp.
CCGGCACGCCGAGTTCGCCCGCCGCCTCGGCGGCCGCCTTCAACACGACCAACTCAGAAAAATTGAAATGCCCCACGGCAACTCGCCGCCTCCCGGCCTCTGCAAGCACTTCTCTGAGCGCACTCATTGCTCACCGCCTGCGGACCATGGTCGCATTCCGAGGCTCTGACACCAAGCTCCTTTTGAGGAAGAGCTTGGTCGCATCGGTTCAGTGTGCCGAAGAAGCCAATTTGCCCTTCAGCCGCTCGATCTCCGCGGAAATTTCCGAGCGTGTTGCGTCGTCGTTCGAGGAGGATTGCACCTTTTCGAGTGCCATCAGGTAGGCCTTATCCAGCGCTTCCGGTGCCGGGACTTTAACATCAGGTTCTACTCCGACGCCCTCCCAATCTTCATGCGTTATGGGACTAATGGATCTTCCCATCGGGACGGCTACCACAAAGTGGTCGGCGATGCGGCGGGTTCCGACCGGATGTGCGCCTCCACCGGTAGGCTCGCCGACGATCGTTGCTCGTTTTAGGTTCTTCATCGCATAGGTAAAATCCTCTGCGGCAGAAAATGTCCCAGCTTCGACGGCCCCAAACATGAGGAACCCCGCGGCTCCGGCAGCCGCAGACCTTCTCGCGGCGTCGGCGAACGCTTCGGAGGCTCCGAGACTCGCTGATTAACGAGAGGGATCCTATTGCCATCCCGGTGGCGAGTCCAGATGCCGGTAAGGCCAAACCCTAACGCTCCGACTCTACCGGCTTCCAAATCCGAACTTCGTAGGGATGCGCTGGCGGATAACCCTTGGCACATGCGGCCCCATGGATACTCCAATGCTCATGGATGTGCGCGATCAAATCCACGTCGCGGACTCCGTTTTTCATTGGCGCGAGCAGTATCACAGGAGACTCGCAGCCCGTTTTCGAGCATTTGAGGAACACCATAAAGAGATCCAGATGATCGGGGAATTTCATTACGTTCACGTCCGGCCAGATCTTGGCCTCTGATCCTACGCGCGAGCGAGTCAGCTTGTTGCAGACGGGGCAGGCGTAATTGATGTAAATTCCGTCCTCTGAAGAAACTGCTTGAAGCCAGATCACTGGTTCGAGCGAGGAGAGTCGTTGAATCGTCCGTCCCGAACAATTGTGACAGACTACTTCACCTAGAGGCACATCAGGCATGCAAGGGATGGTAACAAGAAAGTGTTCCCAACGCTTTCCGTCGCGGGCGGCCGTCTCTTAACGCTAACTAATATACTCCGGGAACTAAACGCGAGGTTCGGCCCCGATAAGCCTCGTACTCGTCACCAAAATGCGCCCGCAGCAGCGCTTCTTCCGCGCGGATGCGCGCAACCAGCAGCGGCAGCAGAACCACGGTGAGCAGCACGCCGACTCCGGAGCGAAAAGCGAGTCCCCAGCCGAGCGAGTTGACGAGCAACCCCAAATAGCTGGGGTGACGAATCACGCCATAAATTCCTCCGGTGACCAGCTTGTGCTCCGACTGAATCGCCACCAGTCCACTAAATCGATGACCCAACACAAATACAGGCCACAACCGCAGCGCCCCACCCACAACGTACAGCGCGATGCCGAGCCAGCGAATCGTCTCCCCATCGATGGTCCAGAACCCCATGCGATCCGTGTATGCCGGGAAAAAGCCGTTCAAAAGGCCAATCACCACAAAGGCGCCGACCACCCAGCGGTTGCTGCGATCCTCGCGAACGCCCGGACTCACGTTTCCACCGGCGATCGACGCTACGACCACCATGGCGCCCGTGGCCGCAGCGAGGGCGACGAGCGCCGGGTGTGAGAAAAATGCCGCCACGCCGCCCCAACCGAGAATCGCCAGACCAAAATATACGGCCGTGCCGCCAATCACCAGCGCGACTCGCGCTATTGGACCCGTCTTTGTTGCCTTGCTCTGTGTGGCCATGTTTCGCAATTGGACTAATCTACACTTTTCTCTTAGTCTTTGCCGCGGCCGACTTTCAAAGATTCCTAAAGGAGTTTACCGGACCGCTCGCTCATGGTGACGGGAAGTTATGACTTCGTAAGCGTTCAACTTGAAAGCATTCGATTCGAAGTGTACAGTCCGACCGCCGAAAAACAGGACTCTGCAATTCCTTGCTATGGTGTCGGCTCATGAGTCGGACGAGCACTTTCGGAATTGTTGGTGGTTACGGTGCAACCGGAAGCGCCGTTGCCGCCGCGCTTTTGAAATCCTGCGACGGTGAAATCCTAATCGGTGGACGTGACCTGACTAAGGGACTGGCTTGCGCCGCAGAATTCGCTGGCCGAGCCTCCGCCGTGCGCCTTGACGTTTTCGACGCCCGCTCCCTTGATAATTTCTGTAGCCGTTGTTCGATTATTGTCAATTGCGCCGGACCGGTGATGCTGCTCGAGGATCGCGTTGCCCAGGCGGCCTTTCGGAGCCGGTGTCACTATGTTGACGTCGCGGGTCTCACGTTTGTGAAGGAAGGCATGCTCTTGCATGCCCGGGAGGCCGCGGATTTGGGATTGTCGTTTGTCGTCTCGGCCGGCTGGATGCCCGGTATAAGCGAACTCGTGCCCATCTATGCCAATCGACTGGCGCGGTCCAAGATGGATAGGATCGAGTCTTTGACAGTGTACTTCGGCGATAGCGGCGAGTGGTCGGACAATGCTTTGCGAGATGGCGCCTGGTATATCCACCACGCAGGTGTTCGCCGTCCGGGCTATTTCCACAACGGTAAGTGGACCCGCGCGAAAATGTCGGTCGCTTCTCGCAACGTGGATTTGGGCGATCCCATCGGTCGCCGCCGCTTCATTTTGGTTACTCTTCCAGAGCCGGACGAAATAGGCCGTCGACTCGCTGACTGTGACGTCTTCATCTATTCCTACCTGTCCGGGTTTCGGACAGTCGCGGCTGCAATGTTGATTGCTGTGCTGCCTCTACCCGAACGAGTCGGGGTCCGCCTTGTGCGGGATATATTTCGAGGAAACCGCCTACCGGTGGACGGATTTGCCGTGGCACAGGTAATCGGGCGGTCTCAAGGACGCAGGTCGGCCTTGACAACTCAGATCGTTTACAAGGACCGTCGCGATTACTGGATCAATGGACTTGTGCCCGCGCTTGTCGCCCGCATGATTTCGGAAGGCAAATCCGTCGAGCCTGGCCTGCACTACCTGGCTGACGCAGTGGACCCAATTACCTTTATGGCGGAGTTGAAGAAAGCGGGAGTCGAACAGACGGAGAACTTTGCGCCTTGCCCGTCGTAGGAAGCGTACTTTCTCCGCTTTGGCGGCTTGGGTCCCTTAGCCTAGGGGCACCACACAAGTGGTATGCCAAAGAATCGCGCTCACTCCTCGGGTGAAGATAGCTTCCGGAGAATCTCAGGCGTGGCCTATGTGTCGTGCTGCAATCACCGCAGTCAGCGTTTGGGTCTGTATCGGCACGCCGGAAAGGATACGACAGGAACTCCGCACCGGTGTTTGCGTCGGACCGGACGTTGAGTGTGTTCCCGTCTCTAACTGTGCCGTGGACGGCTTACTTCTTTTCCCATCAGGTGCGGCAATGAAGAACCACTGCGCATCGGCGTGACGTGCGTCTCATCCGCGCTTTTGACCGTATGCCGAACACGGCTTAAGAAGAACAGAAACCCAACGAGCGAGAGAATGCAGGAGTTGGCCAGGCCCACCGTGAGCGCCTGATGACACAGGCTGCTGACGGTGTCGTAGTCGGTGATCAATGACAGCAGAACGAAGAAGGCTCGCAACATGTTCGTTCCTTTCCTAATTTCCTTGCTTGGCTGCCTCGCTCATGTGTGTTGATTCGTCCGGCCGGCGCAGTTGGCGAACGAGCGCGGCGGCTCGCACAACGATGGTCACCGAGGAGACCACGGCAGCACCGATCAAGAGGTAGTAAAAACACTGATTCACAATGGCCACAGCTTGCGCGTAATCGGCGCTGCGATTCACTGCGGAACCGGCTCCCGTGACCCAACTGCCCGCCTTAATCAGGAAATACACCACCACCAGCCCTCCGGAGTGCAGTATTAAGCTGAAAACCGCGCGAAAACGCGTCCAGTCCGGCCGCACGAGATTGATAATCGCGCGCACGATCTCCGCAACCGTCAGCAGCACGATCGGGAAGTACATCCGATACCAGATAGGCGCAAGCTTCAGGAACGCCGCGGCAGGACCCAGTATGAGGAAGGGATATCTCTGCACTTCCGTTATCCACGCGAGCGCCACCCCCGAAGCCACAATGATCGACACGGACTCGAAGCGCGAGACATGGGGAGTGCCCAGCGGGATTTGCACGTCAATGTTCTTCGCAACCTTCACCCCCATCCGCAGACCGCCGCGGAATCCGCTGAGGTCCCAACGATCTGGATGCCTCGAACAGTGTCTCTCCACCAGCGAGAAAATCAGGGTCACGATCCCCAGTTGAATGAAAAGTTGCAGCAGGCACGTCGAAACAATGTCATGGAATCCGATCTTCTGTCCGCTCACGCCGAGCGCGATAAAAATCGCGGCGATGATCGCGAAGGTGATCCCAAGATTGAAAGACAGAACCTTCACATAAAAGGGAAACAGCACCGGGCCAATGAGCTGTCGGCCAATCGCCAGCGAGCGGTGGTCCTGCCGGTAGCGCGCGGCCAGCAGCAGCGGATTGCCACGCTGCCTGAGCAACGCCTGCTGCTCCTCTTCCGTCAGGGCCCGCCCCAGTTCGCTCTGCTTGTCTTCCATTTCGCTGTGGATGTCCTCCGACAACTCGCTGAGGATGTCCTGGCGCTGGGCCGCGGGAAGGGCATTTTCTACGGCTTTCAAGTAGCGATCCACCAAGTCCATAAGGTGCTCCTTACTCTCCGCAAATTCCTAAAATGGTGACGCAGGCCTGGTAAACGTCGGGAGAGAGCTCGAGCAACCTGCCCCTTGATTTTCCGGGTTGCCCTGCCTGCGAACTGCGATAGAGAAATTTCACGACCTCACCTCCCGAATTCCGTTAAGCTCAGACGCGCTAGCATCTAAGAAATGCGCGAAGGCAGCGGATTGCCGCGCCTACGAATCCATTGGCGTATTTCCTTCAAGCATTGCCAGGCTTGGATCATCAGGGCGATCGACAAGCCAAGCGCGACGGATGCCAACGTGCAAAGAATGGCGATGTTGGCGATGTGCGCCACAATCTCGTAGCGCGCGCCATTGGCGGAATCGGCGACGAGTACAAAGTCGTACGAGTTGGCCTTCAGGATCGAGCGCAGAATGACCAGAACCGCGACGTTCGACACGAGGCGCGTCACCGGCGGGAGCCAGGTCCATTCCGGACGAACCAGAGTGATTGCCGCCTGCGCCAATCCGGCAATCGCCAGCACCACTACCGGCAGATAGAACCGATGCCACTCGGGCGCGAGCCTCAGCGCTCGAGCGGCCGGTCCAAAGATCAAATAGGGGTGGTAAGGCGCGGCCAGGAGCCAGGCAATGTAAACGGTGCCGGCAATCAGCCCAAAAATGGATTGGGAGCGCCGGACTTTTCGCGGCGTCGTTGCGATTGCCGGCAGCGAACGGGGATCCCAGCGCTGGTTCAACTTATCAACAAGGCGAAACTTGGCTTGGAAGAAATCATGTGCCGCGAATACGAAGGTCACCCAGCCAAACACCGGTAGGGCTACGTTTGCGAAGCCGAGAAGCCCATGGAGGAGTTGCCGTACGGGCTCGCCGCCGCTGAGCAGTGCGACGCTGTTCAAGGCGCAGACTCCCAGGCCGATCCAAAAAAGGATCTTCAACACGAACCAGTAAAAGGGGAACACGACGGGACCGATCAAGTACTGGACCGGAGTATTCCGAAAGCGGCTCGCCACTAGAAAAGGATGGCCGTGCTGTTTAAGAATCGCCCCCTGCTCGCTTTCGTTCAGCGGACGGCCGAGCTCGGCAGCCTTGTCTTCCATTTGAGACAAGATGTTTTCCGAAAGTTCTCGCAGGATGTCGTCCTGTTGCCGGCGCGGCAGGAAGAATTTCACGGCGCGTAAGTAACGATCTAAAAGTTCCATGGCGTGCTCCTCACCATCGTCACAGCATTCCGTTCAGGGAAGAATTGATGCTTTGCCACTCCGCGAGCAATTGTTTCAGGATCACCCTGCCGTCCGAGGAGAGGCGATAAAACCGTTTGTTGCGCTTTTCTTCTTCTCGCCATTCGCTGATGAGCAGGCCCTGGCTTTCTAGCCGCCGCAGCAGCGGGTACAGTGTGCCTTCGTCGATGGCCATGCCTTGTTCTGCAAGGGTCTTTCTGAGTGTGTAGCCGTACTGCTCCTTGCGCAGCGCGGCCAGCACCGCCAGCACCAGCGAGCCGCGGCGCAGCTCCAGCCGCAGGTTTTCAAACAGGTCGTGGTTGCTGATACCGGACGTCATATAGTGTATGCCACATACTGTGTTACACACAGTATCGGTGTCAAGCACTTTTTGCAACTTTTTTTGAGGGGCGTCGACCCATGGCTCAAGGATCGTTTATCTTGCCTAGCCGGCGTTGCTGCCGTGACGGGAGATCCGGGCGATGCCAGAGAAAAGCGTCCGCACTGTCAAAATTCCGGCTCCAGGGGTTAAGCTCTTTGTTGTTGGGCGGGAGGGGTGCAGGAAATGGACGACCACGAACGTCTGAAACTTAGCAAGCTAATGGGAGAATTCCATAAGCTCACCTATGAAGCAGTCAAGGCGGGCGCAGTCGATGCGCTTCCCAGGGACGACCGACTCCTCGGCCAAGCCATGCAAGTACACATGCACCTGAAGCACGTTCACAACGCGCTTGAATTCGCAGACCTGCACGACGGGGCCCCCTACGAAATCGAGTTTCAGGGCAGCACGGTGAACCCTCTGGCCCACATAGCCGTGCATGCTGCGGTCAAAGGGCAAATCGAACAAGATCCTGAAGTGAGGGCAGCCTTTGAAAAGATGGTGGCCACAGGGGTTGCCGCTCACCACGCTGAGCACGTTCTAGGCGGCCTGCTCGCTGAATTTCTTTGGGGAAGCAGCCGATCCTCGGAAGCAACCGCATCAAAAGCCAAGGCACGCTACGATCACTCGATTCAGAAACTCTGTCGGGATTCGCAATTCCGCAAAAAGATGACGCGACGCTTCGGGGACAGTCACTCGGCGTTTGAATAGAACGAACGACGAATGTTTGTTCCGGGATCTATCGATTTTTTGCACGACCAGGCATGCCAACAATCCGCCTCGACGAGCCTTTGTCGGCGCGCCGTCCTACGCGACTGTCCGGGAAGAGTTCATTCAGATTCCAAGCGGAAAAGTTGTGCCTCTTAGCAGTCGCACAAACGCAGTTGTCCCCTAACTCGGAATGGCAACCTCGTTCGGGTGATTCCATGACAATGTCGCCTCGCTCCACCGTAAACACTGGCTGCATGAGAACTAAAGGTTTGGAAGAAAGGAGCTTGCAGGGTTATTCAATGGAGGGGAAATGAAACGGGGAAGCACAAAGCGTTTTGTGGGATGGGCGCTGAAAAAGAGATAGGGGGATGAGAGCCGTACCACGGCTAATGGCTATTCCGAATGCAATTACATCCTCTGTTGCCCCACCAGCATGTCGCGCCAGCAGTTTTGCTCGGCCACCCATTCCCTGCGGTACGTCAGGCGGTAAAGAACTTCCTTTGACTCCCGTACCGGCGTGCGCCACACCGTAACCGAATACTCCATAACTTCCTCCACGAGCTACACACCTGAACAGGTAGCAGCAAAGCATCAATGCAAGCAGAAGACTAGCTTCCTAAGGCCCGAGTGTCGTTGCCCCGTAGCAATGATTGCGCCTCAACCAGTTGCGGCCGGTCCGTGAAAGGGCAGGAAAGGGCCGTGTGTCGAATGAAGGGGATAACCGGGTGAAAGGCGGCAGCCTACGGCCGGGGTAAACCGCTCCCGGGAACCGGTCAGCTCGACCCGGCAGCAATCAGCGCGGCGGGGGAGGCAAGGAAACTGCTCGAGCCTCTGGTCGGAGAGGGTCAGAAAGGCGACTCGGCGTGTATGCGGGCTATTCGTGGCGAAGCGCGACGACCGGATCGACGCGCATGGCGCGCCGCGCCGGGATGTAGCCGGCCAGCGCCCCGACAGCAAGGAGCACCAGAGAAACCAGCGCCAGCGTGAACGGGTCGTAGGGGGTCACCTCAAAAAGCAGATGGGTGATGAGGCGAGCCGTAGCGAGAGCGCAAGCTGCGCCAACAGCAATGCCAATCAGCGTGAGCGCCAGCGTCTCGCGCAAGATCATGCCAAGGACTGAGCCGGGCTGCGCGCCCAGGGCCATGCGAATCCCCAGTTCGTGCGTCCGGCGAGAAACGGAATAAGAGATCACTCCAAAAATCCCCACGGCTGCGATCAGCAACCCAATCGCGCCAAACAAGCCGAGGAGCAAAGTGCGAAACCGGGGCTGTGCCACAGATTTGTTCAATACATCGGGGAGCGACCAGATGTCCGTCACCGGCAGATTTTTGTCTATACCGTGCGTTACGGCGCGGATTGCTTCGACGACAGCCGAGGCGCTCAGCGTGCTCTTGACGACTACTTCAGCTCCATAAAGAGGCGCTTGTGCGAATGGGACATACAGCATGGGCCCCGGTTTGTTGCCCAGTGAAACGTCATGTATGTCCCCAACGATGCCGACAATTTCGCGCGAGGCGACGCCGTTGACCGGGAAACCGAAGCTGAGATGCCTGCCCAGGGGATCCTCGTTCGGAAAGTAGCGTTTGGCCAGTGCTTGGCTGATCAGCGCCACGGCCGGCGTGGAAGAGGAATCAGATTCGTTGAACAAACGGCCACGAACCAGTGGAATTCCCATCACCGAGAAATAGCGCGGGCTGACGGGGACGTAATTAGCGGTGTCGAAGGTTCCCTCCTCTAGCGGTGGATTGCCGATAATCTGAAAGCCGAGGGTGACGCAGCAATCCACGATGGGGAGCGGACCGGCGATAGCCGAATCCTGCATCCCGGGCTGGGCTTGAAGGCGCGTCACCAGTTCCTCTGAAAAAGCCACCCACTGCTTCGGCGTTGAATATTGAAATTGTGGAAGAGAAACCATTGCCTTCACGACGTGATTCGGTTCGAAGCCCGGATTCACCGAGGTGAGCTGGGCAAAGCTGCGCATCAGCAATCCCGCTCCTATTAGAAGAATCATTGCCAGAGCAATTTCCCCAACAGCCAATAAAGCGCGGGCTCGACGCGGGCCCGCCGACTCTCCTGCGCGAGCGCCTTCGCCGAGTTCCTTGTGCGGATCAGACCCGGCCACGGAAAGCACGGGTGCCAGTCCGAACACGAGACTGGTCGCTAAGGAAAGTGCAAGGGCGAAGACTAGGACCCAGCCATCCACCCGAACCGAGTGAAACTTCGGCAGACCGGGTGGCAGGAGCGGCGCGAGCGTGGCTACCCCCCAGTAAGCCACGAGTGTTCCGAGCAGGCCGCCAAGTATCCCCAGGATGGCGCACTCCGTGAGCAGTTGGCGGGCGATGCGCCTCTTGCCAGCGCCCAACGCAATTCGAATAGCGACTTCCTTCGACCGCGAGGTCGCGCGGCTCAAAAGGAGGTTTGCTACGTTCGCGCACGCAATCAGGAGTACTAGGCCGACAGCCACGAGCAGCAGGAGCAATGGCAATTTCACGTCGCCGGTGATTGTTTGTTGCAGCGGCTCAATTCTAATCACCCATCCTTTCTCCGCCGGAAATGCGCTGGCCAGCCGTGCACCGATGGTGTCCAATTTCGCCCGCAGCTGAGTGGAGGAAATGCCGGAGCGCACTCGCGCGATCACTGCCATCCAGTGGTCCCGAGGTGGCTTAGTCATCCAAACGCTAAACAGCGGGTCCTGGGCTAGCGGGATCCAAACCTGGTTTGCCTGATTGAGGAAGGGCGTGTGAAAACTCGCGGGCATCACGCCGATTACGGTGTAAGGACGCATATCGAGGGTGATCGAACGGCCCACCATGCCCGCGTCGGCTCCAAATCGGTTGCGCCATAAATTCTCGCTGAGGACCACCACCGCGGCCGCCCCGCTCCGGCCGTCCTCGGGGACAAACACTCGGCCCAGCAGGGGCTCCGCCGCGAGGACCGAAAAGAACTCAGACGTCACAACCACGGTGCTCACCTCGGAAGGCTCTCCGGAGCCCGTAAGCACCAGAGCGTGGCCACCAAAGCCGGCGATTGCGCTGAACACGTGATTAACATCCCGGAGTTCAGTGAAGGTGGGATAGGACATCCCAAGCCCCGAGATTCCCGCCTGCGGCTGGGCCTCGGACACAAGAACGAGCTGGCTTGGATCCGGGTAGGGCAGCGGCCGAAGCAAGACTGCGTTGACGACACTGAAAATGGCGGTGTTGGCGCCGATGCCCAGGGCCAAAGTAAGCAGCGCGATGGCGGTGAAACCCGGAGACTTGCGCAGCAAGCGGAAGGCGAAGTGCACATCCTTTGCGAAGATCTCGATGGAAGAAATGCCCCTCTGTTCGCGACATTCTTCCGTTGCGCACACGAGGCTGCCGAACTGCAATCGCGCCAGTCGCATTGCTTCCGCCGGATCCGGTTCCCTGCGCCGATTTTTCCATGCCTGCATCTGGATATGCGACTGCAGTTCTTCCTTTAGCTCTTCGTCCATCCGGCGACGAAAAAGCAAGGCCCGCACTCGTAGAACAACGCGTTCCCAGAACATATCAAGCCATCCTTAATACCCGGGCAATGGCCTCGCTCAGCGTGCTCCAGTTCTCCGTCTCGATTTCGAGCTGTTTCCGACCAGCGGCAGTGAGTGCATAAAAGCGCGCCCGCCGGCCCAGTTCCGAAATCCCCCATTCGGCCTTAATCCAGCCGCGGTGTTCGAGCCGGTGGAGCGCGGGATAGAGTGAGCCTTGATTTACCTGCAAGATATCGTGTGAAATTTGCTGAATGCGCTCAGAGACTGCCCATCCGTGCATGGCTTCCGAGCGGAGCGCCCGCAGGATCAGCAGATCAAGAGTCCCCTGGAGAAGATCGAGTCGAGATGGATCTGGTGCCATTGGTGTCGAATGCCGACAACAAGATAATCTTCTTGATGTCGAATGTCAACAACAATCGAAGCGGTCCGGGTTCGTACCTGAGAGTTCTGAAACATGTGAGTTCGCTGCGATGGTCATCGGTCGGACTTCATGCTGAATCGAACGAGTCCAGCGGCCTGTTACAGAAAGGTTAAAATTGTTGTATGCTAAACATCGGCAAAAACAAAACGTAAGCATGGAGACGTGCTTTCGCTTGGATTCGAAGGGTATGTTCGGCCCGCGACCATTGAGTGTCCTCTCGCTCGGCACCGTCTTTCTCTCGTGCTGCGCAGCCACCGACCCGCTGTGTGCGCAGACTAACGGGATAGTCCAACAAGAAAGCAACACCATCCGGGGTACGGTTCTGAACAAGGTGACCCATGAACCGATTGCGCGGGCACTGGTATTTTCCCAGGACAACCGTTTTGCCACATTGACGGATGATCGCGGCCATTTTGAATTCGTATTCGCAGGTGGGGAGGGGCAGCCCGCCGGCGGGGCTACCGTCCAAAACTTCGCGACCAATCGTCCCTCGCTGCTGTTGGCCCGAAAACCGGGATTTCTTCCAACCGATAGCGAGCCGCCGATGCTCCAGGCAGGCGGCACGGAGCAGGAACTCACAATCCCGCTCGAGCCAGAGGCGCTCGTTGTTGGCCATGTCTTTCTGCCCGGGTCCGACGCCTTTGACCGAATCCAAGTGGAGCTCTTTCGACGACAAGTGCGTGAAGGCCGGGAGCATTGGGATTCTGCCGGAACGGTGTGGTCCAGGTCCGATGGCGAATTCCGCTTTGTGGAACTTCCCGCGGGGTCCTACAAGCTGGTGACTCATGAACTGCTCGACCGCGATCCGCTGACCTTTAACCCTTCTGGACAGCTGTATGGCTACCCGCCCGTCTACTATCCTTCCGCGGCGGGCTTCGCAGCGGCCTCCATCATTCGGTTATCGGCGGGCAGCACCTTCAGGGCGAGTGTTTCGCTTGAGCGGCGAGCGTATTATCCGGTGAGAATGAGAGTTGCAAACGCGCCCACCGGAATGTCGATTGGAATTTCAGTGTGGCCACTAGCGAGTCAGGGCCCAGGTTACTCGCTGTCGTACAACGCGACGGAGCAGCTGATCCTGGGCGCTCTCCCGGAAGGAACTTATCTTGTCCGGGCAATGGTCTATGGCCCCGAGGCGATGACCGGAGTCTCGACTCTGACGGTCAAAGGTTCCGCCGTGGGAGGACCGGTAATGACGATGTTGCCGAACGGTTCTATCCCCGTGACGGTTCAGGAAGAATTTCAAAACCCGGAAAGCTCGACCGAGGGATCGATGTCGGGCGGCGGCATTCGCTCTGGCTCTGGGACTGAACGGCGCCGAAATTACCTGAATGTGTCGTTGATCCCTCTAGAGGAGTTTGGACCTACGCCAGGGGCTTTTTTGCGTTCCCCCAAGGGACCAGATGACGATTCGCCACTGGTGATCGAAAATGTGCAACCCGGCCGCTACCGCGTAGCGGTAAACACCACAATCGGATACGCCTCGTCCATCACTTCTGGTGGCACGAATCTGCTGCGCCAGCCCCTGGTTGTCGGTGAAGGGAGCACAACAGCGCCTATTGAAATCACCGTGCGCGACGATGGCGCGGAGGTCGAAGGCAAGATTGAAAGAACGCCGGCGGGGAGTGTAGATAAGACCGGATTCACATCCCCAGGCACGTCCCAAGGCAACGTTTATTTCGTTCCCACCGCTGACAGTACTGGCCAGTTCCGCGTTGCCTGGCTTTCCACGGATGGGACATTTCAATTGCACCAGCTGCCTCCTGGTGTTTACCAGATCTTTGCCTTCGATCGCCAACAGCCAGACCTGGAATACGCAAGCGAGGAGGCCATGGCCAAATATGAGCCTAAATCACAGGTCATTCGGGTGGTCGCCGGTCAGAAGGTGCGTCTGCAATTGCCGCTGATTACCGAGCGTGAATGAGCATGTTCAGCCGCTTGCAATCGACTCGATTCCGACTCTTTGCGCTCGGGCTTATCCTGCTGCACTCTTGCGCTACCCTCCGTGCGCAGAATCCCATCGCCGACCAAAGCACCGTTCAGGAGGCACGCTTCAAAATCGCCGGCACCATCGTGAACGCGCTCGACGGTGCGGCGCTTGGGCAGGCCCGCGTTTCGATCTTCGATGCTAGCAACCGGGCCAACGCGATCTGGATGATTACTTCTGAGGATGGGCATTTTGAATTCCTGCAGCTCAAGGCAGGTAAGTTCTCGCTCCAGGGAGCGAGGCGCGGATTTATCTCCGCCGCGTTTGATCAGCATGAACAGTATTCGACCGCAATTGTGACAGGAGCGGGTTTCGACACCGAGCACTTGGTGTTGCGTCTCACGCCCTTGGCGCTCATCGCAGGGAAAATCATCGATGAGTCGGGTGATCCTGTCCGCCGCGGAAACGTCGCACTCTACCGGGAAAACCACTCGGGCGGGATGAACCGCATTGTCTGGGCTGCGGGAGCTTCGACGGACGACCAGGGTTTCTACGAGTTTCCGTCCCTAACTCCTGGGAATTACTTTGTGTCAGTGACGGCAAAACCCTGGTATGCCGTGCACCCAGTTGTTTCTTCCGCCGACGGTACAAGAAATGCCACGCCGGGCGTACCGCCATCTCTGGACGTCGCCTATCCGACGACCTATTACAGCGGCGCAACGGACGCCGCCGATGCTACGGCGATCCCGGTCAAAGGGGGCGATCATCTGCAGATCGATGTCCATTTAAGTCCCGTGTCTGCCCTTCATTTGCTTTTCCATGTAGCCGACGACCGGCAAGGGTTCGTCTGGCCCGACTTTCAGAAGCGCGTCTTTGACTCTGAGGAACACGTGCAAGCGGAAGGGGTGCAACGCGTGGCCCCTGGCGTTTATGAACTGAGCGGGGTTCCAGCGGGCAAATACCTTGTCCGCCGACGTGAACTAAACACGAGGCAACTCGTGCAGGTAGCTGACATGGAACTTGTCAAAGATGGCCAGGAATTGGACACTTCCCGCAATGAACTCGCAGGCAAGGTGAAAGTGTCGGTGAAGCTCCCGCGTGGGGATCAATTCCCGAGGCAGTTTTCCATCGCGTTACAAGATTCGCGGCGGCGCATCATGGCTTTCAAGCCCGTCGATGCTGCCGGCGAAGTGGTGTTCGAGGAACTGCCGGCGGGCAAGTACGCAGTCCTCGTTTCTTCTGCTAACAAGCCCTATTCCGTCGTGCGCACTTCGTCTCAAGGAGTCGAATCCTCTGGCCACGAGCTGAATGTCGCACCAGGCGCGTCTCTCGACATAACCGTGTTCTTGGCTGGCGGCGCGGTGACCGTGGAGGGATTCGCGAAGCGCGGAGAGAAGCCCATGGCCGGTGTCATGGTCATGCTGGTGCCAAAAGATCCGGAATCGCATCAGGAAATGGTCCGCAGGGACCAGACCGATTTAGATGGAAGCTTCGCGCTCCTGGGCGTGATTCCGGGAACGTATACGATTGTCGCCGTTGAAAACGCCTGGGGCTCTGAATGGTTGCAGCCCAGTGTCCTGTCGCGGTACGTGCAACACGGCCAAAACGTGATTATTGGAGAGCTGATGCAGCATTCCGTGCACCTGCCGGACCCCGTCGAAGTGCAGCCACGTTAGATTCGCCGCTACGCATGGTTCGCCCTTTTGTCTCATTGCCGAAGTGGCGCGGCAGTGGCGCTCACCGCGGCGGCTGGTTGCGGAGGGCTCAGGAGCCAATCAGCAAGAGCACCGAATACCAGGCGGAAGCGCCGGGTCTTCTCCCAAGAAATGGATGGGTGCCTTGAGTTTCGCCCCGGGAGGAAGAGTTTCGGCGCAGTTCATCAAGGATCAAGTTTAAATGTTCTTGAAACCGGCAATAGAGGGGTCTAAGCTCTCCTTAGTCCTGGGGTGAGAACGGCACAGGTTTTTACCGTTTCTCTGTCCTGGGTTTGGCCGAAGGCGAACGGTGGCAGGCCGGACCACGTCTCTCACCCCCTCACGATCTTTCACTCCCTTTTTTGATTGCCGTAAGGCCGCGCCCCGTCGAAAGGCAAGGCGTGAGTAGAGGTTTTGGCATTCTCTCACGTGGCGAAGACAATATGCCTTTCCTTGCGCGTCAGTTCTTAGCACCGTGTGCCTCCTGACTACATGCACCTGGTATGCTGTCGGGCTTCGGATAACCGAGCGGAGGCTCGCGACGGATGAATATGCAACGCAAGGCCGAGCTTCGTATAGTTGTTTGCGCCAGTGTTGCATTGTTTCTACTTCCGCTTTCTGCAAGCACGCAGGTCCAACGGGCCAAAGAATCTCTCGATGGGCGATGGCTCACCGACGGCTATGGAGAGCTCATTGAAGTTCAAGGAGACAATCTGCGAGCTTATGAAATCACGACGCTCAGTTGCATACTGTCGGTCAAGGCCACGCGAAGGACGGAAGCGAGCTCGCTTCATGAAATCGTCTTTGCGGGACAGGACGGTACGCTGCGCATATTTCCGGGGTCATCCCCGGACACTCGCTGGCTCCACGAAGATGGCAGCCTCTCGAACATTCTGCTCCGCCGCACAGGTTCGCGACCCCAGCTTTGCGACCACCCTCCCGCCGATACCCCGCTCGCGAATTATCAGGTCTTCTGGGAAACTTTCTCCGAACACTATCCCTTTTTCGCGTTGCGCCAGATGGATTGGCTCGCGGTGGACAAAAAGTTTCGCCCGCAGGTAACCCCGGAAACGACGCCTGAAGAACTCTTCCGTCTTCTTAGCGAAATGATCAGGCCCTTGCATGACGCCCATACAAGCATCCGCGCCAAGTCCATCCAGCAGCGATTTCACGGCTACCGTCCGGCTGCGGATCCCATGCAGAGAAAAAACGCCGCTCGCATCACCGAGATTATCGAAAAGGAATACCTGAGCGAAGGATTCCGTGACTTCTGCAACAAGCAGTTGCAGTTTGGCGTATTGCGTTCGTCGCGGCAGCCATCCGCATCGGACTCCGGAGACAACCCTCGGACTGGTGCGATCGGCTACTTGCGGATTCACTCCTTCGACGGTTATTCCAATGATCGGGAGTTCGTGAAACAGGTCGAGGTGCTCGAAACTGCTCTCGACAACATCTTTGCTGACTCCGCGAAATTAACCGGGCTGGTGATCGACGTCCGCATCAACGGTGGCGGCTCTGACGTCTTCGGCATCTCCATCGCCTCGCGCCTCGCGACACAAGAGTACCTGGCGTCCTCCAAAGTGACTCGCAACGACATTCGCGATGCGGACCATCGAACACCGCCCCAGCCGGTTATGGTGCATGTCAGCCAGCGGCCCGGCTTCCGTGGCCCCGTCGTTCTACTCACGAGCGCAGACAGCGTCAGCGCGGCCGAAACATTCACCATGGCGCTGCTTGACCGCCTGCCCCATGTCACCCGCATGGGAGCAAATACCCAGGGTGTCTTCTCCGACGTTCTCGACCGCAGGCTGCCAAGCGGATGGACTTTTGGGCTTCCTAATGAAATCTATCTGACGAAAGACGGCAAGGCTTTCGATGGACCCGGCGTGCCACCGGATGTCGAGGTTCCCATCTTTCCCGAAGAGGACCTTGCTAACGGTCGCGACTCTGCCCTTGACAAAGCGCTGGAATTCTTAGCTGGCAAAGCCAAATAGTCATCCGGCGGTCAGGTTCCAGATCTGGGCCAAGCCATTGATTGTCCTGCCGCACCTCACTGACTTAGGCGGCTGGAAGTCGAACGCCTGTGTGAGTTGCAAAGGTTGACTTCGCTCGAGGGAGCTTTACTGGTTTTGCGGACACTGCCTTCACATCTGTGAAATGTCATGCAAAATGGCAGCGAGTGCCTCACGCACGCGCTGGGCAGAGTCCACCGCGAACACTTTCGGCTTCAGTTCTCTCAGCGCCTTACCTATCCCATCCATTGCTCTTTCTAAGTTTTGTTGGCTCGGTTCTACTGACGCGGCGAAAACCGCAGTTTGCTTCACTAAAGCCGACATTTGAAGGAAATCGCACCGCACATAGAACACCGCGAAGTTGCCTCGCGTTGATGGGGCAATTTCGATCGCTGCCCGCGATCCCAGATCCATTGGCTCGCTGATGACGATGAGAACTTGCATAGCACCATCACTTGGGGTCTCATTGAGCCTCCGAGTCATTTCGCCCCCGAAAAACTCTCCGAACTGCTCGCCTTGCTCAAGATCATGTACATCGACCGCTGTCACAGAGTTTGCCGCCATTGCGTCTTTCAGATTCGCCCAGGACACTTGCCCCTGGCTAATATCCTGCTGGTCGAAAATCACGCTGCGACGTGTGAAGTCGAGCACCGACAGGCCCAGACTTCCGTTCTCAACCTGCAGCTGGCTGAATGTTTTCAGGATGGGCAGGGACACGCTGAGCCGATCCGTATACAGCTTTGGCTCGCGCCGCTCGCTTGGATAGGGCGTTAGATTTTCCAGAATTTCGATGTGGATTCGGCGGCTCGCTTTAGCGGGGAGGCGCAGGCGCCCCTCAGTATTCGGTAGCAGGAATGCGTCCAGACCCTCTGGCTGCGGGTCACAGAATTCCACCGCTGGGAGATCCTGCCACGATCCCGGCAGTGGCTCATGCTTCAACGGGGCAACATGGATTCTCCGTGAAGTGATGCTGTGTCCGTTTCGACCGGTGTAGTAGAACGCGATAGTAGCCTGGTACTCGCCCGGCAGCAGGAAGACTTGCCACGATAGGCTCACCACGGACTGCCTGAGGCCGGGTTTGGCGTCTTTCAAGTCTTTATCGCCATAGTTTCGGTAGGTGAGGCCCTGCTGGTCCCGAATTTCCACGAGTGCCATTGCTTGACCGTCGCAACATCGCTTTACCAACTCATTTCCGCCCAACTCCACTTCCAGGCCGACCGCGATCCTCTGATGCAAGGTGAGTTTCGGCGAGGTGATTCGTGGGTGCCATGGGAGCTCCGCCTTCGCGCCTTCCGCCGTCCACTGTTCGAAAGGCACTGCCGCGAACGCCTCCTCCACATTGCGGCTTTGCGCATACGTGAGAGGTACACACCCTAAGCTGCACAGTGCGACCAGGAATCGTCGCTTTGTCATTGTTTCCGCTTCTCTAGTCCAGCTGGCCGCCAAAGACACAAGCTCCACCGAGCAATGCGACCAAGATGCCGATCGATACCCCTATCCCCCCTCGACCAAGAAGAATATTACCTTCAATTGTTAATTGACGAGCTGATGTTGATCCGAGTGCAGGGAACATTACAATCGCTGTGAACGCACATGCCACGGCTCTCGCTCTCCTCAAAAAGGAGGCGCGGATTGTGGAAGCGCAGCAGAACACAAGGGGCACGGTACAGGATATCTTGCACACGACCACACGTCGTACCTTGCTCAGTTCAAGTTCTGCCGGACGTAATCCGCGATCTGCTGACCGGTTGCGAACCAAACGCCTGGTTTAGATTTCATGTAAGCAATCAGCTTGTCGAGATGCGCGATTCGTGAACGATGTCCCGATACCATCGGATGCAGCGTCAACATGAACATCGTGCCTTCCCTGTACGCGCCGTCGAATTCATCCTGATAAACCTTAAAAATGAGTTCAGGCGACGGGAGTGAGCCGCTCGAAACGAAGTAAGGGTAATCGTCAAGAATCCAATCGACCGGCAATTCGACCATGCCGGTTGGCCGGCCGTTTGAAAGCAGCTCGTACGGCTCGTCCATGGCCATTGCGCTGCTGTCATACTGAAATCCGGCTTTGCGGATGAGATCGAGGGTATATCTGCTGAATGCCCATGAAGGCGCTCTGTACCCCACAGGCTTCTTGCCTAGAGCACCGGTCCAAAACTCGATCGCCTTGTTCAAGAGCCGCTCCTCTTCCGCCTGGTCGTCGAGGTCCGTAAGCCTCTCGTGAATCCACCCATGTATTCCGATCTCGAGGCGGGGGCGCTTTTTGAACTCCTGAATCATTGTCGGATACAGGATGCCGGTCACCGCAGGGATGTAGAACGAACCTGGGATGTTGTACTTGTCATACAGCGCCATAATCCTGGGTAGCCCTTCGGTGAAGCCATACTCGCCTTGCGACAGCACCACCGGCGCGCTGTTTCCTGCGGCGATCTCAAAGGTTTCGTTGTCCATGTCCCAACTGAGGCAAACCGCGACTTTCGCTCCGTTAGGCCAACTCTTGGGTGTTAGCTTTCGTCCCGCGCGCATCGGAGCAACCCACTGTTGGATCTGCTCATCGGTGAGCCTGGTCCCCGGCTGCGGTCTCTTCTCTTGCTGTGCTTCGAACAGCGTGGGGATGGCACCGAGCAGAAGAGGAACAACCATTAACGTCGCTAATTCTCGTTTCATGATCTCTCCTTGTTGGGCCTACTCTTCGGGTATTAAGAGCAAGGTGGCTTCTGCGTTCGCGCTTACTGCGGGGTCGCTATACGGCAGCGGAAAGTAGTGTTCGTCGCCCCACAGCTTCGCGAGGTCTCGGAAGTGCGGGCTGCCCGGTTGTCCGGACTGGCCGGGTGCGCTGGTTGCCACCGAGCGGTCCCAGTCGCTCACGTCTATCACTTCGCGAAAAGTAGCTCCAACCGTCTGCGAAAAGCCTTTGCCGCCGGTTGATAACGGAGTTAAGCCATAGCCATCCCGTGAGATCGGGCCCACATTGAGGAGGGAAGCCATCTGGGCATTGACTGCCAAAGGATGCTGGAACGTGGCGCTGTGCACTGACCCCCAGGCCCATTGCGACATGTCATTCCCGAACTTCTGTTTGAGTTCTTTGACCGCGGCGGCCAGGGCCTCCATGAGAAGCGCGTCCCGGTCCTTGGCCGCGTTTTGTCCAAACCACGGATGGCCCGGGTCGGTTAGCGCCGGGACAAGAACATCGCCGCCGCGCCGGGCGTACTCCACTGCAAGCGGGCCGGCGATCTTGCTGCCCACGAGCAGCTCGAGGGCCTTCTCCTCCCAAACGAAGTAGATCGTCGCTGCGGTGCTGGAACGCAGCATATCCTTATTCCAGGAGACTAGTTGTGTACGCGCGTGTTCGACGTCGGCATCGTCCGATTTGAGACGAGTCAGCAGCGGGACTAGCTGTTCGGCGTTCCATGCCACCGCATCGTGCTGCAACTTCTCAAAATCGGTAAGACCGAACTTTTCGCGGGAAGTGAGAACTTCGCGGATGCGGTTGATCCTTGCCGGATTAGACCAGTCATAACCGATGGGCCGTTTCTCGCCGGGCGGAAGCACATCATTGTTCGCCGTCGCCAGGAATCCGCTGTCCGGGTTGAAGGCATGCGGCAAGTCATCGAGCGAGAACCAGCCCTTCCACTCGTATTCACCCGTCCACCCTGGCACCGGAAGGAGACCTGGCCAGTTTGGCCGAACCGGCGACAACCCGGCAGCTTGGTATCCGATGTTGCCGTCAACGTCGGCATAGACGAAGTTCTCTGCCGGCATCTTGTGGTGCGCGAGCGCCTTCCGGAACTCTTCCCAAGTGTGCGCACGATCGAGGGATAAATCGCCCAGATAGCCGACCGTACCGGGCTCCGCACCGCTCCACCGAAGTACGATGGCCTCATGCCTTTTGGAGTCCGTTGTCACTACCGGTCCGTGAATCGTGTATTGATACTCGACGTCAACGGGCGTGTCATGGCCTTTTACCGCGATACGGTCTTTTTCGGTTTCCAGATCGACCCATTTTCCTCGATATTGATATTGCCGCGAGTTTTCCGGGTTGAGTTTTTCGATATACAAATCCTGCGCATCGGTCAGAAATACGGTGAGGCCCCAGGCAATACGCTCGTTGTGGCCCACAGAGACGCCCGGCAGGTACGGCTGCACGGCGCCGATGACATTCCAGCCGGGCGCATTCAGGTGCACCAAATAACGAAGCGAAGGATGATCTAGATTGCGATGGGGATCATTGGCCAGCAAGGGCTTTCCCGTTTCGGACTTTCGGCCGCTGACCACCCAATTGTTACTGCCTTCTAGATGGCTGAGCTCGCCGTCGGTCCTGAGCGCCTGCTTTTCGAGTTGGCTGAATCGTGCCCCGGCGCCGATGGTCAACAGCTGCGCTTCGAGATGATCGTCGATGAGACCCAGGTCGACTCCGGCCGGCACTTTCACGGGAATCCTAGGCTCGGGAGGGCGTAACTGCGCGGCCAACTGGGGACCGACAAGCGCTGTGAGGCGCGCGCGGAACACCTCTCCCAGTGCGTTGCCTCCCATGGTGAATCCTTCGGCACGGCTAAGCACATCTTCGGGTTTCCAAAGCTCCGGCGCATAGCCGGCATAGGTAAACTCGATTGGGAGATTTTTCCGGGCGATGGTGACCCACGCATTGATGCCCTTGACAAACTGTTCCACGATTGGCTTTGCATCGGGCGCATAGCTGGTCCATTCGGCCTCGATATCACCGCGGTAATGCATCAGCCGCGCGAGGCGATCTCGTTCCACGAACTCGGGTCCGAGAATTTCCGCGAGGCGTCCTTGTGCGGACCGCCGCCACAAATCGATTTGGAATAGCCGATCCTGTGCTTGGACAAATCCTTGAGCGAGGAACAGGTCGTCCACATTTTTCGCGTAGATGTGCGGAATACCGGTGTGGTCTCGAACCACTCTTACTTGGTCCTTGAGGCCGACGATCTTGATGGTTCCGTTCGTTTGCGCCAGGCGTCGCGACAGCGTCTCAGGCTCGCGATCAGCCTGCAATCCCATCGACGAGGATTCGCTGCACCCAGCGATGCCAAGCGGAATCAGCAGTACGCAGGCCGCCAAGACGTACATCATCTGTCTCATCCGTCCTCCTCATTTCTTTACAACGCGAAATTGCATGAATGCTAGCTTAGTGCTGAAGGAAACTGTACTGGAAATCCGGCGCGGAGCCCTCGGACACGATCGGCCCATATTTCTACCTGCGGTTTGCTCCAAAACTATGGGAAGACCGCTGATGGCGTTGGTGGCGCTACGCTCCAGCGCGCCGTGCGGCGCGTGTCGATCCCCTAGTCACGCTGCGCTACGAATAAGCTCTTTGGCTCGTCGCCATCATCGTTTAGCGGACGTGACGTTGCCCTGCGCTGGGACCCGAATGCAAGCTAACGCCATGCAAAGAACCGATCTTGTGAGTGCGCATGCGGCCGTCTGCCCAGGTCCAGGAGAACTGCCCTTCCCCAATCCGGATATGCCGAGAGGGTGTGCGAGAAACAAGTCGTGATACATTGCATCGAGCAAATCGCTTTGCCGAAGGATTCCAGATGAACAGACGCACTTTTATAAACGCCACGGCGGGGGCCACGACCACGTTGGCGTTCGAGTCTTTGGCGCTCGCACGACAGCAAGAACGGAAGACTAGCGTTGTCTATCCTGACCCAGCGGTTGAAATCGTCGACCCAAGCTTCGCGAAATATAAGGTCGGTAACGCCGCGGTCGAACGCCTGTACACGGGTGCGCGTTGGGCCGAAGGACCGGTCTGGTTTGGGGACGGGCGCTACCTCCTGTTCAGCGACATTCCCAATAATCGCCTGCTGCGATGGCTGGAGGACACCGGGGAGGTCAGCGTTTTCCGCAGTCCCTCGAACTACAGCAATGGCAACTATAGGGACCGGCAAGGCAGACTTCTCACTTGCGAGCACGATTCGCGCCGCCTCACGCGAACTGAACACGACGGCACAATCACGGTGATGATGGATCACTTTCAAGGCAAGCCACTGAACGCCCCGAACGATCTTGCGGTCCATTCCGATGGCGCGATCTGGTTCACCGATCCGGGCTACGGCATCATGTCCAATTACGAAGGGCACAAAGCGTCCTTTGAACTACCGGCGAACGTATATCGCCTGGACCCGAAGACGCGCGAGGCAACCGTCGTGGCCAGCGACATGGATAAGCCTAACGGCATCTGTTTCTCTCCTGACGAAAGAAAACTTTATATCGTGGACACCGGCGAACCGAAACACGCGGGCGATCCCCGTCCCATCCGCGTGTACGACGTCGAGGATGGCGTGCGGCTCAAGAATGGCCGCATGTTTCGAAACATGTCGCCTGGCTCATCGGACGGTATTCGTTGCGATGTGGACGGCAACGTGTGGTCCGCTGCCGGGTGGGCCGGCGAAGGCTTTAACGGTGTGCACGTGTTCGCGCCCGACGGCAAGCTCATCGGCAGAATTCATATCCCGGAAACCTGTGCCAATCTTTGCTTTGGGGGCGCCAAGAAAAACCGCTTGTTCATGGCCGCCAGTCAGTCTCTCTACGCACTCTATGTCAACACCGAGGGCGTGCAATCGCCCTGACATCGGAAGGCCGGCATTTGGAGCGTGTTGATTCGCGCGCCAGGAACTTTACCAGTCGGCGAACTTCGCGGGAGCTTACCGGGCTTGAACAGGTTTGCCCGCGCGAATCCGTAAGAGGAACAGGTCGGGGTGCAATGAGACCCCTAGC
>DATAIH010000182.1:0-4904 GCA_036262755.1 Candidatus Acidiferrum sp.
GCCTTCATACCGGAAGCAGGAAACTGTGTGCGTTTCGCTCAAGTTTACCAATCCCGGCTCGCGTGATTTGCAAATGTCCATACGCTCCGGGCATCTGGGTTCGAACGGACATCCAGCGCGAGAGAACGAAGATGAGAATGAATCGCCGGCAATTGCGGGCAACTTTTGCTTGCCCGCTTTGCGCGACGCGCCCGGAAGGGGCGGAATCGACTGGAAAAGCGACTGCGTGTAAGGATGCTTAGGCGAAGCCAATATCTCCTCGGCCCGCCCCAGTTCCATCACTCGCCCGGAGTATAGAACCAAAACGCGATCGGCAAATCCCGCGAGCAGCGCCGGATTGTGGGTAATGAACATCATGGTGAGGCCCAAGCTTTTGCGCAGGGCCCGAAAAACCCCCAGAATTTCCATCTGAGTCGTGGGATCGAGCGATGCTGTGGGTTCATCGGCGATGATTACGGCCGGCCCGCAGGCAATGGCCTGGGCAATGAGCACGCGCTGGCGCTGCCCTCCGCTGAGCTGATGCGGGTAAGAGCGCGCGACGCGCTCCGCCTCCTCGGCAAAAAACAGGGCCTCAAGGACTTGGCGTATCCTCTCGTCCAATACACGCCCCCCAACCGTCCCATGCGCGACCAATACCCGGCGAATCTGAGTGCCAGCTCTCATGGTCGGGTGAAGAGCAAGCGACGGCTCCTGGAAAATCAGGGAAATGCGTTTCCCGCGGATTCTTTGAAGCTCGCCGGGTTTGGCCTGAAGCAGATCCTGCCCGTCAAATAACACCGCACCCGACGCGGTGACGGCATTGGCGCGGAAAAGCCCTAAGAGCGACGTTGCAAGGGTGCTCTTCCCCGATCCGGATTCTCCGAGGACACCCAAGACCTCGCCAGACTCCAGACAAAAACTCACCCCGTCGAGTGCCCGGAAACTATCGCCCGCGCGCGAGCGATAGGTAAGTCCAAGATCGCGAACCTCCAGAATGGCCCCCATGCACCGCATGTTGCAGCAGGAAGGCGCCCGTGAACAAGTCAAACCTGATCAGCAGCGAAGCAAAGGGGTAATACTTCAGCCGATTCGGAACGTCCCACAAAGTTTCGCTCGAGCATTTTTCACCCGGGGATGTCGTCCGGAATTCGCGGCTTTTTTTCCGGTTGCGCCCCCGATCATCAGGTAAAGGAGGGAGCCGGAAATGGGGTTTCTACCCGAGTACTTCCATAACCACCCTCCTTCCCTTTCGTTTTTGTCTGGCAGGGGCTAAGTAGCGATACATCAGCAGGAAAGCCCTGCCAAAAGGAGATAATCGACTTTGGCGTCTCAAGATGAGATGAAAAGGATGTCACGATTAGGCTATAAAACTAGGGTCTTTACCTGATGCGCTTTCAGGCGTCTACTTGCTTGAGGCAGCAGGTAGCAGATGGTATTCACCTACGTGTTTACGACCAGGGGTGTGAGCCGGCGATCCCTGTGCAGTTTTAGGCGAGGAGAACAAGCTTATGGCCAAGCGCGATGAATCGTCCGAGCTGCTTCGAGAACTCGTGGCCCACCTCCGCCAGAACAGAACTCAGCTCCGCGAAGAGTGGGTTGGCCGCATTTCGGAAACCCGCCTGCTTACGGCCATGACCAAGGAAGAAATCTTCGCCGAAGCCACGTCGGTGTACGACAGCTATGTCGAGGCTCTCGAGACGGAAACCTTCGAAGCACTGCAGGCTTACGCCCGAAATCTTTCCGAACGCATCATCCCGCGAGGTGTCGAAACACATGAAGTTGTTGGTATCGTTCTCCTCCTTCGCGACGTGCTGGCGCGCTCTCTTTTCGCAAAGTACCAGACCGATTTCAAGAAGCTGAACCGCATCTTGGACGCCTACGAACCGGCGGCCAACCGCATCGCCAACACCGTGGCGGTCGGTTTCGTCCAGGAACGTGAACGCGTCATCCGACAACAGCAGGAAGCCATCCGGGAACTTTCTACCCCGGTTCTGCAGGTTCGCGAACGCTTGTTGATTCTCCCGATCATCGGCGTGATCGACCCGCAGCGGGCGCGACAATTGACCGAACAGCTGCTGCGCGGAATCCGCACCAACCGCGCCAAGGTCGTGGTCATCGACATCACCGGCGTCGCAGCGATGGACGTTACGGTTGCGAACCACCTGGTGCAGACCGTGGAAGCCTCGCGGCTGCTGGGCGCGACGGTCATCGTGACTGGTTTGTCTCCCGAGATTGCCCAGACTCTGGTAACCATCGGCGTAGACCTCGGCAAAATGAACACGGTCGGCGACCTGCAGGGAGGCATCGAACAGGCCGAACGACTCTTGGGATACAAAGTAATGGCGTTGGCGGAACCCAGCTGAGACGCCGGGGGAAAGGGCAACGTGGAAGTTCCTATTCTCAAGCAGGGGGCGGTCCTGATCGCGACGTTTCAGGCGGCCCTTTCCGACGCAGACCTCAATCATCTGCGCAGCGCCCTGGTGCAACAAGTGGTGAGATTCCGTTCGCGCGGTGTCATCGTGGATGTGACGGCGATGGACGTCATGGATTCTTTTGCATCACGAACCCTGCGCGAGATCGCCCACATGATCCGCCTACGCGGTGCCGAAACCGTTATCGTTGGAATCCAGCCGGAAGTCGCGTTTGCGATGGTCCAGCTCGGTTTGACTCTGGAAGGTGTCGCCACCGCGCTCGACCTGGAAGAAGGCTTGGCCTATCTGAATCAGAAGTTCAAAACCATGAAGTGAGAGAGTGATCCTCAGTGTCCCGCGTGGAAATCCGGGTGGCTATCAGTTCTGATCAGGACATCGTGGTTGCTCGACAAAAGGGGAGGTCGCTCGCTTTGGAACTCGGCTTTTCTTCGGGCGACGCTACCCTGATTGCTACCGCGATTTCAGAACTTGCGCGAAATATCGTGTCGTACGCCGGGAGCGGCCAGATCGCGCTGAAAGATATCCAAGGCAGTACTCGTGTTGGGATCACGGTCGCGGCCTCTGACAATGGCCCAGGGATTCCAAACGTAAGCCAAGCCTTGCGGGACGGCTTTTCTACTTCAGGAAGCCTAGGTCTCGGACTTCCGGGAGTGCGGCGCCTGATGGACGAGTTTGAGATTGTCTCCAAGCCCGGGCAGGGGACCAACGTCGTGGTGAAAAAATGGAGACCATAAGAAGCCCGATAGCCGAATATGGAGTGGCCAAGTTCGTTCTGCCAGGCGAAGGCGAGTCTGGCGACCAGCATTTGGTGTGCTGCAATGAAAGCGGAATTTTGGCGGCGGCCATCGACGGAATCGGGCACGGAGCAGAGGCTGCCAACGCAGCCAAAGCCGCCGCCACGGTTCTGAGGAATGGCGTTGGCGAACCTATTAGCTCTCTGGTGATGACCTGCCACGAGAAGCTGCGGGCCACGCGCGGCGTGGTCCTGAGCCTTGCTTCCGTGGACGTAAGGCACGGCCTGATGACTTGGCTGGGCGTCGGAAATGTGCAAGGCGTGTTGGTGCGCGCCGACAAAAAGTTGACGCAGGAGACGCTCTTGCTGCGAGGGGGCGTGGTAGGCGACCACGTGCCCCAACTCCAAGCCTCCGTGGTTCCCGTCGGACAGGGGGACCTGCTGGTTTTCGCAACGGATGGGATTCGGACTGGTTTCACGGGAACTCTCTCCCCCCTCGAGAATCCGCAAAGAGCCGCGGACCGAATTCTAAAAGCCTTTGGCAATGGAAGCGACGATGCTTTGGTCCTGGCACTGCGCATCACGGGAATTCATTTATGAAATCAGAGGCAGGACAAAAAAAACGACAGCAAACGGAGTTTGAGGCCGAGTACGCCGAGACGTTGCGTGAATATGCCATGGGTGGAGGCGAAGCAGTGTTGGGCCGAGCTTACGAGCTGGGCCGCCGTGCGATTGCGGAACGCAAGAGCCTGCTGGAGTTGGTCTCCCTTCACCATAAGACCCTGAAGGATTTGTTTCAGAATTCGGTCGATCGGAGCTCGCAAGGACACCTGGTCCAGATAAGCTGTGATTTTTTGTCAGAGTGCGTGTCTCCTTACGAAATGGCGCAGCGGGGATTTCAGGACGCAGTAAGGGCCCTGCGACAGCTCAACGAAACACTCGAGGAGGAGATAAAGCGTATCGCCTACTCGGTACACGATGAGGCCGGCCAGCTGCTTGTCGCCGTCCACCTGGCTCTCGCGAATCTGGCTTTGGAACTGCCGCCGGGCCGCAAGGAAGAGGTTACGCAAATCGAAGGGCTGCTCAACGAGGTTGAAAAACATTTGCGGCGGTATTCGCACGAACTTCGCCCGACGATCCTTGACGATCTAGGCTGGATTCCCGCCATCCGTTTTCTGGCTGAGGGAATCTCCAAGCGCGCGAATCTGCCCATCCACATTGAAACAAAAGTGTCCGGCCGGCTGCCGGGCACCATCGAGACCACGCTCTATCGCGTTGTCCAAGAAGCGCTGACCAATGCCGTCAAGCATGCCCAAGCCAAAAATATTTGGATTCGGGCGTGGCTGAAGGACCGGGTGTTGCACTGCTCGATTCACGATGATGGCGCGGGTTTTGATGCGCTGGCGGTCCAGGCCACCACCGGCCGCAAGGGATTAGGGTTGATTGCGATGCGCGAGCGTTTAAGCGCAATCGGCGGAACCTTATGGATTGAATCATCGCAGAGAAATGGAACGGAACTATCGATAAGACTTCCCATGGAGGACGATCATGTCAATCAAAGTAGTGCTAGCTGACGATCATGTTTTGGTGAGGCAAGGCTTGAGATCCCTTCTCGAGAGGGAAAAGCTCCAAGTAGTGGCTGAAGCGTCCGATGGTCAGGAAGCGGTTCGCTACTCGGAGTCCTTGCACCCCGATATCGCCGTCGTTGACATCAGCATGCCAACGTTGAACGGCATCGACGCGGTGCGGGAGATGAGCCG
>DATAIH010000183.1:0-16021 GCA_036262755.1 Candidatus Acidiferrum sp.
CAGCTCCCGACGGATCACGATTATGCGGTTTCGACCCGCGAATATCAGAGTGATCAACCGTCGCACTAGCCGTCTCGACCGCCACTCGCGCTGCCTTCTAAAGGAAAAGAAAAAAGGACTTGACTGGTCATTCCATATCAGCACTTTAGTCGTCTCTTCTTAAACGATTCCGGCCTGTTCACTTTAGCGCGGATCGACGAACTGAGGCTTATCAACTTGTCTAGCCAAGCGACCATTCGTTGTGCGTCATGGTAGCCGCACGCGATACAGGCCGTGCTACTCTGGCGCACTTTTAGCCCGCGCACGAGTATGGCCCGGATGCCGCGGCACGAAGGACCATGTTTTACTCGTGCCGCAGAGCCGCCAGCGGATCAGTTCGGGACGCTCGGCTTGCCGGCGCATAGCCAGCGAGAATCGCGGCGCTTAGGAGGACGACACCGGCCAGCGTCAGGGTTCGCGGATCGTCGGGCTGGGTCTCGAACAGAAACGATTTGACAAGCTGGAACGCGCCCAACGCGGCAGGCACGCTGATCGCGAGTCCCACCGCCGCCAGTAGTAGAACGCGGCGCAGAACCATCCATACCACGGCGCCGCGTTGCGCGCCCAGAGCCATACGGATTCCAATCTCGCCGACCTGCCGCGTGACGTTGTAGGACACCGTCCCGTAGAGTCCCACGCTCGCGATCAGGAGAGCGAGAACCGCGAAACCCGTGCACAGTTTCGCGAACGTGACTTCCTGGCTGATCGTCCGATCGATTTCCGCAGCCTGTGTGACCACGTTTGTGACGGGTATGCGCGAATCTGCCTGCCGCACGATCTCATGCACACTCTTGACATAGCTCAGCGGATCACCCGCAGTGCGCAGCGCGTAGGTCATTCCGTCCGGAGAAAACTGGCTGACCGCTACGAACACGGTCATCGGACTCTCCTCTTTCAGACCACCGTACCGCAGGTTAGCCGATACGCCGACGATTTCGAGATCGCGCTTCTCGTCCAGGAACGTGATGCGCCGGCCCACCGGATTCTCGTTCCCGAAGTAAGTCCGCGCCAGCCGCTCGCTGATCACAGCAACCGGAGTGGAGCCAAGTTGGTCGCGGTCGTCAATCTCGCGCCCGGCCAGGATCGGAATCTGCATCGTCGTGAGAAAACGCGGTCCGGCGACCAGGACGCTTGCGCCTAGGATGGTAACAGCGCCGATCTTCATTGCCCCCCGGTATGTCTTCCCGGCATGGTCGGCGCTGATGATCGAGGATTGCGAAAGCGTCGCGCTGCTCACTCCAGGGATCACTTCGAGGCGCTTGCGCAGGTCCGTGTAGAAACTGGCGATCTCCGGGTCGCGATGCCCGGCCTGGCGCGCATTCAACGAGAACAGCAGGATGTTCTCGCGGGCGTATCCCAGTTGGACGGAGTGGAGCTTGTTGAGTGTCCGGACAAACAGACCCGCGGCGACCAGAATGAGAAAAGAGAGCACGATTTGGGCGACCACCAGAACGTGCTGCGCGCGGCGTCGCGGTCCGCCTCTGCGGCCATTGTTTAGCGCGGGCATGACGTCTGGACGCGTCGACTGCGTCGCTGGAGCGAGGCCAAATAACAGGCCGCAAACCACTGAGAGCGCCGCCGTCACGCCCAGCACGTTCCCGTTCAATTCCGCGTGCAGCGTAAAGTTATCCTGCCCGTTGGAGAGCAGAAACGTCAGCGATCTTATGCCCCAGATCGCAAACAAGACCCCTAATGCTCCGCCGAGCGACGCCAGCATCACACTCTCGGTAAGTAACTGCCGCACGATGCGGAACCGTCCCGCTCCCAGGCTGAGCCGGACAGCCACTTCGCGGCGTCGCGCAGCGGCCCTTGCCAGCAGCAGATTGGCGATGTTCGCGCACGTGATTGCCAAGATCAATCCCACCATCGTCAGGAGCACGTACAGAGGCTTGGAATACTTGCGGCGCAAGCTACCTAGACCGGCGGCACCGGGATTCAGGATCAGCGCGGGCAGTTTGGCGCGCTCACCGTCGGTCGTCGCGGTGGCAGCGACCCATTGATGGAAACCAGGAGCCAGCGCTGCCTGCGCCTGGGCCAGGCTTACACCGGGACGCAGGCGACCCATCATTTCAATCCAGTAGTAGTTTCCGTCGCCATACATACGAGCCGCTCCGGCACCGTCTACAAGCAGATTCGCGTGCAACGGAAGGTAGAGCTCCGGCGCCACCGCAGGGTCCACTCCGAAGAATTCCGGCGGCGCAACGCCGATCACCGTAAAGGGCACGTTATCGACGAGAATCGGTTGTCCAATCGCATTCGACGGTCCCCCAAAGCGGTGCTGGCTGGTCGCAAAACTGATTACGGCGGCCGGCGCTGCGCCTGGACGGTCGTCTTCGGAATCGATCAGACGTCCCGCGGCCGGCGCCACTGCCAGGCCGCGAAAATACTCTCCGGTGACGTACTCTACGCTGGCGCTCGTGGCCTGCCCGCGGACGGCCAGGTTACGCTTTAGTCCGTTGAAGTATCCGAAAAGCGTGGAAAAGACGGGATTCTCCTCGCGAAGTGTCTCGAACGCGCCGTACGGGAACATCCCGCTGACCATGGCGCCTTTGTCGCCCGGCCAGACAATGCCTTGTACCCCGTGAATAACGTGCTCCCATTGCTTGCTGGCGTCCCAGGGCGGCTGGCTATGCCAGTTCAAGACCACCAGCGACTCGGGATCGGCCACCGGCAGCGAGCGCAGCAGAATGGACTCCATGAAGCTGTAGATCGCAGTATTGGCCCCGATGCCGAGCGCCAGCGACAAGACCGCCAGGGCGCTGAATGCCTTGTTGGCGTTCATGGTGCGACAGCCATAGCGGACATCCTGGCAAAGTTCCGACCAAAACCGTGCGATCCAAATCTCCCGTGACTCCTCGTGCTTCAGCCCGACGTTGCCAAATCGCCGGCGCGCTTCAGCCCGGGCGCACTCCGCCGTCATGCCGTCTGCTTCGAGTTCCGCGGCTTTTTCCGCAAGGTGGAGTTCCATTTCCTCACGCAGCGCCTCGCTGCGCCTGGCGCTCGCCATCCAATACCTCAGCCGTCGTATCAACATGCCCGTCACTGCGCTCCCATCACGCGCGCGATCGCCAGCGTGAGTTTGGCGTACTTCCGAGTTTCAACCGCCAGCTGTTTGCGGCCAGCTGTCGTGATCTTGTAGATCCTCGCCCGGCGATTATTCGAGGTGACGCCCCAGACACCGTCGATCCAGCCGTTTAGCTCCAGCCGCTGGAGAGCCGGGTACAGCGAGCCCTCCTCGACGAGGAGCTCGTTGTCGGACGATTGCTGAATGAACTGGACTATGCCGTAACCGTGGAGATCGCGTCGCGACAGCGTCCGTAGAATCAACATGTCCAGCGAGCCGGGCAACGAGTCGTTCTTTTGCGCCTTGCGTCCCATACCAAGAATTCTTAGCTTATGACGACGAGATTACGCGAGTCAAGTTCAGATTGGCGGGCCCTCGCGGCGCAAGGCGATTTCAGGGTGGGTGCTCACGCGCGCCGCATGTGAATCGCTATGGCGCGCGTTGCCGCTGTCGACAACGGGCTACATCCGATCTCAACCGGCGTAAAACCTCTCACATCACCTCACGACCGACGGCGCAAAACGACGCCTGATGATTGCCGCTCTTCGCTACTCGGAGCAGTTTGCGTGCTTGCGGAGCGCCTGCTCCACGTCGACTGGGTGGAGGAGCGCGCACTTTCATGAGCGCGATTAACCAGTTCGGGTCGGCAGGCCAGAAGCGCCTTGTAGTCGCAGGCGCGACGCCAGGATCGTCAGGGCGAGAGGCAACGTGCAAGCAACAGCCGCTGCGGTCAATAAGCGATCAAATCGGGGCGCGGTCGGAGGGACCTTACTTGCCGATTCGATACCGCGAGAAAATCTAATTCCTAGCCCGGTCCTGAATTGGAATCGTCGCGGTCTTGCTCAGTTCCCCGTACTGACGGGCAAGCTCGTGCTTACCCAAATGCGAGTAGACGGTCGCCAGGAGGTAGTACACCTGGAGGTCCAGCACGAAGCCGGAAGGATCCTGAAGACGTGACGCCTGCTCGGCGTCATGCCGAGCTTGTTGGTAATCGCCCAATATCACATTCAACTTGGCGCGTTCGTAGTAGACGGCGCGGGTCTCCGGGGCGAGCGACACGGCGCGATCAAGGTGGACCTTACTCTCTCGTAGTTTGCGCTCCTTCAACAAGAATCCGCCGTAGTTGTAGTCAAGGAAGGAATCGAAAAGCGGCCCTTTGTTAACGACTAGCCAAGTCTCTCACTCTCTTGTTGGCAGAGATCAATTTCGGAGAAGGCGAGGGTTCGTACGCACTCGATTAAGGTTGCACGGCTCTACGATCGCCTTGAGCAGCGGGAACTCGTTTCTTGCCACGCTTTCGGAAACATGGTCCGCTGCGTTCACTTCGCGGATTAGTTCAGCGTGATTCTCAACACCCAAGCCGGCTGCGCTCTCAGATCGTCGGGGAGATCTGGAAGCTCGATTGCCAGGCCTGGTTTCGTCGCCTTGAACTTCACCGGGGCCGACGAGCCCAGCAGGGCAACGGATTTGGCAGCATTCAGGTCTTTGATGACGAGGCCATGACCTGTCCAGTGCGGCAGGATGGCGTAAAGATCGTTACCTTTCGCGGTGAAGAACGCCTCGATCGACGCTTTGCCGCCTGAAGGCTTCTCGCTCAACTTCGTAACGTCATATTCGGACGAATATTCCTTGTTATATTCGATCTTGGGCACTTCGCCTGCCGTCCATTGCCTCGAATTTTTCCATGGCTTGGTGCCGTAGATGGCTTCGCCGTTGATCTTCATCCAATCACCGATTTCTTTGAGCCGCTGCTCCATGATGACGGGGATCGTTCCGTCCGCTTTCGGCCCAATGTCCAGCAGCAGGTTACCGCCGCGGCTAACGGTGTCGACGAGGATGAAAACCAGTTCACGGCCGGTGTGATAAACGCTGAGGTCCTCCGCGCGATTGTAGCCGTAGCTCACTCCCATGCCCCGGTTCTCTTCCCAAGGATGATTGGTCCCGCTCATGCCCGCTGTATATTCGGTGGTCCAGTAGCCGCCGTGCTTGTGGCGGGTATCGCTGCCCCAACGATCATTGATCACGACTTCCTCTTTGACAGGCGAGTCATTGAAAAGCCATGCGAGCAGTTCAGGAGAATGCCAGTCCGCAGAGGACATTTCCCATTCGCCGTCGCTGAAGATGACCGAAGGTTTGTAATGCGTGACCAGGTCTTTGAACTCCGGGAACATGTGTTCGGTCACGTACAGCGGCTTGTTGTAAAGCCAGAGCGGGTTATACCACTCGTACAGCGAGTAGTAATAGCCCATACGCAAGCCCTTACGACGGACGGCGTCGGTCAGACGACCTAACAAATCCTGCTTCGGACCGATCTCGACCGCATTCCACGGACGCCCCCAAGCGGCGGAAGCTTCTTTGCTTGCCCACAGGGCAAACCCCTCGTGATGTTTAGAGGTTAGGACTACGTATTTCGCTCCCGATCGGGCAAAAACGTCGGCCCAGTGGTCGGGATCAAAGAGCTCCGCTTTGAATTGGGACGCAAAGGTCTGGTAGAGGAAGTCGGCGCCGTACAGTTTTTGATGGAACGCCCAGGTACCTTTCTCGAGATCATTCGCTTTGGGGTCGTTTCTGCCATTCGTCATGGCGTGCCAGTACCACTCGGCGTAGGCCAGCTTGCCGGGAATGACAGGAGCATAAGCTGGTACAGAATAGGTTCCCCAATGAATGAAGATGCCAAACCGCGCTTGGGTAAACCACTCCGGGGTTGGGCGTTGGTCAATGGAATCCCAGGTGGGCTGGTATTTTTGCGCGCTTATCGTTGTGGCCGAAAAGCAGAGTAAGAAAAGAAGAATAGGAAGTCTTCTCACATCATCTCCGGGCTCCGAGTCTATCACCGGGTGGGGTTACGAAGCAGGAGGTTTAAGGTTCATGTAGAATCCTTACGCGAAATTCAGCGGAGGCGCGGAACCTTATGAGGGCGGCTCCATTGTCATGAAAGCGGCTTCGATGTTTTTGAAGAGGCTACTGGTAGTTCACCCTGTGCGACGCATTGTGGCTTTGGCGCTGGCGGTGTGCTGCGCGGCGGCTGGCCAGGCCGCGGTTCACGTGGAGAAGACAGAGTACAAAGGCTGGAAGAACTGCTATCGCATCAGCAACGGAGAAATTGAAGCCATCGTGACCGGCGATGTGGGGCCAAGGATCATTCGATTCGCATTCGTGGGCGGGCAGAATTTGTTCAAGGAATTTTCCGACCAACTTGGGAAGAGCGGAGAAGAAAAATTTCAATTGCGCGGCGGGGACCGGGTTTGGAAGGCACCCGAAGATCCTGTGGCCACGTGGGCGCCAGATAATGTGCCGGTAGAGATTCAGATTACAGCGACCGGCGTCATCGCGCGCGAACCGGTGGAGCCGCTGACCAAGCTGCAAAAGGAGATTGAAGTTCGCATGGCGGAAACCGGCGCGCGGGTGACGGTAATCCACCGCATCACCAATCGCGGGCTGTTTCCTTTGAAGTTTTCCGCATGGGCGATGACGATGATGGCGCAGGGAGGCGTGGCCGTCAGCGGATTCCCGCCGCGGGGGAAGCACCCCATCAATCTTGAAGCGACAAATCCGCTGGTCATGTGGGCGTACACGAACCTGGCGGACCCGCGCTGGAAATTCACCAAAAAATATTTGACGCTCCGACAGGATCCCGAAAACGCGGATCCGCAGAAGCTCGGCATGTTCAACGCGCCCACGTGGGCTGCTTATCTGCTAAACGGCGAAGCCTTTCTGAAGCGCACAAAGACGGATCCCGCAAAGACGTATCCTGATTTCGGGTGCTCGTTTGAGACCTTTACGAACAATGAGTTTCTGGAAATCGAAACCCTCGGGCCGATGACGGACGTGCCTCCCGGGCAAACCGTGGAGCACGTCGAGCATTGGGCGCTATTTCGCGACGTGATACCGAATTCACTGACAGACGAAGAGTTGGATCGCGTCCTCGGTCCCTTATTGAAAACGGTCGGAACGGAGCAGTGAGGCGCTAGTGGCTTTTCCGGTAGTCGGGAAACGGGTAGAGTACCCCACGCCGACTGACCTTCGACGGTAATGCGTTAATCACAAATGTAGAGAGAGACCGTCCTCGGCCCGTATCGGGATAGGTCTGAGCTGACCCTTCGGTGTTCAAGACGTTCCAATTCGCTGTGACTTTTGTCGCCATCTTGACCCCGCTCGTGAGGTCTCAAACGCAGAATGTTGCTCGCTCAGACGGTCCGCAGGAAGGAGTTGTCCTTACCAAGTTAACCCAGCCAGTCTATCCTCCGTTGGCGCGGCAACTCCGTGTTACCGGTGACGTAGCCCTAATGCTCAGCATTCGACAAGACGGGCGTGTTGAATCGGCGGTTCTAGAGAGCGGACACCCGTTGTTGGCAGAGGCTGCATTGACGAGCGTCCGACAGTCACAGTTTGAATGCCGGGGATGCAGGCAGGGGACAACTTCTTACCGCCTTGTTTACACGTTTAACCTTGACGGCGACTGCCCTTGCATGCCGAGAGACAGCAATTCCAGAAGTGTCGATAAAGAGCAATTCTATCCTCGAGTCAGTGAAGCGGAGCATCGCGTGACCTTAGTCGGTTGGGTGGCCTGCATTTGCGACTCTTGGCCCGTCAAAAAGATTCGCTCTTGGAAGTGTCTTTACCTTTGGAAATGCGGGCCTCAGGTACCGGACCTCGTAGGTCACTCAGAACTCGGCAATCATCTGCAGATATTGACGGGACCGCTTTCCTTTACTTCGCCTCATAGCGCCCGATAAGTCAAACCGTACATTTGGCCCGGCGTGAAAAGCACGCTCGCCGCAGATGACAGAACCGGTGGCGGTGGGGAAGGAAGATGGCGAATAGAAGTCTGCCCTCGTTATTTCAGCGGTGAGGACAGCCTGGCCAGCAACAAGGGCGGCGCATTCCTTCCTTGAGTTCCGTGCGTACCCGCTCGATGTGTTGCCTTCTGGTTCCCGGTTTCTTGACGGAGATAACCCAGCAGATCCACTCATTGCGCGCGAGTGGTGTAATATCCTCCCATTTTGCCCTTGCTACTGGGTCAGAAATGAGAACCTTTCGTAAATCCGCCGGTATACTGTGTACCGCGCCAGCGGAGATCGCTTTCTTGGTCATGGATTTCATTCTACATCGTTACGCAATCAGTCCGGGAAGTCTCGGATGCCATCCGAATTGGGCCGCAGAGAAAACCTAATCTGGACAAGCGGGGGAAAAGATTCGCAATCAGACGCGCCCGCTTGCATTTTTGCGTTACCGGTAAAGTCCAAAGTCCGCTAGCAGTCTCAAGAGATTATCTCAGCGGGTTGTGAGGGAAATCTCTACACTACCCGGCCGGGGAGGTCAGCGGCTTTCTCAACCACGAAAGTAACCAGCGCCCTGACCGTTGTATTGCCCTCATTTTCTCCCCAATGAACCCTTCCAGCCGGAACAAAGAAGACCTCACCGGGCTTTACCGTCACCGGCGGCTGGCCCTCCACGCCTAAGATTGCCCTCTTGTATATAACCGAAGACGTCGCCTGGATGAGTGTGTCTAGGTTCTCGCGCGCGCGGAGCAAATTCAACGCGGACGACAACACCCTCGTGACCCGGAAAACTGCTAAGATCTTGCCTCATTAGGACATTGCGGGTGGCGCCCGTCTGCTGAGCATGCAGAACGAGAACGGATGTGACGAATGCGATGGCGATGATAACTGCAACGAGCTTCGAGCGACTCATAGCTGTCTCCTCTACTGCCCTAAAGATCGGCAACTGGGGTCTATTGGAGGATAGTCCATAACCCATCCATGCAAAGTGTAAAACGAACTCCTCCGACAAGGTGGTTTACCAGCTTGCTGCCGGATGGCTTCGTCGCGGTACTCAGACATTTGTGTGGGTTGGTGTCATAAGGAGGTCGGTTCGCGTTGCCCTGGATAGCCTCGCAGCCAGAATCCCGAAGGAGAGTCTTTCAGAATCCAGCGGCCGCTTGACCGATGTACCTGGGTGCGGGTACGTTGAAAAAGATTAGAGTTGCTGCGGAGGAGAGATGGCGGACATCGACCGAATCAGTGCGCAACAAGCGCATGCGAAGATAAAAGCAAACCAGGCGCTCCTAGTCTGCGCCTACGAGGACGAAGCCAAATGCAAGATGTTCAATCTGGAAGGCTCTATATCGTTCACTAGTTTCAAGTCGCGTGCACAGTCTCTAGCAAAGTCGCAGGAGATCATCTTCTATTGAGGGTGACCGGGCGAAGCCTCCGCTGTCGGTCAGGCAGCGAGATACCGGGCGCAGGGCTTTAAGAAAGTCTCCGTGCTGAAAGGCGGTGTGGAAGGATGGAAAGCTGCGGGATACGTGATGATTTGAATGACCCGGACTGAGATCGTCGGCTCCGATCCCAAGTAGATAGTCCTGCAGACCACGAAGGGACCGGAGCATCGTGCATCACCGCAGCCATCCGTTTCTGCAATTCCTTACTCAGGGCGACATCCGCTCTCAACATCGCTTGCAGGTTTCTCAGTGCGTTTGCCTTTGAGGGTTGTTCGCAGGATTCGACTGCGTACTCTAGAATTTCAGAATTTCGCTCTTGACAATCATTCCTTCTTCGACTTTTCCGGCCCAACAGACGATGAAAACCGTCGGCAGAGGGAACCCCAATCGCTGGGCATCGGTGTCCAGCAACCGAGCACACGGTGCGGCCGGTCAAAACAGATCCTGCTCATTGAAGGGGGCTGCGAAGCAAGAGAAATTCCAGCCCGGGGTGTGCTGTTTTTTCTTGACTTCTTCCTTTATAGAACTTCCCGGGTAGAGCTCGTCGCTCTGCGAGATAGCTGGCGAACAGCCCATCAGGCCAGCCCTCCCGGTCGAAGATGAAAAGGGGATTTCGCAACAGCTATCGGTTCCGGGCCTAGTTCCGAGCACAGCGTTGGGGGCCGACTTCCGGACGGCCGACAAACAATTCAGAACCAAGTCAAACGGCAGGCAATCTGTCAAGGAAGCACAAGGCGCTTCCCATAGTCATTCTAGTGGGGTATTATGCCTTCCCATAGGCATTCGAGTGGAGGGAGCCAATGGTAATGAAGAGGCCGCCCGAAGCCGGAGATATTCTCCAGGGCACGCTGGACATGCTGATCCTCCGCACACTCGTCATGGGACCGGCCCACGGCCATACGATTGCGCAAGCAATCGAACGAACTTCGGAGAATGCACTCGAAGTCGAGCCGGGTTCGCTTTATCCCGCGCTCCATCGTCTTGAGGACAGAGGTTGGGTCTCCTCGGAGTGGGGCGTAAGCGAAAACAACCGGAAAGCGAAGTTCTATCGGTTGACGAACAGAGGCCGGAACGAACTAAACGCCGCTGCCGGTCGATGGCGGAGAATGACTCGCGCAATCGGGCTGATCCTAGGTGAATCGTTCGAATAGTGGGAGGACAACAAATATGAACCCGCGAAGGTTTTTTAATCGGACCAGGAAGGATCAGGACTTCGCCGAGGAGATCGAGTCTTACCTTGCGCATGAAGAAGACGCGAATCTGGCGCGTGGTCTCACCCCGGAAGAGGCTCGCCGGCAAGCCCGTCTACGATTTGGAAACCCGTGGACTGTGCGTGAGCGGGAGTGGCACTATCGTTCGTTCCCCTGGATTTCAGATCTGAAACGCGATTTCTCGTTTGCACTGCGAGTGCTTGCGAAAACGCCTGGATTCACAGCCATAGCTGTTCTCGTGATTGCCGTTGGGATAGGCGTGAATACGGCGGTGTTTTCGGTAATTAACGCAGTCCTGCTCAAGCCGCTTACTTATCCCAATCCGCAGGAACTGGTCTCGTTGACAAATACAAGTCCACAAGGATCATTCCCGGGAGCCAGCATACCCAAGTTCAGTCTGTGGCGTCAGCAAACGAGCATCTTTCAGCAGGTCGCTGCATATGATTTTGGCGGGGCTGGACTCAACATCACCGGAAGTGACCACCCGCAGCAAATACAGGGTGTTCACGTATCAGCAGACTATTTTTCAATGTTGGGTGCACCCGTTATCGCCGGACGCACTTTTACTGCCGAGGAAGACAGCCCAAATGGCGGTCACGTTACGGTGGTGAGCTATGGGCTTTGGAAGAGCCGCTACGGTGGCAATCCGAATATTGCCGGATCGACCATTCAGCTCGATGGCCAGCCATATCTTGTGGTGGGAATCATTGGCCCTGAATTTGTAACCGATACGCCGACCGACCTCTGGGTGCCATTCCAGTTTGATCTGAACTCCAAGGACATGGCGCATTTTTTCACAGTTGCTGCACGGCTGAAGCCGGGCGTGACCGTTCCCCAGGCCAACGCTCAAGTGCGACTGGTCGCCGATCAGTTTCGGAGAATATACGGCGCTGATTCACTCCCGCGCGATGGCGGATTCGGGGTCGTCTCCCTCCAGCAATTGATGATTGGCGATACCGGCTCCAGGCTTCTTGTGCTTTTTGGAGCAGTCGCTTTCGTACTCTTGATTGCCTGCGCGAACGTGGCAAGTCTTCTGCTCGCAAGGGCTGCCGCACGAAAGCGGGAGTTCGCGACGCGCGCTGCTCTCGGAGCTGGGCGCGGACAGATCGTCCGGCAGCTTCTCGTGGAGAGCCTGACGCTGTCGCTCACGGGTGGTCTGATCGGCCTTGGACTCGGTTTTGCGGGAGTCCGCCTTCTGCTCAGAATGAATCCAGGCGATATTCCTCGCATCGGTGCGGATGGCTCAAGGATTACCCTCGACCTTCACATCCTGCTTTTTACGCTCGGGATTTCCATTCTGACGGGCATCGTTTTCGGCCTTGTGCCTGCGACCACTGCATCGCGCGCCAATCTCGCAGCCGCTTTGAATGAAAATGGCAGCCACGCCAGTATTGGCGTTCGAAGCGGCAAGCTTCGCTCTGCGCTGGTGATCGCTGAGATGGCTCTCACGGTGGTGTTGGTCGTCGGAGCGGCATTGCTAATCCGCACTTTCAGGAAACTCGAATCCGTTGATCCCGGCTTCACGATGCACAACGTGATCAGCATGTCGATGTCGGTGAGCGGCGACCGGTTTCAAAAAACGGCTACGGTGGCGCAGATCATCCAGGAAGGAACCGATCGCCTTCACGGAGTTCCCGGGATCGTCGACGCAGGAGTGAGCAATTGCCTGCCAATGGCGGGCGGCTTCGGAATGACCTTTGACGTCGTTGGCCGACCGAAGGGCGATTCGCCATTTACCGGCGGAGCTGGCTTTTGCTCGATTTCATATGGCTACTTCAATACGCTCAAAATCCCACTGCTGCGTGGCCGCTATTTCACGAAACTGGACGATGCTGCCGCACCGAGCGTAGCTGTGATCAACAAGGCTATGGCCCAGCAGTATTGGCCTAATAGTGACCCCCTGAAAGATCGAATCCTGATCGGCGTCGGTGCGGGACCGGCCTTCGCTGAAGGCCCGCGACAGGTTATCGGGATAGTTGGCGACACCCATGATGGAGGCCCAAACGCCGATCCGACTCCCATGATGTACATCCCGCTTTCAGAGATGCCCGATCTGGAGACAGCGCTCAATTCGAAGGTAGCTCCGATGTACTGGTTCGTCCGTAGCCAGGTTGATCCTCGCACATTGACAACCGCGATCTCTACCGCTCTGCGCGAGGCAAGCGGAGGCCTTCCGGTTGCGCATCTTCGCACTATGGAGGAAATCGAAGCGGCGAATATCGCGCGCCAGCGATTGAATATGCTGCTGTTGACGGTCTTCGGGTTTGCCGGGCTTCTCATGGCGGCGATCGGCGTATATGGCGTGATGTCCTACTCCGTTCAACAGCGCACTCAGGAACTTGGCGTCCGCATGGCGCTCGGCGCACAGGCCGCGAGTCTTCGCAACATGGTCATGCGCCAGGGGATGACGCTTACTCTCATCGGTGTACTCATCGGTGGTGGCGGCGCCTTCTGGCTCACGCACCTTCTTGCTGGCTTCCTGTTCGGAGTAAAACCGCTCGACCCCGTATCGTTTATCGCAACTCCGCTGGTGCTGAGTATCGTCGCCCTATTCTCCATTTGGATGCCCGCAATCAGGGCTACTCGGGTCGATCCAATGGCTGCGCTCCGAATCGAATGAGGGTGCTCCTACAATATGTGGACACGGGCGAAAGGCACTGCGCTGAGCCAGATTCCGCGAGTATTACGAGCAGGCCGGAAGCTGAGCCACAACAGCTCAGACAGGCATCAAAAATCCGCTTCTCGGAAATTCACCCGTTTGGCTCGCCAGTGGGATTCCTGGCGAGAGCAGCCCATCACGCGAGAGATGCGCTCGTGACGCGAAGGGGATTTATCGCCAAGAATCGCGGGCGGTGGCATTACTCAGATCTATTCCAGGTGTGCTGGCGGGCCACGCGGGCGCGAGTTCTAAGTGATTTCCGATTTTACGTGTAAAACAGCACCTTCCCACCTTGCTAGGCGCGGTTGGGAGGCGCGGCGGCGGAAATCAATCCCGTGGGGACGAACTCAGCGTGAGGCTGGAAGACAATCCAAACAAATCTCGGGCATCAAATCGGCGCTTCAGTCCGGCGGTACGCAGTTGGGTTTGAGCGATCATCCTGGACCAGAGGGTGGAGGGCTTGGAGTCGAAGACAAGCCCCTCGCTGCCATCGAAAATGTACCAGCCGCCTCGGTTCACTTCATTTTCTAATTGCCCGCGGCCCCAACCACAGTATCCCAGATAAATGCGGAGCTCCTTCGAACCCTTTCCGGCCACCAATACCTTTTCCAGTTCCACCTTTTTCGAAACCAGATACACACTGCCGAAGACGTGAGCTGCATCATGCGGCCCTGCAGCCGACTGGAGCAGTGCCTGTACCAATTCCACCTGCACTGGCCCGCCGGCAAACAGCGGTTGTGAATAGTTGCTCGATCCCTTCAGGTCGCGTAGCACATCGGAAACCGGCAGTGTCGTCTGGCGATTAATCATGAGGCCAACGGTGCCGTCCTCGGCGTAGCGGACTAATAGCACTACAGATTCCGCGAAACTTGGATCTGGAGATTGGCGGGGAACCACTAACAGCTTGCCGACACCCAGATCCTCAGGTCTCCTGGATTGGGCTAGCAGGATAGAAGCGCCTAAAAGCCCCCAGATGAATAGCGATGCGTAATGTCTGAATCTGAACGCCACACTTGGATTCTCTTCCTCATTTGTGATTGGCACAAGCGAAACTGGAGGACGACACTACACGTGAGATTGGCGACAGGAAAGCTTCAGCGAAGGAATCGTAGTACACCGTCCGTATGGCCCATCGTGCAGGTCAGGAAAAACCGCTCTCCGATCATCCCGGGGAGTGACAGGGCGTTGGGGGCCAACTTCCGGATGGCCAACAAACCACCCCCCAGTGCTGGCTCGATTCCGGGGTTAGTGAGTGATATCCCGATTTATCGCGAACCATCCGCCAAAACAATGAGCGCAGAGCCTTCGGGGCGCGTGCCGGGTTTCGTATTTCGTCAAAAGAAGGATGCGGCATAGAATATGGAGCACGAGCGTTAGGCCCACAAGATAGGAAGAGCATCTTGGCCGCAAAAATTCTCATGGCTCTCAGTGCGAGCATTATCTTTACGCTCGGAGTCATCCACCTCGTCTATACGTTCTGGGGGCCAAACCTCACGCCGCGTGACCCCGCACTGCAAATCAGCATGAGCCAGATTGCACCTGTCATTACGAAAGAAACAACAATGTGGCGGTGTTGGGTAGGCTTCAATGCCAGCCACAGCATGGGGCTTATTTTGTTCGGGTTGGTTTTCGGTTTTCTCGCACTGGCTCACGACCGACTCCTCTTTCAGTCGCCGTTCCTGCTCGTTGTCGGGCTGGGAATGCTTGGTGGTTTTGTTGTGCTCTCCAAGGTCTAGTTTTTCAGTGCGCCTCTCACAGGCATCAGCATTTCTTTAGTCTGCTATGTCGCGAGCATTGTGCTATCGCGGGCCTTAACAATGCGCTCCTGACGTTAACAGCCCATCACGCCGGAGATGCTCTCGTGACGCGAAGAGGATTTATCGACAAGAATCGCCGGCGACGTGGACCGCGAGTTTCTAAGTGTTAGAGATTTCCGATTTTGCGTTTACCAGGCAGTGGAATTGGTCTTCCTGTGTTTTCCTCTCGCTTGCCCCTGACATGCAGAAAGCTTAAGATTTAACGTGTTCGAGCGGCATCGACGGAGTTCATTTATGTCCGCAAAGAACATCCCGCGAAGACTTGCAAATTGGGCGGTCGTGGCATTTGTTGCGGCTGTGTTATACGTCTTCATCACGCCGTGGTATCGACAGGGCGAATCGTCTATTGCTGGGAAGAAGGCCGAAGACTTTCCCCTCACCGTTGCAGGAAAGCAGACTCGACTCTCCGAGTTTAGAGGAAAAGTCATTGTTCTCAACTTTTGGGCATCTTGGTGCGGTTCCTGCGTGGAAGAGATGCCAGACTTGGACCGTCTTCAAGCGCGGATCCGCTCACGTGGTGGTATTGTCCTAGCTGTCAGTGTGGATGAGAACTGTGGTAACTACGAAGACTTCCTGAAGAATTATCCTGTACGATTTTCGACTGCATGCGAGCCAACGAACAAAGTTTCGTTGGACTACCTCTACTCCGGCCCTTTGGATGATGGCCAGATTCCCGAAACCTATATCATCGACCGTGAAGGACGCATTGTGCGAAAGGTTATTGGTCCGCAGCAATGGGACTCCGCAGCAATGAACGCTTATTTTGATTCCATTCTGGCCGCTTCTTGAGCATACGTTTCAAACTCCTGAGTGGCGGCTCCCGCCACGGACTTCAGCATGCAATTTGTACGATTTTCTCGTTTTCTCAGGCTGCTTTCGCTGGAGCTTAGAGCTTCTACGAGCAGATCACTGTACAAGTCCCCCTCGGGCGGGTCACAAAATGCGTTAGGATCACGATAACCTGAAAGAATCGCTGAGCTGATCTACCTGGATACGGGGTCCGCCTAG
>DATAIH010000184.1:0-55162 GCA_036262755.1 Candidatus Acidiferrum sp.
CCGCGCGAAACGCGGGGACGCTAGCCGCGGCGGTGAATTATGGATTTGGCACGCACGACCGCGCGGCTTATCCGGCAGACCTTTATTTGGACCGGTTGACGGATCTGACCGCCCTCCTTCGCGACCACCACAAATAGCGCGTTGCCGCCGGCGAGAAACTGCTGCTCGCGCAAGCGAAGCTAATTGCCGGATGGGGCTCGGGAAAGGGGTCCGACCTCGCTCACATCCAGCACGAATCCGAGCTGATTCTCGGTCAGGACAAAGAGCCGTTTTCCGTCATCGGAAAAGTGCGAATAGGCGATTTGCTCCGGAAATAAAAGCTGGTCTAGTTTTGCCCCGGTACGGGCATCGTAGACGGCCAGCTTGCCGGCACCTTCATTCAAGGCGAGCAAGCCGCTCACGCCGTTCGCCGCGGGCTTGTTCCCGACGAGTTTGGCTTTCAGCGCGCCGTCGCTAAGGGAGAAAAGGGAAACGCGAATTCCATCCTTGAGCAGGAACAACGTGTCGCCTTCCGAGAAAGCAGCGTCAAAACTCGAAGCATGGTTTCCCACTTGGACCAGCACACCGCCAAGCGATTTGCCCGAGCGAGCGTCAAGTACCTCAAAAAAAGTATCGTGTTCATCGAGTTTCGCTTTTTTCAGGATCTGCCTGGCGGCGGGGTAGTGACTGGCGGCCGCCCTGGCTTCCTGACTCTGGGCCCGCCAGCCCAGCACGAGACGCGTGCCTTGCGGGTCCGGGAATGGCACCGGAGTCTCTTGAAAAAAAGACCGCCTCCAAACCACCGCCCCGGAAGCGGGGTCGAGAGCCAGGAGCTTAAAAGGGACTCCCCCCTCCCGGTTAAACACCCCGGCCATTCCAAGAACGCCAGCCTGCACCCGGCCCATAGAATTATCGAAGGAATACTCGACAAGGACGGGTCCCCCAGAACGCAAAATCTCGTTGCCAAGCGCTAGGATGGTGGAAGTGGAAGAAGTTCGCAAAGTGGTATCCAGACGCAGAATTTTCGGCGGAGCTTCGAGTGTCCACGACATGGTCAGAAAGATTGTCGAGGCGTCTTGCCCGAAAGCGGCGAGAAATTTTGGAAAATCCCCAATGCGAGTGCCGGCGGTGGTGGAAAAAACAGCCCCCCGGCCGTCCATCGCGAGATTGATGAATTTAAGATTGGAATCGAGCGAAGCGACCCGCAATTCCGGCAAATTGCCAAGCGGAAGATGGGCCATTCGATAAGGAAGCTTATCGCCAAGGTGATACAGGTAAAGTTCTCCGTCCTCGATCAACAGGGCCATGACCGAGCCGGAAACGTCCACGCCGATATTCTCAGGGATGTCCAAGAGGCGGTTCTCTTCCAGGTCAAAAATGCGCCCGCCGGAAGCCCCGATGTCGTGCAGAAGAAGGTAGCGGGCGTTGCTCGAGGTCTGGAACCAATTGGCGGTGAATCGAAGCGTGGACAGGGTCGCGCCGCTTTCCAGAAAGAAAATCTTGGGTGTGTGCCGGTTGTCCCGTTCGAGAGCCGCGACACGATCCCGATCGAGCCAAGCGAAAGAGGAATCGAGACGGTCCTTGATTGCGCCGGGAAGACTCAGCTTTTTCTGAGTTTGCAGATCAATGCGAAAACCGCCTCCGCGAGGACTCCCGACCAGTAATTCCTGGGCATTCGGAGAAAAATGCACAGGAAAAACATGCAAGCCGCGATTGGCAAGGGGCGCCCAGGAATTGGCCAGGATGAATCCTACCGGCCCGGCATAGACGCCGTTCGTATCGAGCGGCACGACGGCTATGGTCTGATCCCCAAGGCCCTTGTCCGGAGGACTCGTGTAGATTTCTTCGGCGGTCGCAAGGTCAAAAACTCTGAGAGAAAAATCCGATCCGGTACAAGCGAGACGCGTTCCATTCGATGAAATCGCGACGCTCAGGCAGTCCTCCCTGACCGGCAACGTTTTTACATCAAGTTGTTGGAGGTTCTCGATATTTCTGGTGGCCACGCGCAAATCTTGCGAAACAATCCGGATGGCCTGCGAATCCGGGGTAAAGGAAGCCTGATAGTGCTTATCCGCCTCGATGTAGACCAGGACCTTCAATGGGTCAGCGGAAAAGACAAAGACGCCGCTGGAATCCTGCGCCAGGAGGTATCTTCCGTCCGGGCTAAACCGCAGGTAAAACGAGCCGCTGCGCAAGGGTGGCGTCAACTGTACGCGGGAGAGAACCCCGTGAAGGTTTTCTCGCCCTCCGCCGGCCTGGGAAAAAGCGGCCGATGATGGGCGCGCAAACAGCCACGAGGAACCTAGCAGGAGGAACACAAAAGTGAGGAAAGGACGGGGAGACGAGGTCACCTGTTTCATAAGAAAATCGAACGGAGTCTAACATCGCCGCTAGGTTACGCCAAACCCTCGGCATTTAAGATCATTAGCTCCCCGCCCCCCGGGTGAAATCTCTCGGGCGGCTTCTCTAGGACATGTGCTTGCCAAGGGACGCGCCAGTTGGCAGACTCAGCGCGTGGTTATCGGCCTGTTCCCAGAACTAGATGCACCCGGGGGGGTGCAGCGCGTGGGGCGCCACTTGGCGGCGGTACTGACCGAGTTTGCCACGAGCCGCGGGTGGGACTGCCGCCTGCTCAGCTTGAACGACACCCCGGAGCTGCACCGCGGGGCGGTGGGCGGCCGGGAATTCGTGTTTACCGGCTGCGAGAAGGCCAAAGGACGCTTCGCAGTGACGGCGATGCGGGCGGCGACGCGCCACGCCAAGCTCGTGCTGGCGGGGCATCCGCATCTCTCGCCGGTGGTGCAGCTGATGCGCGCGGTGGCACCAAAGATGCGAACCATCGTGTGCACGCACGGCGTCGAAGTCTGGGAACCCCTGGGACGACTGCGGCGAGACGCGCTCGGACGCGCGCACGTCGTGCTGGCACCGAGCCGGGATACTGCCGAGCAAGTGGCCGCGCAACAAGAGGTGGCGCGCGAGCGGATTCGCGTGCTGCCCTGGGCGCTCGACCCGCAATTCGAAGCGCTGCTGGCCGCAAATCCTCGTCCGAAGCCGCCGAAAGACTTCCCCGCAGGACGGGTCATCCTGGCCACAGGGCGTTGGGTGGCGGCGGAGCGCTACAAGGGAATGGATACGCTGATTACCGCGATGCCCCGCCTTCTGACTACCTGGCCGGAGCTGCAATTGGTACTTGCCGGAGCGGGAGATGACCGGGCCTGGCTCGAAGATCTTGCGGAGAAAAACGGCGTGGAGCGCCACGTGCACTTTCTCGGCGGCTTGAGTAACGCGGAATTGGCGGCGTGCTACGCCGCTTGTGAAATCTTTGCTTTGCCAAGCCGCGGCGAAGGCTTTGGCCTGGTGTACCTCGAGGCCATGGCGTGCGGCAAGCCGGTGATCGGAGGAACGCACGGGGGAGCGCCGGAGCTGATTCAGGACGGGGTCACCGGCTATCTGGTGCCCCACGGCGATCCCATGCAACTGGCCACCGCCCTGCAAACCCTGCTGGCAGACCCGCAGCATGCGAGAGAAATGGGCGCGCGCGGACGGCAAACCGTGGATCATGAATACCGCTTCCAGAACTTCGCGAAAGCTCTGAAAAAAATCCTGCGCGAGCAATGCGAATCCTGAATGTGACAGAGACTTACGCCCCATTTCTGGAATTTGGGGGACCGCCCGTGAAAGTGCGCGCGCTCGCCGAAGGTTTGGCGCGGAACGGGCATCCCGTGACGGTGCTTACGGCAGATTGGGGCCTGGAGAAGCGCGCGGCCGCGACCGGAGGCGAGAACCTAGCGGACCGATCTCCGTTCGGGTGGCGGCGCCGGGAAAACGGCGTCGAAGCGATTTACCTTCCGAGCTGGCTCCATTACCGGCAGGTCAGCTGGAATCCGGCGGTGAAGCGGTATTGCCGGGCGCGGCTCGAACAATTCGACGTCGCGCACATTTTTGGATTGTACGATCTGCTCGGTCCGGCGGTAGCGGCGGCCTGCCGAAGACGCGCGATTCCGTACGTCGTCGAGCCCATCGGGATGTTCCTTCCGATCGTGCGAAATTTCCGGCTAAAGCGCGTTTATCACCGCCTGTGGGGAACGCGAATGCTCGAGGGAGCGAGCGCTGTCGTGGCCACTTCGGAGCAGGAAATGGAAGAGCTCACGGCGGGAGGGATCTCCCGCGCGAAGGTAGTCACACGGCGAAATGGCGTGGAAGCCCCCGAGTCCTGGCCGGAGCGCGGGGTCTTTCGAAAAAAATTGGGTATTCCAGCGGAGGCCAAGGTGGCGCTTTTTTTGGGGCGGCTATCCGCGAAAAAAAGCCCTGATTTGCTGTTGCGAGCCTTTGCCGAAGTGCTGAAACAGCGCCCTGGGATGCCCTTGCGATTGGTGTTTGCCGGGCCAGACCTGGGTCGCGTAGAAGCCCGACTGGTCGAAATGGCAGCAGCGCTCGACGTCAGGCAAGAGGTGCAGTTTGCCGGGCCGCAATTCGGCCAGGACAAGTGGGCGGCGTACCGGGACGCCGATGTTTTTGTCCTTCCGTCACGGAACGAAAATTTCGGGAACACCGCGGCAGAAGCGGTTGCGGCAGGGACGCCCGTCGTTGTGACCGAACAATGCGGAATCGCCCCACTGCTCAGGAATCAAGCCGGTATGGTGGTAAGCCACGACGAGCACCATCTGGCTGACGCGCTCTCTCGCATTTTGACCGACGCGGAACTCCGTGGACATCTCCAAGCCGGATGCGCTAAAGTCACACTGGATCTCGGATGGGGGGAGCCAGTCCGCGAGATGGAGCGCCTGTACGCTCGCTGTGTCTCGGGGGCGGGACACGGAGAAACCGAGGAACCGGTGTAGGGCTTGTGCCTAACGCTCGCCATCCCGTTTTTCTTGCACTGTGGTGGAGCTCGAACCTGCTGCTCGCTCTTGCGCTAATGGCCTTGGTTTATTCCGGAGTCAGGGAGTTTTCCGCTCGACGGTATCTCGACGGGTATTCCGATGCGATTGTTCCAAACTTTGTAGCGCCGGAGGAGCGCGTCGAGGCCATCCTAGACTGGATGCGAGCAGAACCTTCGCGGGGGATCGCGGCGAACCCGGCAACCCTTCCGACGCGCGATCCGCAAACCACTCTCAACTACGCGCAACTCTTGAAGGTGTGCGGCACCGCCACCAACGCGTTCTTGAATCTGGCACGAGCCTCTGACCTTAAAGTGCGCCGCTTGCTCCTGCTCTCGCGGGATGGCATGGCCAAGCATGTGGTAGCCGAAGTGTTGATTAACCAGCGCTGGATCGTGGTAGACCCTAGCTACCGGGTGATGATGAAGGATGCCAACGGCCACTTCTTGACGCGCAAGGAGTTGCAGGATCCGGCAACCTTCCGGCAGGCCGTCGGTGCTGTTTCAGGTTATCCCCCGGAATACGACTATAAGAGCGTGGCGCATGTCCGCTTGTCGCGGTTGCCGTTCAAGGGGCTCCATTTGCGAAAGGCTCTCGATTTCGTCTACCCGGGTTGGGAGGAAGCGGTGGACTGGAGCCTGCTGCTCGAGCGCGAATCGTTTTTCTACCTGGTGCTCGCCGGAGCGGCCTCGCTTCTCTTTCTATCGTTCCGGCAATTCCTGGCGTGGTACGCGGACAGCCGCCTGAGGATCCCGCGATTTCATTTCCGAGAACACGTAGTTCGCGCGGGAACGGCCTTCTTCTCAACGCCGGAGATCAAAGAATAGCGTGTGCGGGATCTGCGGAGTCGCCTTCACCTCGCGCAATACACAGGCGGAAGCGCAAGTGCGGGCCATGACCGCGGCGATGCGCCATCGCGGCCCGGACGAACAAGGATTCCTCTTTAACGAGCCGCGCGCGCCCGGACTCGCGCTGGGCGTGCGCCGGTTGAGTATCATCGACCTGGCCGGCGGCCACCAACCTATCTGGAATGAAAGCAACGATGTCGCCGTAGTGTTCAACGGCGAGCTCTACGGCTACCGCGAACTGCGCGAGCGCCTGATCCTCTGCGGGCATCGCTTCCGAACACAATCGGACACGGAAATTCTCGTCCACGCATGGGAAGAGTGGGGAGAGGACGCACTCAGCGAACTGCGCGGGATGTTTGCCTTTGCGCTGGTCGATTTGCGAAGGCGCTACGCGACGGCGCCGATTCTATTTTTGGCGCGCGATCCCCTGGGAATTAAGCCGCTCTATTACGCACAAACGCCGGACGGATTTGCTTTCGCTTCGGAAATGCGCGCGCTTCTCGCCGCGGGCGCGGCTTCCAAAAACGTGTCCGAGGACGCGCTGACATCGTACCTGCTCTTTGGGAGCGTGAGCGAACCGGTAACGCTTGTCGAGGGGGCGTTCAGCCTGCCTCCCGGCCACCGCATGCTGCTGCACATTCCCGAGCGCCGTCGCGTGCCGCGCGCGCGCCAATGGTGGGATCCCGAGCTTTCCCCTGCGGCCAAGGACACCCGTAAGCCGCAGGACCTGGCCTCCGCCGCCAAGAGGTTGCGTCCGATACTCGAAGAGGCGGTCGAGGCGCATTTGATCGCGGATGTCCCGGTGGGCTTGTTCCTTTCAAGCGGGCTGGACTCGGGAGCCATCGCGGCGCTCGGGGCAAAAGCGCGGACCGGGATTCAGAGCTTTACGCTGACGTTTCCAGGCACGGCATTTGATGAAGGTGACGCAGCGCGGGTGGTTGCCAAGCGCTGTGGAACCCAGCACACCGAAGTGCCGCTCGGCGGCGCGGCGATCGTTGAGCGCATCGATGAGGCCCTTGCGGCACTAGACCAGCCCACCATGGACGCCGCGAATACCTATTTTGTGTCCTGGGCGGCGAGAAAAGTGGGGCTGAAAGTAGCGCTGTCCGGCTTGGGCGGCGATGAGATTTTTGCGGGGTACCCGACGTTTGCGCATACGCCGCGGCTCTCCCGATTGGTTCGCGCGGCATGGTTCGTGCCGGCACCAGCAAGACGCTTGGCGAAACCCCTGGTGGCCGCCCTCGCCGGAAAGAGCGGTTCGCCGGATGTTGGAAGCAAGGCCGCTGCCGCATGGGTTTCTCCCGATTCGCTCCCCCATCCGTATTTTTTTTCACGCACGCTTTTCCCCCCGGGAAGATTGGAGAAGATCATCGAACCTCGGTTCCGCCCGAGCACCATCGGCCCTGACGGGGTGACCCTGGAACCGACCTGGGTGGGATGGCTCGAACGGGCCGCGGACGAAGCACGCCACCTCGAACCGCTGGGCGGGGTCTCGTGGCTCGAGATGCGCAGCTACATGGCCAGCACGCTACTGCGAGACACCGATTCTGTGAGCATGGCGCAGTCGCTGGAAGTCCGCGTGCCGCTGCTGGATACGCCGCTGGTGGAATTTGTGACGGCGCTGCCATCCGCCGCGCGCCACCGACCGGGCGTGCACAAGGCATTGCTGGTCGAAGCGATTCGCGATTTGCTTCCGCCGGAAATTCTCGCGCTAAAGAAGCGCCCTTTTATTTTGCCCTGGGAGGAATGGTTGCGCGGACCGCTGCGAAAAAGGCTGGAAACGAGTTTCGCCGATCCCGCGGCGCCGCTCGCGCGGGCATTGCGCCCCGGCGGAATCGAAGGAGTCTGGAGCGATTTCCTCGCCGCGAAGACCACCTGGTCGCGTCCTTGGTCTCTGTACGTTCTGAACGAGTGGTGCCGCCGGCACCTCGCCGCATGAACTAGGCCGGTTGAGGTACACTGACCCGGTCGCGTGATGAACATCCTGGGGATTAATGCGTACCACGGAAACTCCTCCGCGGCGATTGTGTGCGACGGCCAGCTGGTCGCCGCGGTCGAAGAAGAGCGGTTCAATCGCGTTAAATACGCGGCGGGATTCCCCGCGCAGGCGATCCGCTATTGCTTGAAGCAGGCAGGCCTGACGCTCGGGGAGATCCACCACGTGGCCGTGCCGCGAAACCCCTACGCGCGGCTGGCGACGAAAATATTCTATGCGCTGCGCATGCCGTCGTTTGCGCGCGAACGCGCCAAAGTGCTGGTGAAATTTCAGGGCATTCGCCAAGCTCTGGCGCAGGCGTTTGATACCGACCCGAATAAAATCCGCGCGCAATTTCATCGCATCGAGCACCATCAGTCGCATCTAGCAAGCAGTTTTTTCTGTTCGCCGTTCGAACAGGCGGCGCTGCTGTCCGCCGACGGCCTCGGCGATTTCGCCAGCACCATGTGGGGAGTTGGCAGCGGCAGCCAAATGAGCATCGAGGGCGCCGTGGCCTTTCCCCACTCCCTCGGTCTGTTTTACAGCGCGGTGACGCAGTACCTGGGGTTCCTGAAATTTGGCGACGAGTACAAAGTCATGGGGCTGGCAGCCTACGGGCAGCCCGAACAGCTGGAACTGTTCCATGATATTTTGCGCTTTGAAAATGGCTCCGCAAGAAAAGGCTTTACGCTGGGACTTGATTATTTTTCCCACCATCGCACCGGCCCGGAGATGTCCTGGGCGGAAGCGAACAAAACGCCGACTCTTGGCAAATTGTTTTCCGAAGGGATGGAAAGGCGGCTTGGCTCGGCGAGGGCTCGGGACGAAACTCTGGAGCAACGCCACCGGAATCTGGCTGCTTCGCTGCAGGCCCGGCTGGAAGAAGTCTATCTGGGAATGTTGAGGAAGCTTGCCGAAGGCACGGGATTACGGGCCGTGTGCCTGGCCGGGGGCGTGGCTTTCAATTGCGTGGCCAACGGGAAGATTTTTGAGGCTACTCCCTTCGAGCGGGTTTATGTACAGCCTGCGGCGGGGGATGGCGGGCTCTCGGTCGGCGCGGCATTTTTCGTGTGGCACCAGATTCTTCGGAAGCCGCGAGCGTTTGTAATGGACCACGCCTATTGGGGCCCGGAGTATTCGCCCCAGGAAATCCGCCGAGCCGTGGATTCCACTGGTCTGGGGCAAAAAGGCTGCGTGGTTCGCGAACTTCAAGAATGGGAATTAACCCGACGCGCTGCGGTCATCATCGCCGACGGCAAAATCCTCGGTTGGTTTCAGGGACGAGCGGAGTGGGGCCCGCGCGCGCTCGGGAATCGCAGCATCGTGGCGGACCCGCGGCGTCCCGAAATGAAAGAGATTCTCAACCGGCGCATCAAGCACCGCGAGAGCTTCCGCCCCTTTGCGCCTTCGATCCTGGCCGAGGCCACCGGGGAATATTTTGAAAAGTCGCAGCCTTCGCCCTTCATGACGCTGGCTTATCCCGTACGCCAGGAAAAGCGCGAGAAAATCCCCGCGCCGACGCACATAGATGGCACCGGGCGCTTGCAAACCGTCACACGCGACGCGAACCCGCGTTACCATGCGCTGATTTCCGCGTTTGCGGACCTCGTCGGTGTGCCGGTAGTGCTGAACACCTCGTTCAACGACAACGAGCCGATTGTCTGCTGCCCGGAAGAGGCCATCGACTGTTTCGAGCGCACGCAGATGGACGCACTCGTTCTCGGCGATTTTCTGATCACCCGTCAAGCCCGGTAACACGGCGAAACTGCTGAAAGCCGCTGGCCCGCTTGGTCCAGTTGGATTTGCGGATAGAATACTCCGGCTTCGAGCCGTACGATCGTGAGGCCTTGGGAGAGTTCATCAAATGAAGCGCCGCCGTTTCCTGCAAAATCTTGCCGCCGGTATTTCCTGTCTTCCGGCGGCCCTCGAGCCGGCTGCAGCCGGTCCAGGGAGAGAGCCGGACGTTCGGTCACGGCTGGAAGAACCGGGGTCCGAAGCCGATGTCGAAGGCTACACCCTGCTCTGCAATTTCGATCGGGGGGGCAAAAACTGGAAGGTGTACGAGGACCTGCGAACGCGCGACGGCGCTATCGTTTTCCTTTCCAATCAGAACACCAAACGCGTGCTCGAAAAATCCGCCGAAGCCGTCTTTGCCGAAGCCGACCCGCCGTATCTCGGTCTGAATCTAGACCAGATCGGTTTGTCCGGGGCCGACCTCCTGGCCGAGAAGCTCTTAGAGGGAGGAGACGATCCCGATCCCGCCTTGGTGAAGTCGGCGGCTCCGCCGCAGGGTTCCCGAGCCACCGAGCGCGAGGGAGGGTTCCGACTCCCGTGGAACACCTTTGTGGGAACGAAAGAGTGTTTCGACACCATGCCGGTCTTTGCCACCGGAAGCACGAGAACTTATCACCCGGAACAATACTTTGCGGAGCTCACGCGGGAACTGGCGGCAAAGCGTTTTGAGGGCCTCCTCGGTGGCTGGATGCCGGCGGTGCGCAAGGTCATGCCGCTTTCGGACTCCGCGTATCTCGAAGTGGTGGTCTTTGGCGACGTGGAGGCCCGAGATCGCTTCATCGTCCAGACGTGGCATCGCACAGCGCGCGTGGAAAACGGCAAGATCGCGCAAGTCACCTACGGACACAGCTATCCGGCGTTTCCACCGCGCCGCCGGGATCCCCAACCGGAAGCGTTCTATCGCGCGCTGCTCGTCTTTGCCGAATATTGGGAGCGGCAATTGCAAGATGCCGCCGAAGTCACGCTTCCCGACGAAACCTACGCAAATCTGTCGCGGCACGCCATCGCTCGCGAGCTGATGGTGCGTCCGGGCGGCGTCTACCCCAAGTACGGAGCCGTCGACAGGGACTACTACGGTTCGGAGTACGACGGTTTTCAGGACATTTTCACCGCTTCGCTCTCGACCAATCTGGAATGGGGCCGATTCGCTGCGGCAAGGCAAATCATCGACAATTACTTCGGCGATTTCGTCGATGAGAAGGGCATGATCAACATGCGCGGCCCGGAAGCCGCGCAATTCGGGATGACCCTGTCCTTGCTCGCGCGGTATTACAACTACACCCGCGATCGAGCGTTGCTCGAGAAGTACCGGCGAAAAATCGAAGCGACGGCCGCGCTGCTCGAGGAACTCCACGACGAAAGCCTGCGGCTCGCGGCCGGCGAGCCCGGCTATGGCTTGATTCAGGGATGGAGCGAATCCGACTCCTGCCTCGCCCCCAAACCAATGACTTGGTGGCTGCCGTATTTTTCGACGAGCGCCTTTGCCGCGCGCGGTTTAAAGGACCTTGCGCGGGTATGGCCCGAAATCAGCAGGGCAAATGCGGCCCGCGCTTCCGAGCATGCCGCCGAGGAGTGGCTAAGCCGAAGCAAGATCCTCGAGGGTGCGGTGGTTGCGGCCATGCGAAAAGACATTCGCCATGACCTGACGCCGCCCTATATCGGGCCGTTTCCCGGCACCACCTTGACCTTCCGCGATTCGCTTGCCAAAGAACGGCCGAGTCCTCAGCAGTGGCCGCATCGTCCTTACGCGGAGCTGCTCCAGGCGGACATACTCCCCGGGGATCTCGCAAACACCGTAATCGATTGCATGCGCGCGTATGGAGCGACCACTTTGGGCGTGGTCGCCAATGTCGGACGTGCCCGTCCAGGCAACCGGGCGATTCTTGGTTTTATCTCCTACGGTTACGCGCAGATGCTGCTGCGGCTCGACCGCATCGAAGAATTCCTCTTGTTTCTTTACGCGCACCACTATCACGATCATACGCGCGGAAGCTGGACCGCCGGAGAAGTGTCGGGCATCGGCGGCGGCACGGCTTTGTTTTGTATTCCCGCACAACAAACGATTCCCCTGCTGGTGCGCTGGATGCTGGTGCTCGAAGATTCCGACCAGGAGATCCTTTATTTTGCAAAAGGCATCCCCCGAGCATGGCTGGCTTCCGGGAGGGCCATTCGCATTGAGCGAGCGCCAACACGGTGGGGACGCGTCAGCCTCGAACTTCAGGCGGACCCGTCGGCGCGAAGCATCGCCGGCAGAATGCTGCTGGCCACCCGAGGAAACCCGGCGCAAATCCAGCTCAAGCTGCGCCTGCCGCGCGGACGCGCTCTGTCGCGAGTCAGCGTCAATGGTGGCCCCGGCAAAGCAGGCGGACCGCGGAGCGACACGGTCGAGATTTCCACTGGGCAAGAAAAACAGTTCGACATAAGAGCGCAATACGACTAATCATTGAAACGGTCTCGAATTGAAGATCCTTCTGCTGAATCTGTACTATCCGCCGGATACTTCGGCGACCGCAAGGATGGCGCACACCGTGGTGGACACGATTTCGACCCACCACCGCGTCACCGTGCTTTGCGGGCGGCCGTCCTACGACCCGACCGAGCGGCGTCCGTGGCGCCCCTACCAAACGGAAAACGCGGACTTGGTTCGCATCATTCGCGCCGGGTCCACGGATTTTCCGCGGTTCAGCATGAAGAAGCGCCTGATGAATTACTTGAGCTATGTGCTGCTTGCCGTTCCGCGCGCGCTGGCCCTCGATTGCGATGTCGTAGTAGCCATGACCGACCCGCCATTTCAGGGGATCGTGGGAGCCTTCCTGGCCATGCTGAAGCGCAAACCGTATGTCTACAACATCCGGGACCTGTATCCCGACATGGCGGTCGCAGGCCAGATCGTCACGGCTGGTGTGCTGACGCGTATCTGGGAGAGGCTCGACCGCTGGGCCCTCGGACGCGCCGCGTGCATCATCGTTCTTGGCGAGGACATGCGCACGCGCATTATCGCCAAGGGAGTCGAGCCCTCGCGAATCGTGGTCATCCGTGACGGTGCCGAGATCCTTCCTCCCGGGGAATCCCTACCCCCTCCCGATCCCGAAGTGATCCGCGCGATCCGCGGCAGCTTTTCGTTTGTTTTGCTGCATGCCGGCAACCTGGGATTTTACGGCGCATGGAATACGCTCGTGACCGCGGCCCGCAAGCTGTCTAACGAAGGGGTTGGGTTTGTTTTTGTGGGCGCCGGCGCAGAGCGGGCGGCTGTCGAGGCGGCAGCGGCGGGGGCCGAAAACATACGCTTTCTTGATTACTTTCCCGCCGCAAAAATCCCCTCGGTTTTGGCCGCCGCGGATGCGCATGTTGTCACCGTCAAGCGCGGGCTGGAAGGCGTGGTGGTCCCAAGCAAAATGTACGGGATTCTGGCGGCCGGAAAACCGATTGTTGCCGTAGCTCCCCAGGAAACCGACGTCGCGTCGCTCGGCGAGAAGCAGGGGTTTGCCGTGGTTGCCGATCCCGACAAGCATGGGGAGCTCGTCAGCGTTACCCGCCGTTTGATGGCCGACGGCAAGAAATTGAAAGCCATGGAAGCGGCGGCACGGGCCGCCGCACCTTCCTATGATAGAGTGGCTGAGTTTCAAAAGTATCTGGAAGTCTTCGCACACATCCGAGCGCGCTAAGGAAGCAGGAGGCAGAGCACGCGTGGCCACAAGCGAGTCGTTTTGGGCGGGAAAGACTGCGTTCGTGACCGGGGGAGCATCGTTCATCGGGTCGACCCTTACGGACCATTTGATCGCCCGAGGAGTCAAGAAAGTCCGAATCGTCGACGACCTCACCAGCGGACAACTGGGCAATATTCGTCAGCATCTCGGAACAGGCAAAGTGGATTTCCTTAAAGCCGATCTTCGCGAACCGGGGGTCGCGCGAGCGGCGATCGAAGGCGTCGACGTGGTTTTTCACCTTGCTGCCGACCACGGCGGCCGCGGTTATGTGGACCTGCACCAGGCCGGCCCAGCCTCGAATTTTTTCCTGGACGGCCTCATCTTCGCCGAAGCCCTGAAAGCCAAAGTGAAAAAAGTGGTCTTTGCTTCCTCAGGCTGCGTCTATCCCAACTTTCTGCAGTCGGATATCAACAAGGAACTGTACCTCACCGAAGACCTCACCAAGGGCCCCAATGACGCTGACAACACCTACGGATGGGCCAAACTGATGGGTGAATTCACTCTCCAGGCTTATTCGAAAGAGCACGGTCTGGGCACGGCCTCTTGCCGTTACTTTACGGTGTACGGTCCGCGAGGCGTGGAGAACCACGCGGTCATCGCCATGATCGCGCGCGCGTTTTTGCAGCAGAATCCATTCGAAGTCTGGGGCGACGGCACGCAGATCCGCAACTGGACCTACATTGACGACATCGTCGAAGGAACTATCCTGGCCGGAGAAAAAATCAATGACGGCACTCCCATAAATCTCGGGACCATGGAGCGCATCCGGGTCCTCGATTGCGCCAGGATGGTTTGCGAATTTACCGGACACCGGCCCGAGATCAAGCTGCTTCCGGAAATGCCCACGGGCCCGCTGAACCGCGTAGCGGACAACTCCCGGGCGAAGAAACTCCTCGGCTGGGAGCCAAAGGTTGCTTTTCGCGAGGGCCTGAAGCGGACCATCGACTGGTATTACGCCTCCAAGGACAAGGAAGAAGTGAGGCGCATCTTCAGCCGCATGCTTACCGAAAGATGAGGCCGGGACCGCGTACCTGGGTAGGGAGAGACGGGAAAACGGGGTCGCACCATCCCCACCGCATCGCCGCCAACCACCACTTCCGCGAACACCGGCTCGGAAACGCGCCAAGCTGAACGCGCGTCTCAAGCATTGGGAACGTCATTCCGGCATCAAGAAATGCAGACAGTGGGGGAGTCCATATTGACTAGGCTCATGAAATGGCATCCGCATGGTCTGACGAAAGCTTTTTGGGTCATTTTCCTTGTGTTACTTGCCGGATTTCTTTCTGTTTCGTTTCCTCCTGAAACAAAGGCTCAGGCAACTTCCAGCTCGCCGCAAACCAGCTCGCCGCAAAATCCCCAGCCTGCACCCTCTCAGGACGCCTCAAAGCCGGCTTCCCAAAGTCAGGCGCAGGAAATCGCTTCACACGACTCTCCCGCAACGTTTAAAGTCCGCGTCAACCTGGTTTTTGTTCGCGTTGTGGTACGCGACCCCAATGGCAAGGTCATCCCTAACTTGAAAAAGGAAGACTTTCAGCTTGCGGACAATCGCAAACTGCAAGTCATCTCAACTTTCGCTGTTGAGACGCCGCGCTCGCATGTCGCCACCGTCAAAATGGATAAGGACTCCGGTACCGCTCCCACGGAAGGAACTGCAGTAAAACCGGCGGAACTTCCGCAACGCTTCATCTCCCTCTTTTTTGACGACTTGCACCTGACCACGCAGGATGCCCTGCTTTCGCGCCAAGCTGCCACAAAGCTTTTCGCGGCCATGCAACCGAGCGATCGCCTTTCGATTGATACCAGCTCGGGCCAGGTGCGGCAGGATTTCACCGCCGATCGCGGCAAACTCGAGGAGACCCTGAGAGGGATTCTTCCGCGCCCGCTAACGAATCGCAACTCGTCCGATTGTCCGCCCATGACCTATTACGAGGCCTATCAGATCATAGAGGTCAATGATCCCACTGCTTTGCAAGTGGCCACCGGGGACGCGGCCGCTTGCAGCGGAAATTCCCGAGGAGCGGCGCAAATAGCGCAAATGGCCGCGCAGCGCGAATACTCCGCCGGAGATTCCGAAACGCAATTTTCGTTCCGCAACCTTGATGGGCTGATTGCGCGAATGAGGTCCCTCCCCGGACAGCGCATCATCATCATGATGTCGCCGGGATTCTTCGTGACGCCTACGCTGCGCGAATCCGGCGACATCATCGACCGCGCCACAAGGGCCAACATCGTCATCAACGCCATTGATGCCCGCGGCCTTTATACTTCGAGCGCGTTTGACGTAACGCAAAGCTCGATGAACCCCCTGCGCATGCAGTTTATCTCCACCGAGGAATTGGCGCAGTCCGACGTGATGGCGGAACTGGCCGACGGAACTGGCGGAACCTTCTTCCACAACCGCAACGACATTGATCAAGGCCTTCTTCAGGCCGCGGAGGAACCGGAAGTCGCTTATGTCCTGGGTTTCACGCCTCAGAATCTTAAACTCGACGGAAAATACCACCATTTGAAGGTCACGCTGACCGCCAAGCAAAAATGGAATCTGCAGGCTCGCCGCGGGTATTTTGCTCCCCGAGGGAACGTGGATGCTGAAACCCTGGCGAAGGAAGAGATTCGGCAGGCGGTCTATTCCCAGGAAGAGCTGCAAGACCTTCCCCTGGACTGCCAGACGCAGTTCTTCAAGGTGGCGAACGGCGTGCGCCTGGCGGTTGTCGCGCATGTCACGACCAAAGGGCTGAAATTCGCCCGGGATGGAGACCGCAGTAAAAACAACCTGACCGTGGCCACGGCGGTCTTCGACGAAAACGGAAATCTGATCACCGGACTCGAGAAAACCATAGAAATGAAGCTGCGAGACGCAACTCGAGAGCGAATCAACCGATCCGGCATCAGCGTCAAATCCACATTCGATGTGCAGCCGGGCACGTTCCTGGTTCGTGTGGTCGTGCGGGATTCCGAGGGCGCCCAAATGGCCGCCGTAAATCGCGGAGTGGTGATTCCATACTGAGCTCGGCCCGTTCTCGCCACTGGGAAAGCCGCTGATTGACACAAAAAAATTGAGCGCAGCGTTTAGTCGTTTCACCGCTTGCTCGACGGTGTCCAAGCGCCGTCTGCCCTGCGACGAAGCCGAGACTGAGGACGTGGTTTTCAGAACTGGCATCACGGGATCCGCGCCAACATGGGGTGGGCCGTGGCGTCGCAAAATCACACCAGAGCAGGGCTAAGTCCTTGTATTCATTGTGTTGCAACAAAAATCGCAGTATCGTGGTTTTGCTGCGTGGGACAGCCATTCTTGGGTCCTTGGGAGCCTGACGCATGGTCGCAGGCCTGCTCGCTTTCTTCATTGCCTTGTTTGCTTCCCTGATGTTGGTCGCGCCCGTGCGCGCCCTCGCACTGCGTGTGGGCATGGTCGATTGGCCCGGGCCGCGGAAAGTGCATCACGCGCCGATTCCTCTCCTGGGTGGCTTGCCCATTTACGCTGCCGTCGTCATTGCGGTTTTGCTCGAGTTCCATGGACCCGCCCGGACGCAAATTGCCGGCATCCTCGTTGGAGCGACGCTGGTCGTGGCGGTGGGCATCCTCGATGACCGCGGACTGCTCCATCACCAGGTAAAGCTATTCGTGGGCATGCCGGTGGCGGCGGGAATTCTGCTTCTGAGCGGAATTCGCGCCCAGGTTTTCAGTACGTTTCTGGAGGGGCGTACCGCTGTCTTTTTGGACGGAGCGCTTACCGTTCTTTGGGTGGTTGGCATTACCGCTTCGTTTAGCATCCTCGATCACATGGACGGGTTGTGCGCCGGCGTTGCGGCGGTGTCCTCGGTCTTTTTCGCCTGCCTGGCGTATGTGAACGGACAGATTCTGGTTACCATCCTGGCGGCAGCCGTTCTCGGGGCCGCCGCCGGATTTCTGCGCTGGAATTTCAAGCCCGCCAGGATTTTCATGGGTGATGGCGGCGCGATGTTGCTCGGATTCCTGATGGCTACCCTGGGTCTGAAGTTGCGGTTGGAGAATACACCCCATTTTTCGGGTTGGCTGGCGGCGATCTTGATCTTGGGTGCGGCCATTTTTGATACAACGCTGGTAACCATCTCGCGCACCCGCCGAGGGTTGCTGCCTTTTGCAACGCCCGGCAAAGACCATGCCGCCCACCGGCTGTCCAATCTTGGCCTGGGCCATCGCGGAGCGGTGGTCACGTTGTACCTTCTGGGCGCGCTCGGGGGTTGCCTGGCTTTGTTGATCCAGTATCTTTCCACGCGGGGCACGGTGCTGGTCGGAGTTCTCGCCCTGGCTGTTGCTCTCGCCGGCATCGCCTTTCTAGAGCGGGCCCCCTATGAACACCAGGAGCGCGAGCCCTCCCGCGCCCGCTCCAGACCGTCTCCGTTCGCGACGTAGAATTCAACTATGAATAGTGCTCCTGGTGCTTGTCTTTCTTTGTCCTTCCAGGGCGTTTCTGTATACTTACAACGCCCGCCCCACCCATTTCCCCGGGGTCCCGCGCGGGTCGGGCGGAGAAGCGGATCCAATCTCTTACGTAGACCTCGCAAGTCAGTCGAGAGAGGCTGCGTACCATCAGGACGTACACAACTGTGGACCACGACAAAGCCCAGCCAGTAAGCCGGAGCCCCGAGCGGGAAGTCATTGTCGTGGGAGCCTCGGCCGCCGGCCTGTTCACCGCCGCAAACGTGGCCCGGGGCGGCCGGCCTGTCCGGGTGTTGGAGTCCCGGCCGCGGCTTGAACCGGAAGCGCGCACGCTCATCGTAACCGACCATTTCCGCAGCCAGATGGCGGCCGTGGCCGAAGACAGCGTCATCAATGAAATCCGCCGTTTTGAACTCTTTACCGACGGACGCTCGGCGCAAATCGCGTTAAAGAAGCCAGACCTGATTATCGAGCGCTCACGGCTTATTGCCGCCCTGGCTCGGGACGCCCAGCACGCCGGGGCCTCGCTTTCGTTTGATACGCGTTTCTTAGGTGTGGGACCAAACGAGCGCGGCTTGCGCCTGGCCGTCGAGCGCGGCGGCCAGCGCGAAGAAGTTCATGCCGATAGCGTCGTTGGTGCAGACGGTGCGGCGAGCCGCGTGGCCCGTGCAGCCGGCTGGCCGCCGGTCGACACGGTGCCACTGGTCCAAGCCATCGTCCGCCTCCCCAAAGATTGCCTGCCGGATACCACGCGCGTGTGGTTTATCCCCGATGACACGCCCTACTTCTACTGGCTGATTCCGGAGTCCGCCGAGCGCGCCGCACTTGGCGTGATCGGCGAGCACGGCCGCGACACGAAACGCTGCTTCGAGAATTTTCTGGAAAGGAAAAAACTGCAGCCGCTCGAATGGCAGGGGGCGCGCATTCCGGTTTACCAGGGATGGGTGCCGGTACGGCGGCAAATCGGAAGAGGCGAAGTGTATTTGGTGGGAGACGCCGCGGCGCAAGTCAAGGTGTCAACGGTCGGCGGCATCGTTACGGGATTCCGCGGGGCCCTTGGGGTTGCCCGCGCGCTGCTAAACCAAAGGGCGGCCGAGGAGCTCTCGGCGCTGCGCCTTGAACTCGGCACGCATTGGCTGATCCGCCGCGCACTGCATCATTTCGAGCAAAAGGACTATTCGCAACTCGTGGATTTGCTGGACCTTTCCGCGCGGGAGTCGCTCGGAGAAATTCATCGCGACGAGTCCACCCGCCTGCTTTGGAGCCTGGTCCGGCGCCAGCCCCGGCTGCTGCTGCTTGGATTGCGTGGGCTGCTGCACGGAAAGAGGATCAAGAATCGGGGAACGGGATAGCACCAAGCTGTCCCGGTCGACGCGGTTTTTTGGGCCGGGCAAGGAAACGAACCGCTTTTTTCTTTTTCTTGCATCGCTCACAATAGCAATAGAACTCCAGAAGCGTGTTAAGTTCCCGTTCAAGGAGGCCTTTCTTTTGCACCTTTCCGTCATCGGATGCGGGTACGTTGGACTCGTTACCGGAGCCTGCCTGGCCGAGGCGGGGCACCAAGTCATCTGCACCGACATTGATCCTGACCGCATCGCCAAGCTTCAGGCCGGGGGCGTGCCCATCTACGAACAGCATCTCGAGGAACTCCTGGTTTCCGCGCGCAAAACCGGGCGCATTTCTTACACCGGAGATGCCGGCGAAGCCATTCGCCGAGCAGAGGCCATCTTCATTTGTGTGGGAACGCCACCGAAAGAATCGGGCGAGGCGGATCTATCGGCCATCGATCACGTGGCGCGGCAAATCGCCGCGGAAGCGCGCACGCCCAAGTTGGTGATCGAAAAAAGCACCGTCCCGGCGCGCACCGGACTCGAGCTCAGCCGGGCGCTCTCCGCTTATTCGCGAAACAGCAATATAAAATTCCGGGTGGCTTCGAATCCGGAATTCCTTCGCGAGGGAACGGCTGTGGGAGACTTTTTTCATCCCGACCGCATAGTCGTGGGCGTCGAAGACCCCTCCTCTGCCGCGGAATTGCGAGAAATTTACCGGCCCATTCTGGAGAGGAGTTTTCGCTGCCCGGTGCACAACGGCACTTGTCCACCTGGCCAGAAAGTCGAATTTTTGGTCACCACCATCAGCAGCGCGGAACTCATCAAGCACGCCTCCAACTCGTTTCTTGCGCTAAAAATCAGCTATGCCAACGTCATCGCCGATCTGTGCGAAAAAATTGGCGCGAACGTCGAGCAAGTCACCCGCGCCGTGGGACTCGATCCGCGCATCGGCGGGCAATTTCTTAAGGCTGGGCTCGGCTACGGCGGGTTCTGTTTTCCGAAAGATGTCCAGGCGTTTATTCACCTGGCGGCAAGAGTGGGCGTCGATTTTGACATCCTGAAGGCGGCCGAGCGCGTCAACAAGCAGCGCATCGAACGCTTTTTCGAGAAAATCCATCAGGCGCTGTGGGTGGTGAAAGACAAGCGCATCGCCGTGCTCGGTCTCGCCTTCAAGCCCAATACCGACGACATTCGCTTTGCCCCGGCTTTGGAGGTCGTCAAGGGCCTCGTCGAAGAAGGAGCCGCCGTTCATGCCAGCGATCCCGAAGCCATGTCCCGAACGAAAGCGCTGTTTCCCCAACTGCACTGTCATGAAGACCCGTATGATGCGCTCCGCGACGCGGATGCCGTGCTCATCTGTACCGAGTGGGATTCCTTTCGCAAACTGGACTGGGAGCGCGCGGGGAGCCTCATGGCGCGCAAGCTCCTGATCGACGGTAGGAATCTGTTGGCGCCCCAGGAAATGCGCAACCTGGGTTTCGAGTATTATTCATTCGGCAGAGAATAGTTCTTCGGTTTCCCGGAATCTCGGCTTACTTTTTCTGAAACACCTCCTTGAAATGCGCGAGCGTGAGAGTTAGCCCCTCTTCTAACCCCACCTTCGGCTCCCACTTGAGGATGCGCCTGGCCTTGCTGATATCCGGACAGCGGCGTTTGGGATCGTCTTGGGGCAGCGGCTTGAACACGATCGGGGGAGGATCGCTGAAATGTTTTCGGATGCGCTCGGCAAAGTCGAGTAGCGTGATCTCTTGCGGGTTTCCGATATTGGTCGGCAAGTGCTCGTCGGACATCATGAGTCGGTAAATGCCTTCGATGAGGTCGGAAACATAACAGAAACTCCGCGTTTGTTTTCCATCGCCATAAACCGTCAGCGGCATCCCGCTCAGCGCCTGAAAAACGAAATTCGGCAGCGCGCGGCCGTCGTTCAAACGCATCCGCGGCCCGTAGGTATTGAAGATTCGCACGATGCGCGTGTCCACCTTATGATAGCGGTGATACGCCATGGTCATGGCTTCGGCGAAGCGCTTGGCTTCATCGTAAACGCCGCGCGGGCCAATCGGATTCACGTGTCCCCAGTAGTCTTCGTTTTGCGGAGACACTTCCGGGTCGCCGTAGCATTCGCTGGTGGAGGCAAGAAAAAACTTTGCGTTCTTGGCCCGCGCGAGGCCCAAAGCATTGTGCGTGCCGAGCGCCCCCACCTTCAACGTGGGGATGGGCATCTTGAGGTAGTCCACCGGGCTCGCTGGCGAGGCAAAGTGAAGCACGTAGTCCACCGGCCCGGGCACGTCGATGTAGCTCGAAACATCCGCGCGCAAGATCCGGAACTTTGCATGAGCGAGCAAGTGCGCGACATTGCTGTCCACCCCGGTCACCAAATTGTCGAGGGCCAGTACGTCCCATCCCTCCCCGATCAGCCGGTCGCACAGATGCGATCCCAGGAAACCGGCCCCACCCGTGACCACTGCACGCATCGAGCCTCCTTCGCGCGTTTGCCAACCAAGGGAGTTTACCAGGGAGCCCTGGCAATTTGACCACCGGGTCAGGGCGGGATAGCATGCGCAAGTTTGTCTATGGCCAGTTCGCAATACTCTCCCGCTATGGTCACGCCGAGTAAGCGCCGCTCGATCATTGTGGCCTCCGTCGCTTGCGGCCTCGCGGCCCTGGCTCTTGCCGCGTTCTTCCGCGTCGGTCGATGGCTGGTAGTGGAAGACCCCTTGGCAAAAGCGCGCGCCATCGCTGTGCTCAGCGGAAGAATGCCGGTGCGCGCTATCGAAGCGGCGAAGCTATATCGCCAAGGCTACTCGAGGGAGGTGTGGCTCACGCGCTCGGCCGAGCCGGGAGAGTCTTTGAAGGCCATGGGCATCGCTTACGAAGGCGAAGAAGTTTACAGCGCCCGCGTCCTGATCCACGAGGGAGTTCCCGCGGAGGCCATTCATGTGCTGGAGCCTCCGATCGTAAACACCGTGGATGAAGTCAGAGTGATCAGCGCGGCTCTCGCGGAGGAGAAGGATCGCGCGGTAATCTTGGTTACCAGCAAGTCTCATACGCGGCGCGTGCGGCTTCTGTGGCGAAAGCTCGCTCCGCGTAATTGCCGCGGCGTTGTGCGCGCCGCCGGCGAAGATCCTTTTGATCCCGGCCATTGGTGGCGCAGCTCCGGCGATGCTCTTGAGGTTGTGCGCGAAGTCCTGGGCTTGCTGAACGCCTGGGCGGGACTGCCGCTCGCCCCCGCGCGCTGACGCTACTCCATTCGATCGTCTCGGTGATCAAGAGGGCTCAGAAGAAAAAGAATCGCTTTCGCCGCCGCGGGCCAGCCGCGTCGCTAACTTCCGGAATGTGCGGCAAGTCCTGCCCTTCGAACGCCGCCTGGGGATTTTCTCGAAACAAAGCGCGAGCTTTCTCTTCGCCAAACTGGTGCGCCACCTCCTCGTACGCAGGCCGCAGCCGCGGCGGCCGAATCTGGCGATGGTGCGCGTCGCTGGCCACGAAATGCACCAGCCCCTCGCCAATCCACCCGAGAGCGATTTGCTGCGCGGTCTGCCCGAATCCCCCGGTGAGCGCACCCCCGGTCACTTGAACAAAGCAGCCGCGCCTCACCCATTGCCGCAACCGCTCAGCGTGCGATCGCAAAATGACGTTGCGTTCCGGGTGCGTAACGATCAACCGCAGTCCGGAAAGCTGCATGTCGTGCAAGGTCTTATCCATCGCGGGAGGAATCGAGACTTCATTGAATTCCACCAGCAGGTAGTCCCGCTGATTGATGCAGTATTGCCGGGGCTCCTTGCGCAGCGAGGCTAAGTTCTCAGGATTGAGATGAAAATCGCACCCGGTAGCAATCTTGAGCCGGTTGCCGACGCGGCTTTGCAGTTCATTCCGGAGGCGGCGCACCGCCGCGAAATCGAACCGGTAGCTGTCCGAGGAATGCGGCGTGGCCGCAACGTGCGTTATGCCATCCGCGATCGCCGTCTCTGCCATTTCGAGCGATTCTTCTATGCTGGCGGCACCGTCGTCGAGCCCGGGCAGGATGTGACAGTGCAAGTCGACCATGCCTCTCCGCCTTCATCGCCACCATGCGCTGAGCGCCTGCCACACGCCCAGCGCAAACAAGGTTCCGGCAAAAACCTGCCGCATCCGCAGCGGCTGCAATTTCTCCGCCAGTTTTCCTCCCAGGATTCCCCCGAGGAACACGCCCGGGATCAGCAGCAAACCCGTCCTCCAGGAAACAAAGCCTTGCCGCGCGTAGGCCACCAGGGCCAGCGCCCCGGTGGGTGGAATCAACGCCACTAAACTTGTTCCCTGAGCGCGGTGCTGGCTGAAAGAGAAAAGCAAACCCAGCAGGGGCACCAGCAGTACTCCCCCGCCGATTCCAAACAGGCCGGAAGCAATTCCGCAAAGACACGCCACCAGGAGAATCCCCGCGTCCCGGCCGAGACCCTCAGTCATGAGCACCCTCTTTCTCGGTAACCGCCCTGCGTCGCTCGAGTTGCGATCTCCTCCACAGCAGGATTGCCGAGAGTACCAAAAAGCAGCCAAACAGCCCCTGCAAATGGCGCGACGGGATGGGCAGCGCCACCAGGCTTCCCCCGTACGCGCCAAGGAGCATTCCCAGCGCGCACAAAATTCCCGCTCTCAAATCCACCTGACCCTGTTTCCAGTATTCCCTGAGCGCGCCCAGCCCGATCGGCGGCAGCAAGATAAAAAGAGACGTCCCTTGCGAAAGGTGTTGATCCATGCCCAGCAGGTAAACCATTGCGGGCACCAACACGACACCGCCGCCAACCCCCAAAAGACCCACCAGGACGCCCACACCGAGTCCCAGCAGCAGAACGATCCAAGTCATGGTGACTCCGGCGCGGCAACCCGATTCCGAGCGTATCGTAGCCGTGCTCTCACCTATCTTCCCCGGTCCCGAAGAAAGCAGCAACTCCAGTAAGCAGATCGCCACATCCCCAGCAGCGAACTTTTTTGTTTCCCGCGGAACCTGTTATATTTACCTGTCTTTGCCGAATGCTCGCAATTCCTGCTGGCTTGCTTAGATAACTGTAGCGGCCGAAGAAGTATCCCGGAAAATGTGATTGTGCGTGACCTCTCTCGGCCTAGGTCCCCTAAAAAGGAGTACGACTCAACCCATGCCCATCGACCGGAAACCTGAATTCTTCAAAGGCGCCCAGCTCAAAGTGGCAATCATCGGCTGCGGCTACGTCGGCTTGCCGCTGGCCCTGCGCTTTGCCGAGGCGGGTCACCGGGTCACCGGTTTCGATACCGACCCTGACAAAGTGTCCATGCTCAACGCCGGCCGGTCTTACATCCAGCACATTCCTCCAAATAAGATCCAGCAGTTTGTCATCAGCAGGCACTTCAGCGCCACCACGGATTTCGCCAAGCTGAAAGACGCCGATGCGGTCCTGATCTGCGTCCCGACTCCGCTCGACGAGCGCCGCGAACCCGATTTGAGTTATGTCGAGCGGACCGCTCTTTCCATTTATCCGCACCTTCAAAAGGGACAACTGATCGTGCTCGAGTCCACCACCTATCCGGGAACCACCGAAGATCTGGTGCTGCCGATTCTCGAAAGAAGCGGGTTAAGCTGCCCCATCTCGTTCGGCCAGGAAAGTCAGGACCTGAATTGTGATTTCTACCTCGCCTTTTCCCCGGAGCGCGAAGATCCCGGCAACAAACAATTCGGGTTGGCCCAGATTCCCAAAATCGTCGGCGGCTTGAATCCCGCGAGCGGGCGCGCGGCGCAAGCGCTCTACAGCCAGGTTGTGGCCCGTGTCGTTCCCGTGAGCTCGACGCGCGCGGCGGAAATGGCCAAGCTCCTCGAGAACATCTTCCGCTGCGTCAATATCGCTCTGGTCAACGAGCTCAAGCAGCTTTGCCTGCGCATGAACATGGACATCTGGGAAATCATCGACGCGGCGGCCACCAAGCCTTTCGGCTACATGCCGTTTTATCCGGGGCCCGGGCTCGGCGGGCACTGCATCCCGGTTGATCCGTATTATCTGTCCTGGAAAGCCCGCGAATACGATTTCGCGACGCGGTTCATCGAATTGGCCGGCGAAGTCAATACCGCCATGCCTTATCACGTGGTCGATGCCACCGCCAATGCTCTCAACCACCAAAGGAAAAGCATGAAGGGCTCGAAGATTCTGCTGCTCGGCGTGGCTTACAAGAAAGACGTCGACGATTTGCGGGAATCACCGTCGCTCAAGATCATGCAGCTCCTCCAGCAGCGCGGCGCGGCGCTCGATTACAACGACCCCTATTTCCCGCAACTCCACAAGATGCGTCACTACAACTACGAAAACATGAAATCCGTGCCACTCGATCCGCAAACGCTTGCGAGCTACGATGCCGTGGTGATCGCGACCGACCACTCGAGTTACGACTACGCCGCCATCGTGGATTCCGCCAAGTTGGTCATCGACACGCGCAACGCTACGCGCCGGGTGGTGCGGCACCGCGAAAAAATCGTTCTCTGCTAGGGTCCGGTCTCTCGAATCCGCTCCACGGAGTTTGCCTTCCGCAACTGCTCTTGCGGCGCCCATTCCTCCTGTCACAGGCGATGACTGCGCTCACCGGATGGCGATGCGCGCGGCTTATCGGCGGGCATCGTGGCTTTGCTGCTCTTCTTTTACCAGCGCCACGCGCGCCGTGGCAATCGGCATGACCGCTTCCAGCAGCACCGGCGTCCGCCCCGCATCGTTCGCCAGGTACAGCGCGAAAGAAGCATCCTTCGACTCCACGCCATTTTCAAAAACGTGAATCTCGATTTTTGTCGCGCGGTAATCTCCCGCGGGCACGCCCACCGCTACCGAAGCGCTCGCCAGCTTGGCGCGAACTTCGTACAGTTTGTGCCCGTCATACACCGGACTGCTGGCCTCGCTCGTTTCCTTCCAGTCCACCGTGCGCAAATACTGCATCATCCCCAGGGGATCGCGTGTTCCCGGCACCACGCGCGCCTCGGTCGTGCCCGCCTTCGCAGGATCCCTGCCCGTCGGGGTCATTCGCTGGATCGATTGCACTTTCTGACCGCGCTCGTTTAGCCGCATTTCGTACTGCAGCGACTCGAGCGTCCGCGCGTCGCTGTAAGAGTCAAATTGATCGTCCAGCTCAAAAACGACGCGCAGCGGTTTCAAGGTGTGCGCGGCCGCTTGCAGATGCCAAACGCTCTTGCCCAAGAAGCTTCCTTGGCCTGCGACCTTGAGCGTCAGCGTGGCCACGTTGTCCAGCTTGGCCACGTCCGCCGTGTAATTCAACACTTCCCCGGTTTTCAGCGGCAGGGCCGCCTCGGCCGGCAGCGCCTTCTTTTTTGCTTTTGTCTTTGTGGCCGGCTTTGCCGGCGTGGGGGCCGCTTGAGAATCCCCCAACACGGCTTCCTTGAATCCCGGCGGCTCCGGCGAAACCACATCCGGAAGAGGAAGCGCCTGCTCGCCCCGCGCGCGCATCCAGTAAAAGCCCCCGGCTGCCAAACTCAGTGTCACCAGGGCGCCGGCCGCAATAGTAATCTTTCGGCCCATTTTGTCGGAAACACTCCTCGAAACCCGCGCTTCCGCGCCGCCTTCCGTCGTACAATATTTGCATCTGCTTGTACGCGGAAATCCTCCGGCTCGTAGCCGGCGCGCCGCGAACTATCAGCGTATCAAAACGCGGGTCCTTCGTCTTTCCCGGCCCCGCGCGTGGTTCGATTTCCGCCACCCGTCGTCCGCCAACGCGCTCCCTGGCCGAAGGTGGCTGCCTAGAGTTTAGGAGGTTTCCCGCATGCGATATTTGGTGACCGGTGGCGCCGGTTTCATCGGTTCGAACACCGTCGACGAACTTGTCCAGCGGGGGCATAGCGTCGTCGTGCTCGACGATTTCTCTGCGGGCAAGGAAGAAAACCTCGCGGAGATCCGCAATAAGATCACCATCATCAAGGGCAGCATCACGGACATCGAAGTCGTCCGCAAGGCCATGCACGAAGCCGAATTTGTCCTGCACCTCGCCGCCCGCACTTCCGTCCCGCGTTCGGTAAAAGATCCCCTCGAAACCAACCGCATCAATGTCGAAGGCACGCTCAACGTTCTGGTTGCCGCCAAGGAATTAAGGGTCAAGCGCCTCGTATTTGCCGCCTCTAGTTCCGCTTACGGCGAGACGCCTACTCTTCCCAAAGTCGAAAGCATGCAGCCCGCACCCATTTCCCCCTACGGCGTCACCAAGTACGTCGGTGAGCTTTACGGGCAGGCGTTTCTCAAGTGCTACGGGCTGGAAACGGTTTCTCTCCGCTATTTCAATATTTTCGGCCCGCGCCAGGATCCCGGTTCGCCTTACTCCGGCGTGTTAGCTAAATTTTGCACGGCGTTTCTCGAAGATACGCCACCCGTCGTTTTTGGCGATGGCGAGCAAACGCGCGATTTCACCTTCGTGGACAACGCGGTCCACGCCAACTTGCTCGCCTGCGAAGCGCCGAACGTGGCCGGCAAAGTCTTCAACGTGGGCTGCGGCGACCGCATCTCGCTGAACCAGGTTCTCGCCGCGCTAGGGAAAGTCACGGGAAAGCCCCTCAAGGCCCAATACGATCCTCCGCGCGACGGGGACATCCGGGACTCCCAGGCGGACATTTCGGAAGCTCGAAGGTATCTCGGCTACGAGCCGCGAGTCGGCTTCGAAGAGGGTCTCGAGCTCACCTTCGGCTGGTACCGCGAGTCGCAACAGAAACCCACCGCCAAAGCCGAAAGGTGACACCCTAGCGCCGCCACCCGCGCCGAACCGCAGCTCCCGGAAATTCTAGGGCCTCGAGACCACGGTCACGGTGTCGTGGTTTTGCCGTAGCTCAGCGGGTCGCCGGATTTGGGTACGTCGTAACGGTTCCAGAAGAAGAGCGGTTGCAGCTTTTTTTCCTCTGGCCACACCTGGTCGAGCGTATCGCCCTCGAACAGCTCGCCATTCTTCATCACCCAATGAATGGTATTGGTGTTGTGGATGTCGTCGAGGGGATTCTTGTCGAAGATCACCAGGTCCGCCAGCTTGCCCGGCTCGATGCTGCCGATCTCGGTGGGACGCCCGACGATGTGCGAGCCATTGACCGTGGCGCACTTCAGCACTTCCATCGGGGTCATGCCGCCCGAGGCCAGCATCCACATCTCCCAGTGGTAGCCCAGGCCCTGCAGCTGGCCGTGGCTGCCCACGCCCACCAAGCCGCCCGCACGTTCGAGCTTGGCCATCTGGGCGGCCAGTTTCGGGAACGCGTACTCATCCTTGCGGAACCACGAGGGTCGGCGCTTGGTTTTTTCGTCAAGGATGCGATGCGGCGTGAAGCGGTTGAGCTTTGCGTTGTCGTGAACCTCGCTGTACTCATACCAATAGTTTTCGCCGAAGGGGCCGCCGTAGTTGACGATGAGCGTCGGCGTTTCCGAGACCCCCGATTTCGCAAAGATTTCGAGCACGTCGTTGAAAAGCGGGGTGATCGGCAGCGTGTGCTCGTTGCCGTGGAAGCCGTCGATGACGTGGGTCAGGTCCAGCTTGAGGTCCAGTGCGCCTTCGGTGGTCGGCATCATCTCCAGCTCTTTCGAGGCTTCCACCATGAATTGCCGCTGCTTGCGGTTGCCCACCATATAGCTCTTGATGTTGTGGGTGCCGTAATAGTCGCGGTATTTTGTCAGCACGCCTTTCACTTCCTGCTCGGACTGGAAGTTGTTGTCGGAGAAAACCCCCGGTCCCGTGGAGTAAGCGCGCAAGCCAATAATGTCGCCGGTGTCCACCAGATCCTGGTACGCAAACATGTCGTTTGTGCCGGTCTGCACATCCAGCCCCGCGGTCACCCCGTAGGCGAGGTTTGCCAGAAAAGCGAAGTTTTGCTTGTCCAGGATGCCGCGGCGAATCTCGAACCAGTGCGCATGCGTGTCGACGAAGCCGGGGGTGATGGTCTTGCCGCTCACGTCAAACACTTTGGCTCCCGCGGGCACGCTGCCGCGCGCGCCAACACTCTTGATGCGATTGTTCTCGACGACGATGTCGGCGTTTTTCACTAGCTCGTCGCCCTTCATCGTGACCACCGTCGCGCCGCGCAAAACAATCGTGCCCTTGGGCGTCTTGCGCGGCATTTCCAGGTTCACCTTGACTTCGCTAACGTCCTTGTCCTGTTCCTTGAATTTCTCGGGCTTTTTCTCTTCTTCTTTCTTGGCTTCGGCGGCCTGCCCGCCCTCTTTCTTGTCCGCGTCCTTGGCGGCGCCAGGATCCTTTTTGTCGTCGTCCTTCGCCTCGCCCTCCTTCTTTTCCTCTTTTGGCGCCTCAAACTTGATGGAATCGAGTCGCTGGCGGAAATAACTCGCGCCGACGGCCCAGGTGATGGTCTTGCCGCCGTCCGCCCAGCCAAAATAATCGGCGCCAACGTCGGTGATACGCTTCACCGGCACGGAAGGGGTCATGACATTTACGGTGGGCGCCTCGCCAGCCGTGGCCGGCAGGGGCATCACGTACAGCTGATTCATGACGTGCGCCAGAGCGTATTGGCCGTCCGGGCTCGGCTGGATGTCATCGGCCGGAATCGGCTCTTCGAAGAAATACAAGCCTTGTCCCTTTACGATCAGGTGCGTGCGGCGATCCGTGCCGTCGTAACGCAGCGAAATCAGCCCCTGCGGGGTGTAAACGTAAATGCGGTCTTTTTCCTGCGTAAAATGCGGTCCGCCCGCGCCGCGTGCCGGCAAGATGAGGTTGGCATCGCCGCCCTCGGCGGGAATCCACACGAGGTCGGCATTGTCGGTTTGCCCGCCATCGAAGCCGCTGTTCTCGCGGTCGTAAGCGTTGCCGCGCAGGAGCACGATGCGCGTCGAATCCGGCGACCACGCCGGATTGCTGTAGACGGCAAGCGATCTTGAAAGCTGCTGCGGCTGGCCGCCGCTTGCGGGAATCTTCCAAAGCTGCCCACCCTCATTGTTCCAACTCACGTAGGCGATCCACTTGCCGTCCGGCGACCATGCCGGCTGAAATTGCGTGGAGTCGCCGCTGGTCAGGCGCTCGGGCTTGCCGTTCGGGAAGTCCAGCGTATACAGATGCGTCATCGCGGAAAACGCCAGCATCTTCCCGTCGGGAGATTCCGTCGGGTCCATAATCAGCCGCACCTTGACGGGCCCGGATGGCTCTTTTTGCGGGAAATCGAGTTTCGGCCCGAGGTCCAAGGCCACATTGGCGGTGAAAGGGATGACTCGTTCGGCGCCGGTCTCGAGGTTCAGTCGGCGGATCTTGCCGTTCTGGTTGTAGACAATTTCCTTGGCGCCGGGGAGAAAGGCGAAGCCGGGAAAGAGATCGCGCGTAAACAGCGCTTCCTGATCGTCGCGCGTGACGGGGTAGCGCACCCAGCGGTCCTCGCCCGTGTGCAGGTTTCGCAGCCGCAGCCCGGTTTCGGTCTCGTAGCGGCTGACGTAGAGGATGAATTGCCCGTCGGGAGAAACCAGCGGGCGAAACGCGCTTTCCGGCTGCTGGATGATTACGTCTTCGTCGCCCGTCCTGCGGTCTTTGCGCTTGATGACCCATTGCGGAAGCATCGAGTTATAGGAAAAGTCGCCGTGGCGTTCCGCGTAGTAGAGGTACCTGCCGTCGGCGGAAGCCACCACGCCCATGTCGTTCGGCCGGTCCTGGCGGCGGATCGTGGGCGTCGGCTTGGACTTGGTGATTTGAATGCCTGTGCCGCCGTCGATGTGGTACATCCAGATTTCGCGGGGCCCGATGCCGAAGTTGGTCTTCGAGACGAAGATGTATTTTCCGTCGGGCGACCAGCTCGGGGAGGCAAACTCACCGTTGGGATCTTTCGACACTTGCTTGGGTTCGCTGCCGTCCGCCTTCATGATCCAAACGTTTTCGACACCCTCGCGGTCGGACAAGAACGCGATCCAGTTGCCGTCCGGCGAAAACCTCGGCTGGGAATCAAAGGCCATGCCGCCGTCGACCAGCTTGGCCTGGCCCCCTTCGATGGGCAGCGTGTAAATGTCGCCGAGCAGTTCGAAGACGATGGTTTTGCCGTCGGGAGAGACGTCCAGCGAGAGCCACGTGCCTTCCTCCGTGGTGAACTCGATTTTCCGGCCGGGCTTGAGCGGCAAGCCTTTCTTTTCTTCTTTCTTCTCGTCCTTTTTCTCGTCTTTCTTGTCCTTCTCCTGCCCGGCGACGTCCCGCTTCGCAATCGCCCGTGGCGCCGCGGCGCCTCCGAAAATCACCCCCCAGACCAGGGCCGCCACGACGTACCATGCCCGCAAACCGTAAAGGCTCGGCTGCTTCACGCTCATAGTGCTCTCCTCTAAAACCGGCAATGAACCAGGAAATCGTTTCGAACCAGGGCTCCCGCAGAGCTTGCAATTGAGCTGAACACACCCTCTTGCGTTCCTTAGACGCGGAGGCCCGGAAATTGTTTCGACATCCTAGCGCAGGGAGGCTCTCAAAATCACGCCCAGAATGTCCGACGGGCCGCTACCAGGTTTTTGAAAAAAAAGGCGAGCCTCAAGGGGCCAAAACTCCCGTCCAAAACGCGAGCTCTTCGTGTCGAAGCCAAAAAAAAACCGGCCCGGTAAAACCTGCGGACGAGTTTCTGGCTTGGCTCTCCGCCGGGCTCATGACCGGACTATCGAGGTCGCGCCCGCCCGAAGTGCTCGGGCGAAGGCCCGAGCCTCGCTTGGGGCAGGTTGCGGATGACACCCGCGCCGACGTTTGCTTTTTGAGGCCGAGGCTATTTGCGCTTGGCGTGGAAGACGCCGTTCGGCTGATTGAAGACGGCTTCGGCGACCTTGCCGCTCGCATCCATCTGAAAATCCACGCTGAAGCCGGGCAGGCTTTTTACCTCGAACGACAATTCTTTTCGTGGAATCAGCTCGTACACGGGCTGGCCCGGCACGGCGAGGCGCAGAACACCGCCGGTGACCGCAAAGGTCACCGTCTGAGGGCCGAGCAGGTAATCGCCGGCAAGTTTTTGCAAAACGTCGGTTGAGATTTTTTCCGGAGCGCGCGTGAAGATGATGTCTTCCGAAAGCGCAGGTTCGAGCGCGGCGGCGATACCGTCGATGTCGCCTTTCTTGTTCATCTCGAACTGAAACTTCTCGCCGGCCGCGACGCTGTCGGAATCTTCGGGGACCTGAAAGAGGTCGTAGTGGTAGTGCTCGAGTGGAAAGGGGCCCAATTTGTTGAGGCTCAGCTCCAGGGCGTCGCCCTTGAGGGCAACCTTCACGATGCCGTAGCCCGGATTCTGGTATTCGCCGGCGTAATCCGCAAGACGGTGCGAAGGATGCGTGCCGGTCTTGCGGTCGGTGGGCTTGTTTTTCTTGGCTTCCTCTTCCTGCTTCTTGCCTTTGGCTTCGAGGTCCTTGAAGCGATCGAACCAGGGCAAAGGATCGAGCCCCAGCAGGCGGTCGTAAACGTTGTAGGCCAGAACTTCCGGCGTTTGGCCCTCAGGGAGATTCGTGAGCACCACGACGCCCAGATGGTCGTCGGGAAGCATGGACAGCAGCGCGTAGAAGCCGTCGATGCCGCCGTTGTGCCACACCAGATTGTGACCGCGGTACGCGGTCACCACCCAGGCCAGCCCGTAACTGAAATGGCCGAGTCCGGACATGCTGAACGCGGGCGGCGGATCGGGAATGGCCGTTTGCGGGCTGTGCATTTCGCGCAGGTCGCTTTCGGCGACGATGGGCTTGCCGTCGCATTTGCCGTCGCCCAGCTGGAAAATCAAATAGTGCGACATGTCGTCCACGCTCGAATTGATGGAGCCCGCGGGGCCGATGGCGTCGATGTTATGGAACGGAATCCTGGTGACGACATCCTTCTTTAGTCCGTAGGGGAGGGCGTGGTCGTCCGTTTTTTCGATGTCCGTGACGGACAAGTTCGAGTGCGACATGCCCAGCGGGGCAAAAATCTTTTCGCGGATCGCACCTTCCCAACCGAGACCGCTGAGCTTTCCCTCGAGGTAGCCCATGGTCATGACCGTGAGGTTGTTGTACTGATAGGCGCCGCGAAAGCCCTTGTTGGGCTTGAGATAGCGCAAGCGGCTGACCAGGTCTTCGCGGCTGAAGTCGGAGGAATACCAAACGAGGTCGTGGCGCGGAAGACCCGTGCGATGGGAGAAAAGATCGCGAGGGGTGGCCTGCTCGCTCGCGACCGGATCGTTCATCTGAAATTCCGGGAGATAGGTGCGGACGGGCTGGTCCCAATCGACTTTACCTTCGTTTTTGAGAATGCCGAAGGTTAGAGCCGTGAAAGATTTGGTGATCGAGCCGATGGGAAACAGGGTGGCGGTCGTGACCGGGAGTTTGCTTTCAAGATCGCGATAACCGTAACCTTTGGCGTAAATGACTTTGCCGTCTTCGACCACCGCGAGGGCGACGCCCGGGACTTTCCATTCCTTCATCGCTTGAGCCGCGAGATCATCGAGGCCCTCGAGCTTGACGGCGGGAGACGCGGCCGCTGGCGCGGGTGTCGAAGGGGCAGGCTTCTTCTTTGGGGCTTGCGCGAAGCTGAGCGTCGCAGCGGCGAGAAGCGCGCCGAGGGAGAGGATTTTGCTTTTTGTCATTTGCCCCCCGATAGAAACCGAACACGTGAACACAACCGGTCGGCACGCCCCCGAGCTTCCGCCATAGGTGAGCGTTCGCTGCTAGAAAGTTAACTTCAACGCGAACTGTAAAACCCGCGGGGACACCACCGTGGTCGTAATTTGCCCAAACGTCGGTGAGGTGAACTCGGTATCGGGGTTCGCGAATTGTGGATGGTTAAGGGCGTTGAAGAATTCGGACCGGAACTCCAGGGCGGCCCGTTCCCGCAGGGGAAATTTCTTGATCAAGGAGAGATCGTAATTCTGCTGGCCCGGTCCCTCAAGAATGCCGACTCCAGCGTTGCCAAAGCCGACTCCGACGGGATCGTCGGCGCTAAAGACAGCCGGAGCGGCAAAGCAACTGGTGTTGATGTACGTTTTGCTCCCCCCAAGATTCGCTTCCACCGAGCCGGGATTGACATACTGGCTCGGAGTGCAGGTCCCGGACACCGAGGGACGATCGGCGAACGCCGAACCGAAGATGCTCGGCTTGCCGCCGGAATGGTTGTAAGTGAGAGTAAGCGGCTGGCCGGACTGAATTGTCGCTACCCCCGCAACCATCCAGCCTCCTAGCGTTTCACCCAAGAGCGAACGTGTATTCTTCGGCCCGGGAAGCTCGTAGGTGAAGTTGGCGATAAAACGACGCTCCCGAATGAAAGAGTCCGGGCCGTAACGTTGCCCGGGGTTGTTCTGATCGCCGTAGGATGAGCCGCCATTCGGGCCGGATGTAGAGTTAGCATTGGTCGAAAGGTCGCGCGAGAAAGTGTAAGAAATCTGAGACGTGAGCCCATGGCCGAATCGCTTGTTGAGCGCAACCAGCAGGGCGTTATACCAAGAGGAGCCCGCGGACTCGATTTGTTGCATCAGCGCCGGATCCCAACCCTCGAGCGGAACACGCAGGGGGATGTTTGCCAGTGTGTTGGTTGTCTGACCCCGGATGGGATTCGCCGGGCTGGCCAGCAGGGCTTGGTTGACGGATCGCTCCTGAAGCAAGTGCAGCCCTCGTGCTCCCGAGTAGCCGGTTTCCAGAACGAATCCGGCCGGCAATTGCGTCTGCAGGCCCAGGCTATACTCCTCGGTCATCGGAGGCTGGAATCGCGGATCGAAAATAGTGGTCTGCAGCGGAGGCGCGCTCGGGTTCGACGAGTAGGCGGGGAAGCCCGGCAAGGAGGGCACGGCGAGAGGAAACGGTACTTGATCGGTGGCCGCGGCATTGGCGCCCACGAGGAGTTCGCGGAGTTGCGCGAACGGCGCTCCGGTCAGCAGTTGCAGAAAAGGCTGCCCGGTGTAGCGGGAGTGGTAGATCCCGTAGCCCCCACGCATCACGAAATGCTCGGTGTGAGGTAATCGCCAGGCAAAACCGAGGCGCGGGTTCCAAGTGTTCTGCTTGTTTCCATAACCGCCAAATTCGTTGCCTACCTGGGTTACCCCTGCCGGAACGGTGCCACCGGAGTAGTTCGAGGAAACCAGATATCCGGCGAGCGTGCCGGTCGCGGGTGGATTGGGGTTCGCAAGCCTCACGTCAAATGCGGCATTGCGTCCATCGCCATCGGCGATGTCACCGATGCGATCGTAGCGAAACCCCAGGTTGAGCGTGAGCCGCGGGGTTAGTTTGAAATCGTCCTGCACATAGCCGTTCGTTTCCCACACTCGCCAGGCGCGATCAAAGAACCCTGGTAAGTCCAAAGAGCCAATCACGTTGCTGGTCGCCAGTCCGAATGGCGCGAATGGCGCCGTCCCGTTCTGGTTCGCGTCGAGTCCCAGGAGGAAGTCCGCCCAACTCAAATAAAGCGCACCGGCGATGTAATGAAACCCGACCTGATTGAGTTGTTCTCGGCTTACCCCGCCCCCAAAGCGAAAGGCATGGCGTCCATGGTTCCAGGAAAGCGAGTCTTGGAAGGTGTACACGTTCTGAGCCAGGTGCACGGTCTGGCCATTCCCCCCGAGAGACAATCCGGTTGAGGAACCAAAGTCCAAGCCGATCGCCGGAATCGTATTGTCAAACGGGGGAACGGTCGCCCCGATCTGAGAAAAACTGAACACCTTGCTCTGCGCAAACAACCCGAGGGTACGATGAAAGCCGATCTCCGCTCGATTGACCAGGGTCGAACTGAAAATGTACGTCCAAGTGCCGGTGAAGTTGCGAAAATCATTTGTGAGCGCCACGGGGAAACCGGGAGGCGTGCCGCCGCCGAGGTTGGCCTGGGGTAGGGAGAAGGTGGTGTCGCTGTTGGCAAAGAAGAAGCGGCCCTCGATTTTGTTTTTGGCCGAAAACTGCCAATCCGCGTTGGTCATGAATTGGTCTTCGGTGAACGGGCAGGCCACGCTGAACGCCGAGAACCCTTGTGACTCGAACGGTTTGGTCGGATCCACTTTCTGCGGAGTGGGAATGACGTACTGGCCGTTTGGCCCCTTGAGCTGAAACAGCGCAAGGGCAACCGGATTGATGTTGGAACCGTCTGCTGCGATCGCCGGACCGACGCCGCCAAGCGCGGTCTGGAAGACGCCCCGCTGACCTGCAAAGACCTGCCCGAGTGCCGCAGCCGAACGATCGTTCGTGATGGGCGGCGAAGTGACCGAACTCGAGCAACTGGGGTCCAACCCGTTTCGCTGGCGAGTGCCCTGGTAGGAAGTGAAGAAAAACAGTTTGTCCCGCCGGATGGGGCCGCCGAGGTCAAAGCCGAATTGATTCTGCTTCAAGACCGGCCGGGGCTGGCTCGTGGCATTCCGAAAGAAGGTGTTCGCATTGAGGTCGTCATTGCGGAGGAATTCCCATGCGGCGCCGTGTAAATCGTTCGATCCTCCCTTGGTCACCACATCGACGTTGGCCCCGGCGTTTCGCCCGTAGGAAGCGTCATACTGGCCCGTTTGAACCTTGAATTCCTGGATGGTGTCCGGGTTGGGGATGGCCACTCCTCCGCTAAAGTAACCGCTGCTCTCGAGGTCGTTGATCCCCACTCCGTTCATTTGGACGTTGTTATCGGCTTCCCATCCGCCGTTCGCGACGATGGGTGCACCGCCCATTCCCACATCTCCTCGCCCGATGGCACCGGCGTCGGTCACCTCGGCCGACACGCCGGGATTTAGAGAAATAATCTGCGTGTAATTGCGGTTGACCAGGGGCAAGGTGCGCACCTGCTCTCCGCTGGTGACCTCGCCCAAGCCGCTCGACTGCGTTTGGAGCTGCTCGACTTGCGCCTCGACGACGACCTTCTCTGCGAGTTGACCCAACTCCATCCGAACGGTGAAGGTCGTGGTTTCCGTGACAACCACGCTTACGTGCGAAGCCTGAGCCAACTTGAAACCGGCCTTCGAAATCTCCAAGGTATACAGACCTGGGAGCAGCAGCGCTACCGTGTAGTTGCCCGCGGCGGTCGATGCGGCCGTTCGTAGCTCGCCGGTCGCTTCGTTGGTAGCCTTTATTTGTGCCCCGCCGACCGCTGCCCCGCTCGGGTCAGTAATGGAGCCGGCGATGGCCCCGGTTCCCGCAGTTTGCGCGAGGAGAGCGGGAGCCGCGAAGAAAGCGAGGGATCCAAGAAGCCCGAGGGCCGGGCGCCGGGCCGCTTTTACCAGCGGAAAGTGATGCGCCAAGCAACGAGCGAATGCGAAACGCAAACGGTACATGCCAGTCCTCCCACCCCAGATTTGCACGCGTGCCCCATCGATCGGCGCAAAGCGGGTCGCGAAGACGAATTACACCGCCAGCCTTGTGCAACAGATGATGCAGCGAACCTATAATGCCCCACAGGTGCGCGTTACTCTAGGGGCGGGAAAGAGCTCTGTCAAGGCATATTGTCATGGAGCAGGCACTCCGGAGAAAATGCAACAAATGTTTCGCCGTTACAAAGGGCCGAGGAAGGTTTGCCGCACGATCATGCCCGCAGCGGGTTCTTGCCGGCGCGCAATAGATGGCTGCGACGAGACCGGGCCAGCACGCGCGCAGAAAGGGGCACCAGGATCGTGCCCCTAACCCGGGAAAAACTTGGCAACGACGGCGGAGCATCACCATTTGGCGCGGACGCGATATTTCAGGACCGAGGTGCCATCCTTGGCCACAGGCACGGTGAATTGCGCGGCGAAGGCCGCTGTTTTCGTGTACTTGTAGTTGGAAGAGAGCATTTCCCAATCGCCGCCGATGGGTTCGTTCACCTGGACGACAATGGGCGTGTCCTTGTGGTTGCGCAGAGTGACCTCATACTCGAATTCCCAGGTGTGCGTGTCCACGTGTTTGTAGTCGGTCTGCTTGTGCTCGGCAACGACATCGAAAGCGTTGCCAATGTGGATGCTGATGTCTTCGTCTTTGGGCGTGTGATCGATGCGGTCTTCTCCCGCGAAAAGGATCCCGCCCTTGGAATCTTTCTGATAAACCCGCACATTGCCGGCCGGCAGCGGAATGCCCAGGCCGTTTTTTTGCTCGTTTTTGAATTTATAGTAGACCATCACGGGATCTTTCAGCGGCGCGCCGGGGGCCTGCTGATTGCGGTAGTAGTAGCTCTGGCCGTTGACGACGAAAAGCTTTTCGACCGGGATACCGGAGCCCTCGAGCAAGCTGATCTGCTTGGTCTCCTTGTCTTCGACGGAGGTTTTGCGGCCGAGGGTGTACAGATGGTATTCGCTGAAAGCTTCCTGCTGGAATTGCGGTGCGGCAGCCTTGTTCACGGCGGCTTCCCTTGCGGCCAAGGGACTCATCACGGCAGGAGGCGGTACACGGTTCAGTTCGCCGGCAACGAGCTGGAGATGCGCGTTGTGAAACGCGGTGCCGCTGTTGTTGACCAGGGTGACCCAACCGTCAAGGTCCGCGTTCTTATCGTCCCTTGCGACGGTGAGGACGTAGTCGGCGTTCCAGGAAAGGTTCGCGGCGAGGTAGGAAGCCTCAATCTGCTGCTTGCGCGGGCCGGAATTCTCTAGCGACATGAGTAGCGTTGGACGGTCGTAAAGATTCGCCGGAACCTCAGGAAAGCGATAGCTCTCGGCAAACATTCCGGTGACGATGTCGTTGCCGATTCTCCAGACCGGGCCATTGTTGTCGGAAAGCAGGGTGGCTTTGATTTCTTCGTGTTTGGTGGTGCCGCCGTCCTGGTAGGTGCGAACCAGAGTCACTTCCTTGCCCACGTATTTGTGCAGAAGCTTTGCGGGTTCGAGGAGATCGTATTCGTAGTTTTGCTCGATGACGCTGAGCTTGTCCGGGTCGGTGAGCGAGCGAAAATGCACGGTAGCCGGATTGACGGTGGCCGCGATGTCCATGAACTTCAGGCGAAACGTGCCGGTTGGAAGCAGCAGATTGCGGAGGTCGCGAACCAGCGCGATGTTGGAATTGTAAACGGTGACCTCGAGCTCGGTCTGATCATTCAAGCTCGTGGACTGATCGGGAACGGAGCGGGCGGTTTCTTTTTCCTGGAGCTCGGAAACTCCTTCGTTTCGGGCCGCGGGATACGCGATCACGGCGCTCGAAGTGAGAACGGCGGCTGCCGAGATCGCCGCAAGCCACCGCGCAGCCGACGGAATTCGGGGGATTTTCATTTTTTGCTTTCACCTCAATCGAAGTTTGCCTTCTTTGTTAGAACGGCAAGGAAGGAGTTTCTTGCAGGAGTTGCATTCCGGCCGAGCATTCGCTTGCCCTGCCGGGGATAAGGCTGCGCTCTTGCCAGTGGAATCAACCACGGACCGCTGGCAAATGTCGCTCGCAATCATTGCGAAGTGGCGGGACTCCAGGTAAGGCCGCCGTCAGCGGTTTCGAAGACTTTGCTGTTGCCAAGATTCCAGATGGTGGCGCGGAGCGCGTCCGTGGCGCGAACTCCACCCAAATCTTCTTCGAGCGGCGAATGCAGGAGCGCCCAATGCGCGCCGGCGTCGGTGGTGAGCAGAATGGTTCCGGCGCGGCCCACGATCCAGCAGACTTTTTCCGAGGGAGCGGAGCCCGCCGTCAGGTCCACGAGGACATTGCTGGTTTGCGGCGACCAGGAAACGCCGCCATCGCTTGAGAATTCGATCATGCCGGCACGGCCGGCGCGCCAGCGTGTTTTCTTACTGGGGGTGTCGATCAAATGCAAATCGGAGGCACGAGCCATCAGGGCATGAGAAGCCCTGAGATTGCCGTTTAATCCCCCCGACGCGCTCGGAGAGGGCGGTGCAGCCACGGCCGGACGCAGGGCAGGCCCGGGTGACTCGGTTTTTGATTTCTTCTCCGCCTCTGGCAGAGGAATCGGCGCGGCCGATTTCTGCGCGCTCAACGGGCTTTGCTGCGCTTGCATCTGGGCATTCGTCGTTTCCGTTGGCGGTGCGACCCCATCCGTGGCTGCTGCAAGGCCAGGCTTGGGTTCCTGACTCTGAGCAGCACCGGCCGTGAGGTCCTCGGCGGCGTCCTTCGGCAGAACGCGCTGTTTGTTGGCAGAGGGAGCACGCCTGACGCGAGCTTCACGCTTTTCGAGCTGCTTCAAAGCTTCGGACATCCGCGTTTCCTCGGCTGAAAGCGTTTCGCCGGCGGCCGCCTGATCCTTGGAACGTTCAACGAAATGACTCGTTTGTGTCTGATCCGATGGCGGAGACGGGGCCGTCTCCCGGCGGGGCGCTGGCGGGGTTGCGGACGGGGAAGATCGCTCTCGCTCTGCCGTTTTGACTTCCGCGGGAGTTTTCCATGGCAACGGCTGATTTTCATGCCAGGCAACCCAGACGAGCAGAGCTGCGGCAAGAGCTCCTGCGGGAGCAAGCCATTGCCAACGCACGCCGCGGGAGATCTCTCGGATGCGAGGTTTCTCGGGGAATTTCGCGGGCGCCGGCTTTCCCGCTTCGCGAGCAACCGCCGGGGGTTCGGCGGATTTCGGCAGCAGGGCTTCTTCTTTCTCGAAAGCTTCTTCGGGAGCCCGAAGCGGGATCGCCTCGGTTGCCTCGAGCTCGGCAAGAACGGCCTGGCACCGCGCGCAGCCGACAATGTGTTCTTTCCAGGAATTCATTTCTTCGGGCAGTAGCGACTGCTCATGGTAGGCGGCGAGCACATCGGAGTCCGGGCAATGCAAATTCCCGGCGCGGGCGCGCAGGTCGTTGACAAGGAACCCGCCCAGAACGGCGTCAAACTTTTTGTCTTCTTCGGCAGCCATCCCTGCATCTCTCCTTCTTAGAACGGACCATCGAGGCTTCTCTTGCAGCGGCTCAGCCGTCGGACGGGGGCGATTTGGAACCCCCCGGTTGCGGCGGGATCGCGTCGAGCAGATGCGAAAAATCGAATGGCCAGGCCTCCATGGCGTACTCAAAACAAAGCTGGATCTGAGCGTGATCGAGGCCGCGTTGCGCATCCGCAAACTGCGCATGCGGGCCATCCTTCGCACTGCACCCGGACTTCAGAATGCTGATGACTTTGTCTTTCAGTTCCAGGCGGACGCGCTCGAGCTTGCGTGACACGGTGGCCTCGTGCTCGTTCATGGCTTTGCCGATTTCGGCCAGGGTCAAGTCTTTCAGGTAGTAGGAAATCAGCCGGGTGCGATCGAGTGGATCGAGAGAAGCGATAGCCTGCTTGAGCGCGTCGGCCAATAACTCGAGGTAGCGCGCACGGAGCGGGTCGCTCGGCTCCCAGTCCGTTTTGTGTTTGGGACGAAGGACTTTCTCGAAGCCTTCGTTGTCCTGGAAATCCTCAAGGCGTTTTTCCTGGCGCAAGACATCGATGTATCGCTGCGCGAGCACGGCGCGGAGCCAGGTGGAAAGTTTGCTCCGTCCATGAAAATGATTGAACAGAGACACGCGACCGAGGCTGGTTTCCCGGCCATAGAGCGTTGCGTACAAGGAATCAGCAAATTCGCGCGCGTAGGCATCACTTCGTGGGCGTCGCGTGATGATGGCGGCAGCGGAGTAAAGATACTGACGATAGGTCGAGAAAAAATGCTCCCAGGCGGATTCGCATCCGGCCGCACAGGCGGTGGCTAATGCGAGGTCCTCCAGGTGAAGGCCGGCGAGGTAATCCTCGAGCTTTTGGCGCGGAGGCGTCTCTCCTGCGAAGCGCTTGGTCGAGCTGCGTTCCAAGGAGAGCGAGAAACGCTCCAAGGTGAGCCCCCAGCGGGCTGCTTGCGATTGCGCAAAGAGTTTCTCCACCAGAGAGGAGTTACCATCAAGGAGCCGGAAAAAACCGGAGAGAGGCTCAGGGCCGGGACTTCGCTTTGGCGTGTCTTTTCCCATGGCCAAGGACAAGCTAATCCCCGCGGTATCAACCAGCGTCGGGGGGTTCCCTTGCATCCTAGAGCATAAGCCCTACGGACGGAAACTTGGTGAGTAAAAGACAAACATCGGGGAGGGAATTGGAGTATGCTAGGGCTGTGTTGCGAACTCCGCCCCGCAACGGAAACCGCCTCGCCGGGGTTGGAAAAAAGATGTGCTATAGTGCGCTCGCAGGAGCGTTAGCGACTTAGCGTCGGCTAGTACGAAAGTCCTATTCGGACTCCCTCAGCCTCGTCAGTACTCTGGTACCGGTAGGAGCGCACTTCCTAATTTACCAGCGGACCTGGAACGCCACACATCCTAGGCTTCCCTGTCTCTGGACGGAATTTCACGAGGCGGCACGCGGATGGCAATCATGATTGTAGATCCACCACGCAGGACGACGATGGGCGTTGGTTTCGAGTCCAACCGCGGCCGTATGGGCGACCAGCAAGCCTGGAGAAACGCTATTGGAGCACGGCCGGTTCCGGCTCGGCTGGCGTTGCTTCCCGAACCGCAGCGGCGCTGGGACCGCATGGGCGTCAGCGCCCTTGGGCAAATCGCGATTCTCGCATTTCTGCTTCTGATCCCAATGGTCTTCCCCGAGCAGATGAAGACCGCCCTGAAATATCAAATAACTGAAATCATGCAGCCGGTGACCATGGTTCCGGTCGCCCCACCGCCCCCTCCCCCGCCGCCGCCGAAGATCAAACCCAAAGCCGTCCAGCCGAAGCCGGAAGTTCCCGAGCCGGTGAAACTGAACCCCAAGCAGCCGCACGTGTTCCTGACGGCGAAGGTGATCCAGCCGGAAATGAAGAAAATCGATGTGAAACCGGTGGAGCTGAATCCGAAGTTCGACGAAAAGGTGGAAGTGGAAACCAAGCAGCCGAAGCGTCCGAAAGATGATGTGAAGGTCGGGAACCTATCGACCGGCAGCGCGGCGCCCGCAACCGTCGTGGCACCGTTGAACAAAGTCCAGACGGGTGGATTTGGCGATCCCAACGGGATCCCGGGCAAGGGCGATCCGAACCACGGGACCAACGTCAACCGTCTGGGTTCCCCGGCACTGCCCGGCGGACCCGGCTATGGCAACGGCACGGGAGGCGACAAAGGAATTCGCGGCACCGTAGCGAGCACCGGTTTCGGCAACGGAATTGCCAATCCTCCTCCCGCAAGCACGAAAAAGGGCACGGTTCATGAGGGCGGCTTCGCGAATGAATCGGTAGTAACCGAAGCGCCCAAGAAAAAAGCCGCGAGCAGCGAAAGCCCGACAACGCCAGTAGACATTCTGGAGAAACCGCATCCGCAATACACGGCGGAAGGACGCAGCCTGAAAATCGAAGGCGACGTAGTTCTGGACATGGTCTTTCTCGCGAACGGGACCGTTCAGGTAAACGGGGTCATTAGGGGTCTGGGTCACGGGCTCGATGAGGCCGCGGAGCGGGCGGCACAGCAAATCAAGTTCAAACCGGCAAAACGCGAGGGCCAACCAGTGGATTTTCCGGCGCGCGTGCGAATAGAATTCCGCCTGGCCTACTGAGGAGAGATGAAGATGAGTAGAGTCGTGGGAGTTGTGTGCGTCTTGTTGCTGAGCGGATTGGGAACGGTCGCACTGGCGACCCCCGGACCGAACGAGCAGGTCCAGGCGCGGACCATGGCGGATGTGATCGACCGGGTGATCACCAACGAGAACCGGGCGGTCCAGCAAATCCGCCAGTACACGCCGCTGGTCGAGACCTACATTCAGAACCAGAGGCCGGACAAGGAACTCGGGTCCGTGCCTGCGGGCGACAAATACTTTCTTGGCCGCGCGGATTTCTCCAAGGGCGTGGCCCTGATTTCGCTGACAGATACCAACAGCAAGGGGCGGAAGATCTTTGGCGCCATCGGTAACTTCTTTTCGTTCTCTGCGGAATTCATCCCCGGCGGATTCCTGCAGATGATCTTCATCGACACCAACGGGTTCGACAAACAGCATTACAAGTTCGATTATGTGCGACGCGAGTTTCTTGGAGAAGTGCGCTGTCTGGTGTTCGACGTGACGCCCATCGAAAAGGCCGGCAAAGGCCGTTTCCTGGGCCGCATCTGGGTGGAGGACCAGGACTACAACGTCGTACGGTTTAACGGCGGGTACAGCGGCAACGGCCACTCGAGCTGGTACTTCCACTTCGATAGCTGGCGCACCAACGTACAGCCAGGTGTCTGGCTGCCTTCCTTTGTCTACAGCCAGGAGAGCGATTTGCATTACGCCGTATCGAAGAGGCTGGACTTCCGCGCGCAAACGCGGCTTTGGGGCTACAACCTCGGCCATGCCAATGAGGAACAGGAATTGAGCAAGATCCTGGTCGAGACCCCGGTGCAAGACGACAGCAAGACGGCCAATGACCTTACGCCCATTCAGGCGCAGCGCTCCTGGGACCGTCAGGCGGAAGACAATGTCATTGACCGGTTCGAGCGCATTGGTTTGATCGCGCCGCGCGGAGAAGTGGACAAAGTGCTCGATACGGTAGTCAACAACCTCGAGGTAACCAATAACATCGAGGTCGAACCCGAGGTGCGCTGCCGCGTTCTGATGGTGTCGACTCTGGAGTCCTTTACGATTGGCCACACGATCGTATTAAGCCGCGGCTTGATCGACGTGCTTCCCGATGAAGCCAGCCTGGCAACGATTCTGGCTCACGAACTGGGGCACGTGGTCCTTGGGCATCGCATGGATCCGGCCTACGGATTCTTCGACAATTTGCTGGTGGACGACAAGGAAACCTTCCGTCACTTCGGATTTGCCCGTACCCCGGAGGAAGAGAGGGAGGCGAGTGAGAAGGCCATCCAGTTCCTGAATACCTCGCCGTATAAAAACCAGCTCGGAAACGCCGGGCTGTTCTTGACCGCGCTGGAAGCGCGGCAAAAGGAGATTCCCAACCTGATCAGCGGCCACCTCGGGAATCGTGTCCCGGTGCTCGCGGACCTCAAAACCGTTGCGACGGCAGACCAAAAACAGAACCCCCAGACGATTGTGGCGCTGCCGCTCGGCGGACGCGTGAAGCTGGATGCCTGGAGCGACAAGCTGGAACTCATCAAGAGCAAGCCGATAGGGACTATCGCCGAACGGGAGAAGATGCCGTTTGAAGTCACGCCGTTCATGCCTTACCTCACGCGCTTTACCACGGAACCTGCAAAACCGATTGCCGCAAGCACCGCCACACAGCCCGATGCGAAACCAAGTGAGGCGCAGCCCGGCAAGCCGTGAGCGGTGTTTGGACCTAGCAAGTCACAATTAGAAATGGGGAGGCCCGGAGAGCATGCTCTCCGGGCCGAATTCTTTCCTACCTCTTTGTCCTGGTTGCTCTGCGGCTTTAACGTGGCGAGGAGAGTTCGCGAACGAGCGCGTAGTTGAAGGCCACGCCGTCATAAAAATCCTGAACACCGACACGCTCGTCCTTTCCATGCGAGCGGTCGTCATTCTTGTCAAAGAACATGCAGGAGACGCCATAGGTGGGAATGCCGGCGATGCGGGTGTACTTTCCGTCGGTGGCGCCGGTGGACATGGTGGCGACCAGCGGGACTCCAGGCCAGGTGTGGCTCAACGTTTTTTCCACGGCTTGGGTCACTTCGGGAAGCAGCGGGGAAGGCGGCACGGGAACAACGGGAACGACTTTTCCATCGGGATCGGTCTGCTTCACCGTACTGATTCTTACTTTGGGGTCGTTGGCCACTCGCACGAGTGTCTTGAGAACTTCCCGGGGGTCTTCCCCGGGAAAAATGCGGCAGTTGACGTTGGCCCGGGCAGTCTGCGGAAGCGCATTGGGTGCGTGGCCGCCGGAGAGCATGGTGGCAACGCAAGTGGTGTGCAGCAACGAATTGTAATAGGCGTTCGCGGAGAGACGGCGCGCGGCCGCGGGATCCGGGGGCTCTTTCAGGATGGCTTTCATGTCCGCGGACTCCTGTGCGGAACCGAGCGCGGCCATGCGCGCAAAATAATTACGGGTGATTTCGTTGAGATGCAGCGGGAAGGAGAACGATTCGAGCCGCCCGAGCGCGCCGGCCAGGTGATAGATGGCATTGTCGCGCGTGGGAACGGAGCTGTGGCCCCCGGGATTCAGGGATTCGAACTGGAAATCGACATAGACCTTCTCGCTGGCCTGAATCGCCGCAAGAATGCGCTTTCCGTTTTCCTTCTCGAACTCGCCCCCGTCCAGGTTGAGGCAATACTCCGCATCGATCCAGTCGCGGTGCTGCTCGAGCAGCCAGTTGACGCCGTTGGCCGAGCCGCCCTCTTCGTCGGCGGTCAGCGCGAGAATCAAGTCGCGGTCGGGCCGGAAGCCTTCTTTTTTCAGACGAATAAAATTGGTGACCAGGATGGCGTCGCCTTCTTTCATGTCTTCGGTGCCTCGGCCGTAGAAGTAGCCGTCTTTTTCGAGAAACTGGAAGGGATCGGTAGTCCAGTCCTGGCGCAGCGCCTCGACAACATCAAGATGGCCGATAAACAGGATCGCTTTGCGCTTCCCCGTGCCGCGAAAGCGCACCACGAGATTCCTTTTGCGGTCGTTGGGCCCGGCCACATGAAGATCATCTTCGGCAAAGCCCGCGTTGCGAAGTCGCTCGGCCATGGCCTCCGCGGCAGTCGACACGTTGCCCACCGAGTCGGTGGTGTTGATCTCGATCAGTTGTTTGAAAACGTCGCGCGCCATTTGATCGGCGGCACTTAGACTTTGTGCCCCGGCCCGCGGGACGAAACTGCCAATCCAACTGAACACCGCTATCCACAGGATCGTTCTCAGCATCAGTTCTCCTCTTAGCGGAAATCAGGAAAAAGGCAAAGGGTCCTCGGGCGGCCCGCGATGCACCGACAGGGCCAGCCTCAAGCAACGCGAAAGGTGCGAAGCGGACCAGAATAGTAAAATCATGCCAAAACCGCGGTCCAACAAAAGAAATACGAGAAAGGCCAGAAAAACCGCAAGTCCGGTGCGTTCCGGCCGCATCAAGGGGGCGGGGAGGCGGCTATTCACGAAGCGCGCCAGCTCCCGCGGCCATTTGTAAACCCAATACAAACCATAGATCGGAATCAAGTGAAACCAAGCCGCGCGCAGCGGCTTTATGGGATAGCTCCCGGCGGAGGCGCCGACGAGCAGCACATGAAACTCATAAACGCACACCAGCCAATACACCAGGCTGATAAAATTCGCAAGGAACAGATAAAGCGGCGGGATGACCAGCGGTTCTTTGGCGAGTTCCGGGTGCAACGAAATGGCGATCATTTCGGTGAGGATGGTTGCAACGCCGAGCAGGTAGCCCACCCAGATGCGCGGGAAGCGAGGCGGAGCTTGCGGCGGTACCGATTGTCCTTGCGAATCACCGCTGGACCAAGGCATTTTGCTCCCGACAACGTGACTTGCGAGAGTAACGAGCCGGCAGCTGGTACGTCAAACTCTTTGCGAACTTTTTGCGCTTTCGACTAAGGCGGATTTGCCCGGCGCGGTGTGGCTTGCTTACACTGTCGAGGCGCTAGCTGCACGGAACAACAGGGAGGAAACCATGAGGTTGGTCACAAAACGAGTTGTGCAAGTCGCGGCGGGGACCGCGCTGTTCTTTTCGGGAGTCGCCGCGGGCACGCTGCATGCGCGCAGCGCCGCCGTGCAGAACCATTTCGGCCAGCCGAAAACCGTGCTGCACATCGTTGTGTATAAGTTTCGGGACGATGTGTCGAATTACGACCGGGAGAAGGCCATCGATGGCATCAGGGAGATGGCGGGGAAGATTCCGGGCATCAAGAATATCTGGCTGAAAACGGAGCGCAACCAGGCCCGGGATTTCAGCGGAGTTTATGCCATCGAGTTCGCCAACGCGGAAGCTGCCGCCGACTATTCCGAGAGCCCGGTGCACGAGGCCTGGTCGAAATCGTGGCAGCAAAAGCGCGACAATAGCTTGTCCTTCCAGGTCTCGAACCCGTAGCCAGCCAGGGACGGATGGCCTCGCTTTCATGACCGAATCATCAACCTCATCTCCGCCCGGCAGAAACCCCTGCTAGAATCGTTCTGTCTCTGTGGATCTTCGATCCATCCATTATGGCAAGTTCCCTGACTACCGCTCCCCATGGCCCGGAAAAGACGTGGCGGCTCGGCTTTTGGAGCCTGATCGCCACGCAATTTCAGGGCGCCTTCAACGAAAACGGCCTTAAGAGTCTTGTTTTCTTCCTCATCCTGGCGATGCATTTGAAGCCGGAACAGGAAAACAGCAAGGTCTTCATTCTGAACCTCCTGTTTTCCGTGCCCTTCATTCTCTTCTCCATGGCCGGCGGCTATCTCGCGGACCGTTTCAGCAAACGCACGGTCACCCTCGGAACCAAGGTCTTTGAGATGGCCGTGATGCTCCTGGCGGTGCTGGCCTTTGCGCAAGGAAACTTGACTCTCGCACTCGCTGCGGTCTTTTTGGCCAGCACCCAAGCGGCGGTCTTTGGACCGTCAAAGTACGGGCTCTTGCCGGAGCTGCTTCCGCAAAAGCTACTGTCCTGGGGCAATGGGATCATCGAGCTCGGAACGTTTGTTGCCATTATTTCCGCAGTGGTTGTGGCCGGAATCATGGCGGACGCGTTCCGCGGCCGCCAGGCCATTTCCGGCTTGATCTTCCTGGGTTGTTCCGTGCTGGGCCTGGTCTGGGCGTTGGCCATTACTCGCGTTCCCGCCGCGGATCCGTCGAAGAAATTCCGCGCCAACGCGTTGGCGGATGTCTGGGCGCATGGCCGCCTGATTCACCGAGACCGGATTCTGTGGCTGGCGGTGGCGGGCAATACCTATTTCTGGTTTTTCGGGGCTCTTCTGCAAAACAACGTCATTTTTTACGGCGAACGAGTCTTGCGGCTAAGTAGTTCGCACACCGGGCCGCTCCTGGCGGCGGTGGCTATCGGAATTGGTTTGGGAAGCGTGGTGGCGGGCTACCTTTCCGGCGGGAAGATCGAATACGGTCTGATCCCGTTGGGCGCGCTTGGCATGACCGGGTTTGGTTTCACCCTTGCCATTCATGGGCTTTCTTCTCGTGAGGTGCTGTTTTTGCTCGCCGCGCTGGGCTTTGCCGGCGGCTTTTTTGCTGTGCCCATCAATGCGCTGATTCAGCATCGCCCTGAAGAACAACACAAGGGCGGCGTGATCGCGACTGCGAATTTGCTTTCTTTTGCGGGCATCGGAGCCGCCGGCGGACTGTATTACCTGCTTACGAATTTCCTGCACCTTAGCCCGCCGGCGGTATTTCTCTGGGGGGCTGGCGCCACGCTGGTTGCCTCCGGCTATGTCTTGTACTTGCTGCCGGATTCGCTGCTTCGCTTGCTGCTGTGGTTGGCGACGCACACGTTGTACCGGCTCGATGTCGTGGGACGCGAGAATGTGCCCGCGCGCGGCGGGGCACTTCTGACGCCGAATCACGTTTCCATGGCGGATGCCGCGTTTTTGCTGGCTTCGATTGATCGTCCTATCCGGTTTCTGATGTTCCGCGGCTCCTACGAGCATCCGCTGGTGAGACCATTCGCGAAGATTCTCGGCGTGATTCCCGTTGCCTCCGACCAGGGCCCGCGCGAAATGATTCACTCGTTGCGTCAAGCCACCGAAGCGCTTAAAAACGGCGAAGTCGTGTGCATTTTCCCGGAAGGACAAATGACGCGCATCGGGCAGATGATGCCATTTCGGAGGGGCATGGAGCGCATTGTCAAGGGCGTCGACGTGCCCATCATCCCTGTGAATCTCGACGGTGTGTGGGGCTCGATTTTCAGTTTTGCCGGCGGGCGGTTCCTCTGGAAATTTCCGCGGCGCATCCCGTACCCGGTGCGAGTCACGTTTGGAGAGCCGCTCCCGTCCACCACGACTTCAGCGGACGTGCGTCGCGTAGTGCAAGACCTCGGGGCAGAGGCCTTTCAGCGACGCAAAAAGCGCATGCACACGCTGCCGGAAACATTTACCTACACCGCCCGACGGCATCCTTTGCGCTTCGCCATGGCCGATGGACAGCGAGAGAAACTTAACTATTTTTCGGCGCTGGTTGGCGCCCTGGTTTTGGCCAGGCGTCTCGGCAAGCTCTGGCAGGGCCAGGACATGGTCGGCGTGCTACTTCCCCCCTCTGTGCCCGGAGCGCTGGTCAATTTTGCGGCCATGCTGATGGGCAAGGTGCCGGTGAATTTGAACTACACGGTTTCCAATGAGACGCTGGCTTCCTCGGCCGAACAGTGCCACCTGAAAACGGTGGTGACCGCCCGCGTTTTTCTCGAAAAGGTCAGGGTTCAGCCGCCGGGCGAAGTGATCTACGTCGAAGACCTGGCCAAGGAGGCCGGCTTTGCCGACAGACTCGCTGCGGCGCTCGCGGTCGGCCTTTTGCCCAGCCGGGCACTCGCGAAATTCGCGGGCAGCGACCGGCGCACCTCTCTCGATGACGTTGCTACGATCATTTTTTCCAGCGGCTCAACCGGAGATCCCAAAGGCGTGGTCCTCACGCATTACAACATCGCGTCGAATGTCGAGCAGCTCAATCAGGTTTTCATGTTGCACGCCCACGACCGCATCCTGGGAATTCTTCCTTTTTTCCACTCGTTTGGTTTTACCGGCACACTCTGCCTGCCCGCGGCGACCGGCATCGGTGTGGTGTTTCATCCGAATCCGCTCGATTCGCGGGAGATCGGCGCTCTGGTCAGCAAATATGCGTTGACCATGCTGCTCGCGACACCGACTTTCCTGAATGCTTACACGCGACGCTGCCCGCCTGAGGATTTTGGCAGCTTGCGTTTCGTGATGGCCGGCGCGGAAAAATTGCCCGAACGCATTTCGCAAGCCTTTGAAGACCGCTTCGGCATCCGGCCGCATGAAGGCTACGGCTGCACGGAATGCTCGCCGGCGGTAACCGTGAATACGACCGATTTTCGGGCCGCTGCTTTCCGGCAAGTTGGCTCGAAGCGCGGGAGCATCGGCCACCCTTTGCCGGGAATCGCCGTGAAGATTGTGGACCCCGAAACCATGAAGCCGGTGGCTCCGAATGAGCCGGGGCTGTTGCTGGTGCGTGGCCCAAATGTCATGCGCGGGTATCTCAACAAACCGGGAAAAACCGCGGATGTTCTTCGCGACGGCTGGTACAACACCGGCGACATCGCACGGATGGACGAAGACGGCTTTCTGCACATCACCGACCGCCTGAGCCGCTTCAGCAAGATCGCTGGGGAGATGGTGCCGCACATCAAGGTCGAGGATTTGCTGCAGGAGCTCGCGGGTGCGACGGAGCAGACGTTCGTGGTCACAGGCGTGCCCGACGAGAGGAAAGGTGAGCACCTCGTGGTGCTGCACACGTTGAATGACGAGCGGCTCGGGGAGTGCCTGGAGAAACTGGGAAAGAGCGACTTGCCCGCGCTGTGGCGGCCTCGGGCGGATCAGTTCCTGCGGATTGAAAAGCTGCCCTATCTGGGCACGGGAAAACTCGATCTGCGAAAAGCGCGTGAACTGGCGCTCGAGATGACCAAGCGTGCCATCCCGCAGTAACTCTGAAGCCGGCGAGGCGCGTCGCATGAAGCCGAGACGCACCTGGCTGACGGCGGTGGCTATCAAAGCCGGTCCTAGGGCTCGCTAACGTTTCTAATGCTGCGCTCGATCGGCCTCTGACCGAGAATCGCTAGCCCTGCCACGCCAAGAAGCCCTGTGGTTTCTTCGGGTTACAAGAAGAGCACCGCCGCCAGGCCCGCGAGGCCGGTAACCCTTTCTATCGCCCTTGCCCGCAGATCGTTCAGGACATCATGGACCGCTTCGTACGATTCGGTCCGCCAGATGTGCGGCAGCATGAGCCGCCGCTCGGTCCGGTATCCCAGCGCTTTTGAGCGCGGCAATTATATGCGGGTGCTCAGCTCTTAGGTGCACCTCCGCCAATAAAACGCAACTCTTGGTGATTCACGGCGGGAAAAAGGTCGGTTGCCAAACCTCGAGACCAAACGGCAAGAGTCTGCCCAAGGGAGTAGTCGAAGGAGTTTAGATAGAGTCGCAGGCAGGTCGAAACCGGCGCTGGTTGTTCGAAATTGCGGTTACTTCAGATTCCAGAATGTGTCGTCGGGCTTCACCAGTTCGAAACCGGCATCCCAGGCTTCGTGGCTGCGCCACACCACCTCGGCATCCGCTGTGCGCCCGGTTTCGGGGTGAATGAGCTGCACGCGCCGATGCAGCGGCAGGTCCGCTCCCACGACGGCCATACAACCGGAATGGCTGACGTCTACGGTGACCGCATTAGCGGTTTCCTTTGCGCCCTCTCGATCCCACTCCACCAGCAGCTTGATGCGCGAAATGATTCGTTTGTGGCTCCGCAAGCTCTCCCATCGTTCTTGTAGCGCGCTCGCTGCTGTGCGGGAGATGATGTTGGTGCTCATGTGGACCTCACTCTGGAGCTGGCCCGGCGCGAACGGGGGAACTTCCAAGTTAATCCCATGCGTTGGCTAGGTCAATAGTACTTTTTACCAGCTTTATTTTTGGTTACCCCTGCGCCGAATCGCCGGGCAACCACCAGAGGCGCTGCCAAACCCTGGTCTTCCCGCTCTGCTTTGATCTGCGGCGGCTTCTACAGCCAAGTCCCTCACGAACGGTGACGGATAGCACACAGGGGTGGCCCCAGGTGGCAATTGCGTCTTGTCTTTCCGGGGCCTCCCTTTGACAATTTCTAAACCAAACCTTCGCTTCCGACCAGGGTTCCAGAGTCTCGAGTGTCGTCCTCGGGACTCCTACGGATCGATTCCGCCCACCCAACGGGTCGCGGTCGTCGCAGGCTGGCGGCGCAGGCATTGACGTGGTGTTTCAAGAATCCCCCAAAGGAGTCACCAGTGCGAAAGAGCGAAAGACACAAGTATGCTTGGTTCCTCTCGGGCCTCCTCCTGGTCCTTCCGGCAAGATGTTTTGCGGCCGCAGACGGCGATGATCACAAAACGGCGGACGATACTAGTACCATCAAATGGGCATCCCTCTCCGGCGAGAGCACGGCCTCGAACAACACCGCGGACGCCCCTCGACCGCATTCCTCGCACGAAGGTGCACGTAACGTTGGCGCGGGCCTGCGGTTTTCGACCTTGGGTGCGGGCGCGGAAGCTGCCGTTTCGCTGACCCGCCGGCTGAATTTTCGCGGCGGCTTCAACATCTTTCAGTACAGCCGCGGCTTCAGTCACGACGGGATCACCTACAAGGGCCAGCTCCATCTCCGGTCCGGGGAGGCGCATCTGGACTGGTATCCCCTCGGCTACGCCTTCCATCTAAGTCCCGGCCTGCTTATGTACAATGGAAACGGCGCTACGGCTTCGGCCAACGTTCCCGGTGGCAGTACGTTCACTCTCGGCGGCGTGAGCTATACGAGCGATCCCAGCAATCCCATCACCGGCACCGGCAAGCTGGACTTCAGGAAAGTCGCACCGACAGCAATGCTCGGATTTGGCAACCTCGTTCCTCCCACCAGCCACTTCACTTTCAATTTCGAGATCGGCGCCGTCTTTCAGGGATCGGCCCGCACAAAACTGAACTTGGCCGGCAACGCCTGCCTTAACGGATTCAACTGCGTCAATGCTGCGAGCGACCCCACGGTCCAGGCGAACATCCGCACGGAACAAACCAAAATTAACAACAAGCTCTCGTCGTTCCAATACTACCCGGCGATCGCCTTCGGATTCGGTTACCGCTTCTAGAGAGCACTAGAGGGGTCTGCGAGTTGTCCTTTGAAGTGGCGAGTTGTGCTGGACCAGCGGAGCACGACTGCTGGAGCGATGGTCGCTCGTTCCGGTCAAACCGATGGAAGAAGTATCGGTGTGGGAGAGAACTTGCCGATAGCCGCTCAGTCGGTGCGCGTGGGAGGCTTGCGGGTATCTTCCACATGGGTTATCGACTCCGACGTTCGGCGCACCGAGGGGAGCTCGCGTGCGGCGGTCGGTATCGCCATGTGGCCTTCTGCAACGCTCATCCCTATTCCCTCTTTTGCCTTGGCCGGTTCGAACCGCGTTGCGGTGCGCCGGATGGCGTCGAGGACTGCATTTAGCTCAGGCAACGCCGGGATTTCTGGGCGGGACACTCGGGTCCAGAGAGGCGTTCCGCTCGTTGTTTCAATGTGCATGGGAATTGTTCGCTGCCCTACGTAGCATACGGCGAGGCCTGCCGCAAAAAGGAGCGTCCCCAGCTCGCTTGCTGTAAAGTCCAAACCGATAAAGTGGATGCGGATCTGCTCGGCTTCGACTTGCGGGAGCGCAAAAAAGTGGATGCCCTGTGCAACGCAGTAGAACCCCAGGGCTACAATCGCAAGGGCAATGGCCCCACGGATAACCATGAACGTGATGTTTTCGGCCGTGCTCATGTTTCTCGAACACACAAACCGCGGAATTTGCGGTTTGGTAAGTTACCAATCCATACCATACCGCACGGCTCCGAGCAACTGTCACGCCAAATCGTTCACGCCCGTAATTCGCTTGTTTTTCAGTACAGAATCCAGGAGGTCAGCCGAAGCGGGGCTGCTCGGTGTTTAGAAACTCTCCACCATTGTGTTGGGGCGCCTCAATCCGCAAGAGAGCCAGGAGGCCCCCGGGAGATTTGGGAATTTCCGCACCATTCCTCCTTTCAGGATTTCGAGAGAGAAAGAAACAGTACCCGCAAAAAGCAAAAGCCCCAAGCATCAACCGATACTTGGGGCTTTTTCAGTTTAATCCCGGCAGCGACCTACGTTCCCACGCAGTTACCCGCGCAGTATCATCGGCCCAACGAGGCTTAACTTCCGTGTTCGGGATGGGAACGGGTGTGACCCTCGCGGTATAACCACCGGAAACTTGTTGACTCGCGCGTTTTAGCTTGGCCCCACGGGCCAAGAAATCGCGAGTGTGACAACAGAAATTGGCTGGCATTACAAGCTCGACTCCGATCGAGCAAACTGCGGAAGCAAAGCGTCGCTTCCACTTTCTCTCTCTTTCCTAGCGGCTCCTTACCTGAGCCAAGACGGTTTGAGAAAGTTTTATGATTAAGCCGAACGGGCGATTAGTACGGGTCAGCTCAACACATTACTGTGCTTACACCCCCCGCCTATCAAAGTCGTAGTCTTCGACTGCCCTTCTTATCCCGCCGAAGCGGGATTGGGAGACCTTATCTTAGGGCGAGCTTCATGCTTAGATGCATTCAGCATTTATCTCTTCCAGACTTCGCTACCGAGCGATGCCGCTGGCGCGACAGCTCGTACACAAGGGGTCTGTTCATCCCGGTCCTCTCGTACTAGGGACAACTCCCTTCAAGTCTCCTGCGCCCACACCAGATAGGGACCGAACTGTCTCGCGACGTTCTGAACCCAGCTCACGTACCGCTTTAATAGGCGAACAGCCTAACCCTTGGGACCTTCTACAGCCCCAGGATGCGATGAGCCGACATCGAGGTGCCAAACCTAAGCGTCGATGTGAACTCTTGGCTTAGATCAGCCTGTTATCCCCGGCGTACCTTTTATCCGTTGAGCGATGGCCCTTCCACGCGGGACCACCGGATCACTAGACCC
>DATAIH010000185.1:0-30801 GCA_036262755.1 Candidatus Acidiferrum sp.
GTAGGCGCGACTCCATTTCGGTCTGGCTTTCCGGGGGGAGCTTTGGCGCGGCGGGCGTTTGCGCAGGCGGCTTCGCCGCGACAGCGGATTCTGAGGTCAGAAGATCGGCAGGCGTGAGGGAAGCAGCGGCGGAAACGAAGGCGGCGCGGCGGGCAAATTCACGTCGCGAAATCACCGAGCGTTTCTTCGAGCCCATTGAGGAGTCCTCCCGATGAGAAATCGCCGCAAGAAAACTCGCAATTGAGGCTACAGAATCGAGGTCCGAGCGTCAACCTGGCCGCAAAAACAGTTCTCCAAGCAACAACGACGCTTGCACTTAGAGATTTGCGGCGAGCCTAGGTTTTTGCACGGCATCGCTAAGAGAAGATCGGGCAGGGAACGACTTTAGGAGCAGTGCCGACGAGCCGGCGCTGGCAGCTACTCGTTGCGCAGCGCGATCATCGGGTCATGCCGTGACGCACGCTGGGCGGGGAGCAGGCTGGCCAGCGCGGCCACGAATGAGAGGCTCAACAAGGCCATCCCTAGCGTGAGTGGGTCGCCAGGTCTGAGTCCAAACAGCATCGCTCGAGCGGCCTGCCCTCCCTCTAGTGCGATAACCGTCCCAATCGCCAGTCCCGCCAGCAGCAAGGTACCCGACTCTTGCATCACCAGCTTGACAATACTTGCAGGATCGGCGCCGAGCGCCATGCGTATGGCAATTTCGTTGCGCCGTTGCGCCACCATGTAGGACATCACTCCGTACAGGCCGATCGCCGCAAGCACCACGGCAAGCACGGCGAAAAATCCGGACAACCTAGCCATCAAACGGTCGCGCAGCAAGCCGTCCTCGATCGTCGTCCGCAGGCTGGAAAACGCAACGTCCATATTCGGATTCACTTCTACGGCAATATTTTTTATCGCGGCGGTAATTCCGGTCAGACCATCCCGCGAGCGCACCAGAATCTGCGCATCGGTGCCGGGCCTCTCGTACTGGGCTTTGGCCGTGTAAGCGATGGGCTGAAAGTCCTCGCGCAGGTCAGAGTATTTTGAGTTTCGCACCAGCCCGATGATTTCGTAGAGACGCGTTGTTTGCAAGGTGCGGACCCGGAACGTCATTCCCACCGGACTTGCGCCCTTCGCAAACTGTTTCGCGAACGCCTCGTTCACGATCGCGACGTTCGGTGAACCTGCGCTGTCGTGATCGTTGAAATCACGGCCATCTAGAATTTTGGTTTGCAGCGTGTCGAAGTAACCCGGGCTGACGATGTTGAACAGGGCGACCGGGGCGTCGCCTTCCGGTTCGCCGGTCTGTCCCCACAGAATATCGTGGGCGATGCCGTTACCACTCAACGGCACGATCGTTGCCAGGGCTGCCGCTTGGACTCCAGGAACGGCGCGCACGCGTTGCAAGAGACTGTTGGCGAAGGCCGTTCGTGCTTCTTTGGGAAGATTCACGGGAGTGAAATCGATATCCGCCACAAGAATGCCGTTTTGCCGGAATCCGGCGTCAAGCCCGGCAAGATTATTCAAGCTGCGGGCGAACAGCAGTGCGCCGACCAGGAGCGTGAGGGAAAGGGCGATCTGCGAGATCACCAGCACACGACGCAGCCCGAAGCGCGAGCGTCCCGTGGTCGTTCCGCGCCAGCTCTCTTTGAGCACCACTCCGGGCGCCAGGCTCGTGGCGCGCAATGCTGGCGCCAAACCAAACAGGATGCAAGTCAACACCGCGAGCCCGGTGGTAAAGGCGAGCATGCGCCAATCCGTTCCCAAATCAACGAACAACGGATCCTGTTGCGTGCTTAAGGACGTTACGAGCAGCTGGCCCAGGTTGCGAGCGAGAAACGCTCCCAGCGCCGCGCCGATGAGCGCCAGCAGCAGGCTTTCTGCCAAGAGCTGGCGAATGAGGCGCGCGGGCCCGGCTCCCAGAGCCAGGCGCACGCCAATCTCTCTCTCTCGAGAACTCGCCCGCGCGAGCATCAGGTTTGCGAGGTTCGCAGAGGCAATCAGCAGCACCAGTCCCGCCAAGCCAAGCAGCAGCCACAAGGGCCATTCATAATCCCTTCGCAGGTGGGAAAGGCCGGAGTCCGCAACAAAGGCGCCGAGCTTGTATTGCAGAAAGTGCGTGGCGTTGGAGGGGTTGAATTCCGGCGGCAATGTAGCCTCAAACAACCCCGGGGAAATTGCGCGCAACTGGGCCGCCGCCCGTTCTACGCCCCAACCCGGCTTCAGCCGTCCCATCACCGAGAGCCACCAATCAGAACGTTTTTTCAGTTGGCTGTATTCTCCGTTTACCAGCGGCTCGCTGCAGAGCGGTGCGGCGAGGTCGAAATACCTGCCAACTTCTACGCCGGTGAAGTCCGGCGGCGCCACCCCGATGATGCGAAACGGCTGCCGGTTGATGGTCAGAGTGCGGTCCAACACTGAGCGCTCACCGGCAAATTCGCGCTGCCAGAACGAATAGCTGATGGTCACGGCCGGCGAGCCACATCCCGGCTGGTCGTCGAGAGGGCTTAGCAATCGTCCGAGCGCCGGTTGTACTCCTAAAGTCTCGAAGAATTCGCCGCTGACCCACAATCCCTGGACATTATGGACTTCCCCCCCAGGGGCGATATTGAAGACGTTCGGTCCCCAGGCAAAGACCTCCGAGAAGCCTTGTTGCTGCTTGCGAATTTGTTCCCACATGGCGAAGGTGACGTCCGGATAGCGCGAACTGAAGTTGCCGCTTCCACCGCCGCGATGGTCGATGGCAACTCTTGCGATCTCCTGCGGATTCTTTACCGGCAACGTGCGAAGCCGCACCGCATCGATCAACTGAAAGATCGCGGTATTCGCGCCGATGCCCAGGGCCAGGGAGAGAAGCGCCGCCGCGGTGAACAAGGGATTTGTGCGGAGTTGGCGTCCGGCATAGCGGAAATCCTGCCACAAGGCTTCCAGGAGGAACTCCCAGCCCGCGGAGCGCACCGATTCCTTGGTGACTTCGAGGTTGCCCCGTTCCAAATGCACGGCGCGAAGTGCTTCTCTCGGGCTCAGGCCCTGCTTGACCTTTTCTTCGGCGGCCATTTCGATAAAGCCATTGAGCTCTTCGTCCAACTCTTTGCTGACGCGCTTCTTTCGGAACAGGGAACGAAGCCCGCTTGCTATGTTTCGCAGCATGGCCGCACCTCACCCCGTCGCTTCCAAGATTCTGGCGATGGCCGCGACTTGCCGCTCCCATTCGCGAGTTTCGCTGTTGAGTCGCTTTCGTCCTTGGTCCGTCAGCGCGTAATACTTCGCGCGCCTGCTGTTCTCGGTGGCTTTCCATGCGCCCTTGATGAGTCCGGCGCGTTGCAAACGTTGCAACGCAACAAACAGGGAACCCGCATTGACGCGAAAGACGCCGTTGCTCATTTGTTCGAGCCGCACCGCGATGCCATATCCGTGCATCGGTTCGAGCGCCAGGGTTTTCAGGATGAGCATGTCCAGAGTCCCCTGGACGAGATCACTCGGCTTGTCGACCAAGGAAGCCTTCCTCCTGAAGATCAAGAGGAAGGATACTCCGGTCCTCTTGATTGTCAAGAGGAGGAGAGTAAGGGAGGCGAACCGCGTGCCGAGAGGCATCGTCCGAGAAACAGAGGACGCGCGCAATGGCGCTCGATGCCCCCCGCCCTACCAAGGCAAAAATGCCGGTAAGATGCCGGCGCCAGTAAGGGGCCCTCAGGAAGTAAGCGGTGCTCCGGGAATCACTACGATCCCATCTCGGTGAGAGCGTGGATCTGAGTTTCGAGCGCCTGGTTATACTGGCGTTCGATTTGAAGCTCGGTCTGCAGCTTCTTGATCAGCATCTCCAGCCTGGCGATTTCCACGCGCAGCTTTTGCAGCTCGGACGCGGAAGGCCCTTGCCGCAGAGGCGCGGCCGGCTGCGCACCGACTTGCGTCGGTGCCGGTGGGCGCGGATTGAGTGCTTCGGCCAAAGCGCGGGGCCAGGCGGGTTCTTGCGCTGTGGGCAGCGCGGGCGGTGGCGCGATGGTTCGAGGAATGACCGGCGTAGGCGCGAAGAGACTGCTTAGCGTGCTCGTGGCCGCATTGTCGTCTGGCCCAGGCGCTGGTGCTGCGGTTTTCGGCTCCAGAAGAACTTTCACCCGGTTAATCAACTCCTGCGGCTGAAAGGGCTTGCGAATCAGTTCATCGGCTTTGACCGAGACGGCTTTATCGGCGACGCTCTTGTTAACGACGCCGGACATGAGCAGAACCGGGGTGCCACCGAGATCGGGACTTTCTTTGATCTGGCTGCAAACCGAGTAGCCGTCCTGGTCTGGCATGATCACATCGGTGATAACCATGTCCGGACGGGTTTGTTCGAATTGCGCGAGAGCGGAGGCCGCGTCGGCGCAGGTAATCACGCGAATGTTTTCGCGGCGAAACGCGATCTTGATGACTTCGCGCATGGTGGCGCTGTCATCGATGAAGTAAACCGTCGGCACGCGCTTCCCCGGCGCTCCTCCTAGCGGAGGAATGGTCACTGCTTCACTCATTGTGCTTCCTTGTCCGCCATGTCCCGCGAACTTTCATCGACTTCGCGCATGGCATCGAGCATTAAATCGGTGGCCGAGCGCAGCACGGTGCGCTGTGTCGAGGTGGTGCCGTAAACAAATTTGTAGATGCCGTGGTTGCCGTTGACGCAGTTCTTTAGAATGTAAATCACTGCCTCGTCGCCGAACAGCGTGCCGCACTCCGCGTGCGAAATATCACCGCCTTCATAAAAGAGAACCGCGTCCGTTTCCCCGGCATTGATGTACAGCGCGCCGGTCTGGTGGGCGTGGCCGAGCATCTGCATTACGCCGGTCAGGTCGTGGTGCGTCAGGTTGCCGGTCAAGCTCGTGTCAGATTGCGTCAGCAGCTGCGCGGGCTGAAAGCCTTCCATTTTGCTGACGATAACCTGCTTCACATGCGAGGCGATGCCGCCGGGCTGGTGGCGGCGGTCGACGTAGTCGTCGCACCCGGCCTGGAATGCTTCGATCAGCGCGCGCTGGCTGCCGTCGCCCAACGCAACGATAGGAAGGTTGGCGTTCTTGGCGTCCGCGCGGATGATGCGCGCAATCTCGAGCGCACCTATCTCGCGCATATTGGTAGCGCACAGGATCGCGCCGGGAGCGTCATATTCGAGAGCGGTCAGCGCGTAGGCCGCTTGCGTGCTCGTAGTTACCTCAAAGCCCTCGCGCTTCAACGCATCGCTGAGGCGTTTGGCAAAATACACATTGCTGTCGATCAAGAGAACTCTGATGGGACGCGGCGCCGGAGTCACGGTCGTGCCTCCGCTCGGCGGCCGCGAACCGCCAGGGAGCCAGGTTGCCTCGGAGCGACATAGCCTCGGCGCAAATACTCAGGGCCTGGCGTCAAGGCATCCAGATTCAACACTTCAATGACGTCCCCGCCGTGCGAGAGCCATCCGGCAACATGTGGTTCGTCGGATGCGCTCGCGGCGGTCAACTCCGCGTTGATCAATGCACACTCGCCGGTAACGGGAATGGCCACCCATTCCGTCCTTTGCCCGTAGCGGCGCAGCGCGATGAGATAAAAGCGCCGTGTCGTGAGGCCGGTTCCGATCAGCTTTTTCGCTATGTCGCACACCGGAACGATTCTTCCGCGCCGCAAGATCACGCCTTCAATCCTGGGAGTCCTGTGAGGGAAGCTGAAAACGCGGCTCGGCGAGACCAACTCGGCAGTGTCGTCCGCGGCGACTGCGAACCGCCGTTCGCCCAAACGCAACAGGACGAAAGACTTCAATTCGAGTTCGCTCGAGACGTTCATTCTTTTGGCCAGTGCTTTAGTTCAATTCCGTGTCTAAGTTCGTGTCGGTCCGCGCTTCCGCCTGAAGCTCCCTGGCGGTCTCTTCGATCGATTCCTCCGCGGCAGGGATCGCCGCGTCGAGCATCGTCAGTTCCTCGTCCGACAAAAAACCTTCGGGACGCACAACGGGAACCACCGCCTGTTCCAGCGCCGTGAGTCCGCGGTACCATTGCCGCTCTTCATGACAGAACGAGAGGGGCAGCGCCTGCAGCCGCGTCATGCTGGTCATTCGCTCGATGCCGTCGACCAGCAAAGCGGTGCGCGTGTTGCGCAGTACGAACGCAAGAATTCCGTCCCGAGCGGGCAGCGCAAAATGCGCAGCGCCGCTGACAAGGAATAAAGTGTTTGGGCCGCGCCTGACAAACTGACGGACTTTGTCAACGCCCGGCGCGGCGATTTCTTTGGCGCCCCCGGAGAGGCTGTCCGCTCCGCGCACTTCCTGAACCGAGGACGAAGACAGGGCAAAGAGCTGTTCGCCGATGCGGAAAAGAATAATCTGCTCAGCGCGTAAAGTGCCGGGCTTCACCGGAGCCGGGGATGGCATCAGCGAACTCCCGCGGGGGTCGGCTTCGAGAGCCCCACCAAGCGCTTTTCAATGGCCTGGTAAATGTCGTCAATTCCGAGCACTTGATCTACGACGCCGGCTTTGATGACTTCGCCGGGCATGCCAAAAATCACACAGGTCGCCTCGTCTTGTGCCAGGACCAGACCACCGGCCGATTTGATGGCTCGTGCGCCGTTGGTTCCGTCATTGCCCATGCCGGTGAGCACTGCGGCGATGCTCAAAGGCCCCGCATACGCGGCCACCGATTCCATGGCCACATCCATGTTCGGCAAGTACCCGTTGATGCGGCCTGAAGTGCCGTCAAGCTGAATTCTTCCGCTTGAGTTCACGCGCAGATGTTGGCCGCCGGGGCAAATATAAAGTGTGCCCGGCGTGAGGGATTCGCCCGATTCTGCTTCCTTCACCCGGATTTCAGTGAATTCCGAGAGTTGCGCGGCGTATTGCGAAGTGAACGTCGCGGGCATGTGCTGCACCAAAATGACCGCAGCAGGGAAGTCGCGCGTAAAACCGGGGGCGATGCGCATGACCGTTGCCGGTCCGCCTGTGGAAGCTGCCAAAACGACCACGGGAAAGCGTTGGTCAGTGGCGGCTGGCGAGGGGCGAGGACTGGCCTTTGCGGGTGCGGCCGGCTTTCGACTGTCACCCGCGCTTTGAATCGAGGAAGCTAAGCGGGTCGCCGTGCGCACCACGCGAACTTTGGCAGCCATGCGTACCTTGCGCAGAAGGTCGTCCTTTACGCTTTGCATGTCGAGATCGATGCCGCCGGAAGGTTTGGCGACGAATTCAATGGCGCCTAGTTCGAGCGCGCGGAGAGTGCTGGCTGCGCCCTCTTTCGATTCGGAGCTGACGATGACGATGGGTTTCGGATTCGTAGTCATGATCTCCGCGGTGGCCTGGAGACCGTCCACGTGCGGCATGTTGATGTCCATCGAAATCACGTCGGGCTTCAAGGATTCCGCCATCGAGACTGCTTCGCGGCCGTCTTTGGCGCTGCCGACGACTTGCATTTGCTCGTCACCGTTGTAGATGTTCTCCAACACCTTGCGCATGAAGGTGGAGTCATCGACAACGAGCACCCGGATTTTTTTCGAAAGAGTTGACATGGTGCTGCTACGCCACGGGCGCGGCCGGGCGCGGCGCCTCCGTTCCGATAAGTTGTTCGACGGCCGCCATCAATTGATCTTCCTGCACCGGCTTGGTCAGGAAGGCGGAAGCGCCTTCTTTCATGGCGCGGTCGCGATGCTTGGCGCCAGCGCGCGAGGTTACAACCATCACCGGAATGCGGCGCGTGGATGGGCTCTGGCGTAACTGCACCATCAACTCATAACCCGTCATGCGAGGCATCTCCAGGTCGGTGATCACCAGGTGGCAGCCGTGCTGCGACACGAGTTCCGCGGCCTCAAGCCCGTCGGCGGCCAGCTTCACGCGGTAGCCGTTCTTCTCCAGCATGCGCCCGACGAATTTGCGCACGCTGATGGAGTCGTCGGCCACCACGATGACGCGCTCCTGCTCCACGCGGTCGATGGCTTCGGAAGGAATGGTGCCGCGGGCCACCGCCGCCGAACCCGGCGCAAAGATACGCGCGGCGCTGGCGCTGGCCTGCAGCGGCCGGCGCTCGTTTGGCTCGGCAGCAACCATGCGGTTCAGGTCGATCAGCAGAATCAGGCTGCCGTCTGGGGCGATGGTCGTCCCGGGGAAAAGTTTTACGCGGCGAAGATATTCACCGAGATTTTTGATCACGATTTCGTCTTTGCCGATGACCTCCTCGACCACCAAGCCGATCTGACGGTTTCCGGCGTTAGCCACGACCATACGGAAAAATCCGTTGACCGGCTCGAGTGGCGGTAGGCCAAGATAGGCGTCCAGGCGAATGACTTCGGTGACCACGTCGCGCACCTTGGTCAGCAATTTGCCGCCAACATCTTCGATTTCGTCGGCGCGGAGCCGACGGATTTCCTCGACGACAGCCAGAGGCAGAGCAAAGTTGGTGGAGCCGCAGCGGACAAAGAGCGCTGGCGAAATGATCAGGGTGAGGGGAACTTTTAGGGTGAATTTTGTGCCGTGGCCGGCGATGCTTTGGATCTCGATTTCGCCGTTCAGCGTGTTCAAATTGGCGCGCACCACGTCGAGACCGACGCCGCGGCCGGCAAGTTCGGTTTTGACGGGAGCGGTCGAGAATCCCGGATGAAAAAGCATCTCGCGCATGTCCCGTTCGGTAAGCCGATCGGCGGTTTCCACAGAAACCAGTCCGCGCTCGATGGCGCTCTGTTTCACGCGCTGGTAGTCGATGCCACGGCCGTCGTCCTCGACTTCGATGTAGATGTGGTTGCCGCGGTGATACGCGCGCAGCATGATTTTCCCCGTCGGTGGTTTTCCGGCGGCGGCACGATCGTTGTTGTGTTCGATTCCGTGCGCCACGGCGTTACGCGCGAGGTGGACCAGCGGATCCGAGATCTGCTGAATGATATTGTTGTCGAGTTCGGTTTCGCTGCCCGTCAGTTCAAGTTCGACTTCCTTGTTGGTCGATTTCGCGGCATCCCGCACGGCGCGAGACAAGCGGGAATACAGCGCGCCGATGGGCACCATGCGTGCGGCGGTGATCTCATCTTGCAGGTGATGCGCAAGTTTAGTGAACTCGTCAATGTCGCCTTCGACGCGCCCGATGAATCCTTCAAGCTGCGAGAGCACTTCGTTCACGTCCGCCGAGATCTCCGCCATCGAGCGCGACAAAATGTTGACGTCGTCGTAGCGGTCCATTTCGAGTTCGCTGAACTCGGACCAGAACGAGTTGTCGCCCGATGCGGTGCTGGAGCGCAGCTTTGGGGCCGATTCAGGGCTCCAGGGAGTCGCCATGCGGTTAGTGCTGATGCGGTTGAATTCGTACTTTTCCTGAAACTCCGCAACTTTGCCCTGCAGCCGTTCTTTCGAAAAACTCAGCGTGTCGATGAGTTTCTCGAGCTCTCCGACGCGGCCCACCATGCGAGTACGGTTGATGACCAGTTCGCCGACGGTGTTCATCATGCGGTCAAGTCGGGCCAGTGCGATGCGCACCGATTTTGCCGTAGACGCCGCGACAATCTGGCTCACTAACTTTTTCCCGGAAGCAGCAGCCTGCGATGCGGCTGCCTTCTCGGCTGCCAGGGCGCGCCGTTCCGCCCCTTCCGCCGCGCCGGCTCGAGTTTCTCCCTCATCGGGTTCGAGCGAGGCAAACTCGGCAATGCGCCCGAGCAGGGAATCGACTCCCGTGCGCATTTCGGCTTCATCTGCCCATTGGCGATGGAGCGTTTTCTTCAAAACGTCCACCGATTCGAGGCACAAATCCACAACTGCCGGCGACGGCTCGATTTCGCCGTCGCGCATCCGGCCGATCATGTCTTCGACGCGGTGAGCGATGGCGCCCAGCCGTCTGAGTCCGACCTGCGCTGCGGAGCCCTTGAGGGTGTGAATCGCGCGGAACAGCTTGTTTATTTCCTCGGGATTGTTGCTGGCCTCGAGGGAAATCAAGCAATCGCTGACGACTTGCAAATGCTCTTCGGCCTCGGGCTGGAAGAACTCCAAGATCTCGTCGGGTACTTCATCGTCGGAGGGAAGCGCGTCGAAGTACGAGCCGGTTGGGGCCGCGGGAGCGGGCAGTTCGCAATCCTCCGCCGGAATCCGGGAGGTTGGTTCGGGGCTCGTCAGATTAAGCGGCGGGGGCTCGGTCGGAAACGCGAATTGATAGCGGTCCTTGAAGGCGGCAATATCCTCGATATTTTCGTGACCCGTATCGCTGATTTCCAGCAGGTCGGTTTCCAGCAGCGAAATGCCGTCGGAAAGAAACTCGGTCAGCGGGCCGTGCAGGTCTTCGCCCAAAGGCGCGTTGAGCGCGTACTGAAACACGTGAGCAAGTTTTCCGGCGATTTCGGAGAAGCGTGGAAAGCCATAGCTTGCCGACGTTCCGGCTAGCGTGTGCGCGGCAATGTACAGCCGCTCGAGGTCCTCGTGGTTGGGTTCCGTGTCCTGCAGCACACTGACGTATTCCCGCAAATATTGCAGGTGTTCGGCGGCCTCTTGCAGGTAGACCTCGACGGCCTCGCGGCCCGGCGTGCTCACGCGTGTCCCTCCGTTACGAGTTCCGCCTTCAACAATTCGTCCGCGGTGGGCTTGCGGTACAAAATGCAATCGTTCAGCACAATCGCCTGGAACTTCACCGGCATTTTCGAAATCGATTCCGAGTGCCCAAGAAAGAGATATCCGCCGGGCTCCAGCGTTTCATAGAAACGCTGGACCAGCGCGCGCCGGCGCTCTTCAGAGAAGTAGATGAGCACGTTCATGCAGAAAATCGCGTCCATGCGTCCCAAGTAAACGGGAGAAGCAAGGTTCAGTTGCGCAAACGAAACCATCTTTCGCAATCTTGGCTTGACCTGCTGTCCGCCCTCCACCGCAAAAAAATGATTCGCAAGCTGTTTTTCCGTCACGCTGCCGATGCTGCGACCGGAGTAGACGCCCCGCTCGGCATGCTTCAGCGCCAGACGGCCGACGTCCGTGGCCAAGATTTCCACATTCCACGCGTCGGCAAAGGACAGGGAATCCGCAATGGTAATGGCGATCGAATACGGTTCTTCTCCGGTCGAGCATCCCGCGCTCCAGATGCGCAGCGTGCGCGGATTGTTCCAAAATTTCTTGGTGTGCAATTCCGGCAGAACCCGTTTTTCAAAGGCTTCGTAGACCCCGGGGTATCGGAAAAAACTGGTTTCCTGGGTCAGCAATCGCTCGAGCAAGGCCTCGTATTCCACGTTGGACTTGCGTACGGTTCGCAGCAAGTCCGTGCCGCGCGCGAACCCCTTGGCGCGCAGATGTTCCCGCACACGCGTGGAGAAGAACCGCTCCCGCGATTCATCGAAGCAAATCCCCGTCCGCTCTTCGATTAGCATGCGGATCTCGCTCAATTCATGTTCGCTCAGCCCGTGGCCTGGTCCCTGGCGCTCGCTCATCTTTCTCTGGTTTCCTTTGGGCTACCCGCTCACTGGCTTCGCAAAGCCGGCAAAAAAGTAGACGATTAACGAACGGCTCCCGCAGGAATTGGCCGATCGGGTTCTGCCGACGACGCAGCAACCTTCGAACCGGCACGGAACAGCGCCAACGCTTCGTTCAGGTGATCCGAGAGCTTGACGAGTTGGCTCACGGTCGTCACCGTTCCGCGCGTTCCTTGGGAAGTCTGCCGCGTGATGTTGGAAATGATTTGCATCGCGTGCGCCACACCTTCTGTGCCGCGCACCTGCTGCTTCGAGGCCAGCGAAATCTCCTGGACGAGTTCCGCAGACTGGCGAACGACGTTGGAAATGGCGTCCAGCGCGCGTCCGGCCTGATCCGCCAACGACGCTCCGCCTTCCACTTCTTTGGTACCTTCCTCCATGACGATCACCGCTTCGTTCGTTTCCGCCTGAATCGCCTTGATGAGGGCGGCAATGTCTTTCGTGGCACTACGGCTGTGTTCGGCCAGCTTGCGGACTTCGTCGGCGACGACCGCGAATCCGCGCCCGGCCTCTCCGGCGCGGGCCGCTTCGATGGCGGCGTTCAACGCGAGCAGGTTGGTCTGCTCGGTGATGTCGTTAATCACGTTGATGATCTCCGAGATTTCCAGGGAGCGGTCGCCGAGCGACTTGATTTTCTTTGCCGTGGCCTGCACCGAGGCGCGAATGCGCTGCATGCCCTCGAGCGTGTCGCGCACCGCGCGGTTGCCCTGTTCGGCAGCATCGAGCGCGCGGCGCGCCGCTTCAGCGCTGGCTTCCGCGTTGTTGGACACCTGTTTCATCGAGACCGTTAGCTCCTCGACGGCGCTCGAGGTGTTTGTGATTTCTTGGTCCTGCTGCGTCGCGCCGGCCTGCATTTCGTCGGCCGCAACGAGAATGTTGTTCGAGCAGGCAGTGACTTCCATAGCCGCCTTGCGCACGCGCTCGAGAACTTTGGTGAAGTTGTCGAGCATGTAGTTGATGGAGTCGGTGACGTTGCCGAGCGCGTCGTTGGTCACCTTGCCGCGCAAGGTCAAGTCGCCGCGGGCCACCTGGTTGATGACCGTCAACAAGTCGGTGATGTTCTTCTGCAGCGAGTCGGTAGCATCCTGGTTGCTCGTCGCCTTGGAGACCCTTGCCACCGCGCGATTCAGATTGTCAGCGATATAGCCCAGCTCGTTTGTGGCATTGACTTCGGCGCGCGCCCGAGGATCACCTGCAGCCAGCCGCTCGGAAAACTCCGCGAGCGCCTGCACCGGCCCGAGCAGTGCGGCAAGTCGCCATGCCAGAATGACGGACATGACGAGCGCCAGCAACACCGCGCCGACGATGCCGGGAGAGCCAAAATCGAGCCCCGAAGCTTCGCCCGCCTTTTTCCCAGCGCTGAATGCCAGCCACAGAACGGCGAGATAGGCCAGGCCGTTGAACAGGACCAGCGTCCAGATTGTCGAACTCAGTCGCGATTTCATGCCACCCTCCAGATCCTTTCAGCGGAGTACGCGCCATCGGCGGCGCCCTCTCCCGTCACTTCAAATGCTAGGCCCCGGAAATACCTCAAGCAGCCGGCGCAGATCGATGACCAGCGCCAGCCGGTCGTCGTGCCGCAGCATTCCGATGCAGTGCGGCACGTTTTCGGGTGCCTGCTCGAGAAAATCTTCGTTCTTCACCGAATACGTTCCAATCACCTCGTCCGCGGCGATCGCGATGCGCACGTCTTCTTGATGGTTCTCGCCGCGCAGGGAAGCGACAACCACGTGTTTCGGAAGCAGCCCTGGGCGTCGCCCCTCGGTAATGGCGATGTCGATCAACGCCACAATCACCCCGCGCAGATTGAAAATCCCCAGCAGATACGCGGGGCTCAGCGGAAGCTTGGTCACCAGGGGCCACTCCAGCACCTCTTCGACGTCCAGCACCGGCAAGCAGAACCGCTCGCGGCCGCTGCGGAATACGCAGAACTGCGTTTCCGGAGGCCGGTCTTCGATCGGTCCAAGCGCTTCCAGCAGTTCGCCGGTATCGGCGTCTGCCGGAAGCGGCTCGAGATGAAAATCGTCGGTCATTGCCCGTCTGAGTCTCCGAAAATCCTTAAGCGAACCGCCGCACGGCGCGAAGCAATTCATCCCGCGTGAAAGGCTTGGTCACGTAGCCGTCGGCGCCTTGCTGCTCGCCCCAGAACTTGTCGCTCACCGAAGCCTTGGAAGTCACCATAATCACCGGAATGGAGTTGAATTCCGAGTTTCCCTTCAGGTCACGACAAACCTGATAGCCGTTGCGGTCCGGCATCACGATGTCGAGCAGGATCACGCTCGGCCGTTCGTGACTGATGGCTTCCTCCACTCGCGTGGGGTCGTTCAGGCCCACCGGCCAATAGCCTTCCTTCTCCAAGAGGCTCTCGATCAGCTTGATTTCGGCCGGCGAGTCGTCAACGATCAGGACTTTTTTGAGCACAGCCGTGGTCTCCCCATACTTCTCCACAGAGAAGAGGTGCACGTCCGTAGCCAGCCTTGCGATTCTCTGCCGGGTTGTGTCGCTGCGAGGTTAAGTCGTTGTTTATGAATAACGTAAAGGTGCCACTGGGAATTTCAGCCGCGCTCGGAAATGGGCGAGCTGGTCTCCAGCGTCTCAGCTTGAGAAGCATTCTCAGCCTCTTGCATCTCCGAAGCCAGCGATGAGAATCGCTGCATCACTTCGTTGATCCGCAAGGCCATGCTGTGGATGGTTTTGATCTGGGCTAAGGACTGCGTGGAGAGCTGACCTGGTTCGAGAAGCAGCAATTCCGCGTTACCTAACATGGAGGTCAGCGCGTTGTTCACGCTGTGGTTCATCTCCAGAATGTAGCGGCCAAGCGTCGCATGATTCTCGTTCTTGGCCGCCGCGCGCCCGGCTTGGCGAGCCAGCCGCATCGCCTCCACGCGGCGAAGCGATTCGCCCGCCACGAGGAGCAACGTTTGCGCCCAATCTTCGCGCAGCGGCACGTGGACCAAGCGCGGATATTTGGCCCGCAATGGGCCGAATTCCTTGGAATCCGCGGGGACACACAAGATCACCGCCGTCGAAGGATCGAGCGACCGCAGCACGTTCGTCAACTTCCCATCGCGCACCGGGCCAAGGACCACCAAGTCGCGGGCAAGGGCGTTCTGTTCCTGCCACAAATCACTCGTCAGAACCGTCACCGCGGGAGCTTGACGCTCGGCCTGCCAGCAAGCCGTCAGCAACCGGGCAAACTCGGTTTCATCCGTGAGTATGACGACGTTGGCGTGTCGCAAGGAGAGCCGCTCCCAGGAATATTTCTTCTTCCGCCGAAATCTGACTGCTATTGCTGCTACACCTTTTCCGCTTCATCGAGTGTCGAGAGCAACCGTTTTGTGCTAATGCCGAGGTTGACCGCTGCTTCCGTATCTTTTGCCTGTTTGGCCACATCCACGCGCTCCTGCAAACGCGTCACCTCCACACGCGCCATGTTCGTGGCGCGGTCGAGCGAGGTGGCATTTCCTGTTTCCTTGGCGGATTCCATCGCCGCAGCCACCAGCACGCGCGCAGCGACGGCCCGCCGCAAGTCTTCCGCGGACGGCCCGTCTTCGCTTACGAACGCCGTCACTTCCCACGACGACATCAAAATGCGCGCGCCGCCAATCTTCACCGTGGTCATGGACCGCCCGCGCGAAGGCGGTGTAGCGATCAATTGTTCCCAGATCTGCTCCATGCAGTTTTCAAAATCCAGCGCTCCGGGAGGCTCCGATTTTGCAGGGGGAGCCTCCCCTGCTTCCTTCAGTTTCGCCTTGGTGTTGGCACCATCGGGTATGGAGGAGGCTTTTTTTGCAGAGGCAGCCGGCTTGAGAGCCTCCGCGGGGCCCTTTGGAGAGCCCTTTGTCGCGAGACCAGCACTCGCTTTTTGGACCGCTTGTTCCACGTCCCTCCGCAATCCCAGCAGGTTTTCAAAAGCCTGGCTAACCGTTCGCTCGGTGTACTCTTTCTGAAACGGCTGTTTCCATTCGTCAGCGATCTTCCGAATCTTGCTAGGAGGTTCCCCGCCGAGTAATCCGGCATGATGACAGTCGATGGTCCGGACGCCGGCACTCTGCAATTGGTCGACGCCCGAGCGGATGGCGATCAAGTCCGCGTGCATCAGCTCAATCAGGGTCCGGCGAAGCAGGAAGTTGAAGCGGATGAACGCGAGAAGGGCTGCCGGATCGTAAAACATCCCGCCCGCTCCCTCTTTCACCTTTCTGCCTTCCTCAATGAAATTGGTTTTCAGGATTTCCCGGAGGCTGCGGAAAGCGCGCAGCGCCAGGATCATCTTTTCTAGGGGCGTACACCAATCAAGCGGGGCGGGGTCCACTTCGCCGAGCACGGGGTGCATTACCTGGGCTACGTCGTCGAGCTCAATCTGCTTGTGGTAGATCTTAGCCGGGGCGCACAGCGCGAAGTACTGGACCAAGAGAAAATCAATTTTGTCGCGGTCTGGATTGCTCTTTTTCGGCTTGCGCAGGTGGCGCCGGATGAGCGCGCGCAGGCTGTTTTCGCTGGCGTTCAGCGTAGTCATTTGCAGGAGGTGCCGTAGCTGGTGGGCTATCACCTTCTGATCCATGGCGTCCAGCCATTCGTGAACCTGGGTGAAGAGGTCGGTATCGGGTTTTTCGGGAAGGTTCCGCTTCGCTTGCGGAAAGGGAATGTCGATTTCCTGCTGTTTGGCGAGCGCCAGGTAAATGGGAAACACTTCGCGTGCTTCCTTCCACTGCGCCAGGCGAGGGTTTTCCGCGCGGGTAGGTGCGGGAAGGTTCAAGGTTGTGGTGCTCTTGTTCACGGTCGTTTGGTCACCCAATCGCAGGCGCCCTGCAGAAAGCGCACGCCCACTGCTTTGCATCCTCCGTGATACTGCACGGCGTCGACGGTGGCCTCCGTTTGATACCCTTGCGGTCTGGCCTCGAGCCTTATCCGATCGCCAAACTCCAGCGGCAGCGTCGAAAGAAAAATCGCATGGTGCGCGCTACTGTACTCGACAATGGTCGCCTCCCTCAGATTCGTGGCCCCGCCCCGCGGCGAAGTTACTTGCACGGGGACACGCACGGCGCTGGCGTGCGGAAAAAAGCGCGCCAACTGCTCCGCACAACTCTTTTCCCTGGTTACGAGCACCGAACTGCCGTTTCTTCCCACTTCGCCTCGCGACTTGTTCTTGGTTTGGCCTCTTCGAACCGGAGTAGAGACACTCCTCGCTCGAACAACCCGAGCCTGCCGCCACGGAAGCGTGCACGCAGCAAGCCAAAGATTTTTTTTGGATTGAAGGTGGTGAAGGTACAGAAACAGAAGGGCTTAGAAATCTTCCCACCGCGCGTGGAGGGTTCCTACGTCTCACCCTGAAACGATAGCGTCTCAGCCGTTACGTTCCTAGAGAACCCGCAGGCGGGCTCGGCGGGACGAGTCGGGTTAGCGAGAAGGTGTCCGAGAGCCGCGTTCGGTGTGCGCCGCCCGGCTTGCAAAGCACTTTGACGGGCTGATCGAGGCTAGGATGGCGCTAGGGTCGGTTCGGCTTCCCCGCCCTCATCGCCTCCTTTCGAGGGAATGTTATAGCGCTTCAACTTGCGATACAGAGTCGCTCGGCTGATTCCCAGCATTTTGCCGGCTAAAGCTTTATCTCCATGGGCCTGTTCAAACACGCGGAGAATGGTCATCCGTTCCATCTCCGCGAGCGCCATTGTGGAAACAGAACCAGCGTCTGGAGCACGGGATGAGCCGGTCTCAATCTGCTCCGCGCGGATGGCCGGCGGAAGATCCGACACGTCGATGGTTTTTCCGTCGCCGAGTGTCACCGCACGTGCGATGCAGTTTTCCAGTTCACGCACATTCCCCGGCCAATCGTATTGCAAGAGGCTTTTCATGGCTGCCGGCGTCACCTGGATTTGCGAAGCTTTGGCGTAACGGTCCAGGAAATGATGCACCAACACGGGGACGTCCGAGCGCCGGTCGCGCAGGGCAGGGAGGTGGACGGTCACCACATTCAGCCTGAAGTACAGATCCTTCCGAAAGGTCCCGGCGCGGTAAGCGGCCTCCAGGTCCCGATTGGTAGCGGCGACAACCCGAACATCCACGGTCTCCCGTTCATTGCTGCCCACCGGGCGCACTTCTTTCTCCTGCAGCACGCGAAGCAATTTGGCCTGCATCTCCAAAGGCAGTTCGCCAATTTCGTCTAGGAAGATCGTGCCCCCGTTGGCCGCTTGAAACAGGCCCGCTTTCGATTTCGTCGCACCCGTGAACGCGCCCTTTTCATATCCGAAAAGCTCGCTTTCCATCAGCGTCGGAACCAGCGATCCGCAGTCCACGGCCACAAACGGCGTTTGCGCCATCGAGCCCCGGAAATGAATTGCTCGCGCCACCAGCTCTTTCCCGGTGCCGCTTTCGCCAGAAATGAGCACGGGCGTCCGTGTATCTTTAAGCCGGGAAATCATGCGTAGCACGTCTTGGATGTGCGCCGAGGTGCCGATGATGCCGTCCAGGTTATCTTCCGCACTCACACGTTCGCGCAGAAACTCGTTTTCCGTGACCAGGTGCACTTTTTCCGCCATGCGCTGCAACAGCAGACGCATTTTCTCCACACGAAACGGTTTTTCGATGTAGTCGTAGGCCCCCAGCTTCATGGCGTCCACGGCGGATTCAATCGATCCATGCCCGGTCATGATGGCTATTTCTGCGTGCGGCAGAAGCCTCTTGGTTTGCTTCAGCAGCTCCACTCCGGACATGGCCGGCAGTTTCAAGTCCGTGAGGATTAGGTCCGGCCCGTCCGATTCCAAGCGCCCCAGCGCGGCTTCGGCGCTTTCCGCCTCGGTGCAGACGTAGCCCAGGGTATTGCCGATGGTCATGCACAGTCGGCGGATGCTTTGCTCATCATCCACAACCAGCAAACGTGTTTTCATTTCTTCGCTCATGGTTTTCCGAAAGTCTTCTCCACCGCGGCAATCAATTGCTGTACGCGAAAGGGCTTCTCAATGCACGGCGTCCCGCTTTGCGCCAGGAACATTTGCGTCTCGCTGTTGGCGGTGTCCCCGCTGATCAAAATGATTCGAGATTTGAGTTCCGGCCGGTTTTTCTGGATCCAGTCATGCACTTCCGCTCCGTTCACCGCGCCCGGCATCCGGATGTCGGAGATGACGCCGGCGTACCGCCCCTTCGAAAGCCGTTTCAGCCCTTCTTCTCCGGAAGCGGCGTCCACCACCGCGTACCCGCGCCGCTCGAGGGCCGCGCGCAAAAACGCGATTACCGACGGCTCATCCTCAATCAGTAAAATAGGCAGTTTCGTTGACAACGCCGGGTGTGCGCTCATCGCCCGGACTCCTTCGCCGCAGCGGCAGCTAGGGCGCTTTCCGTGGCCACCGGAATGCGCACAACAAAGGTGCTTCCCGCACCCTCTTCGTTGTTCCAGCATTGAATCTCGCCGCCATGGGCCCGCACGATCCCATAGCAAATGCTCAGCCCCAGCCCGGTGCCTTTCCCCGCCTGCTTTGTCGTATAGAAAGGATCAAAAATCCGCTGCGTATCGGTGATGCCCGTACCGTTGTCGGCGATGCCCACTTCAATCATTTCGCCTTGCCGCCGCGTATGAATCTTGATTTGCCCGCGCCGTCCCGTTTCCTGCACGGCATCGTAGGCGTTGTTCAGGATGTTTAGGAAGACTTGTTGCAACTGCTGCACGTCGCCCAAAGCTGGCGGCAGTGCCTCCTCATATTCTTCGGTCACTTCTACGCCATGGCTCGCAAAATCGTAACTCCGGAGCTTGATGGTTTGCCGCAGCACGCCGTGCACTTGAACCAACTCGCGCTGCACGGGCCGCTGCCGCGCGAAGCTGAGCAAATCCTGGACGATATCCTTGGTGCGCTGCGTCTCTTGCAGGATTATTCTTAGATCCTCTTGCGCCGACCGGGGGACCTCGGGGTTCTCCAGCAATAAATCCGTAAATCCTAGAATCGCCGCTAGCGGGTTGTTCACCTCGTGCGCCACGCCGGAAACCAGCCGCCCGATGGTCGCCATTTTTTCGCTGTGCGCCAATTTTGCCTGCAGCAGCACGGCGTCGGTGATGTCGGTCATCACCACGACGACGCTGTTTACCGTATTCTGTTCGTCGCGCATCGGGCTTAAGCTAATCGAAAAGTGTCCCATCGAGCCGTCGCTTCGTTTCGCACGCAACTCCAGGTTCTCCACCTGATGGCCGTTCGCAGTCGTCTCGAGTGCGGCTTCAAAATCCGCCTGCTGGGAGGACTCTACCCAGTCCACCAGCCGGTGCCCGATCAATGCACTTTCCTGGTAACCCGCTTCATAGCAGCGCCGGTTCGCATAGCTGATCAACCCCGCAGTGTCGAGCACCAGGATCATGCTCTGCGTGGTGTTTAAAATCTTCTGGTTGAAGTCGCGCTCGCGCTGCAACTGCGCTTGAAACGATTTTTGTTCGGTCACGTCCAGCATCAGCCCGCGAATCTGCACGATTCGCCCCTGCGCATCGCGGACCGCGGTGATGTTTTGCAGCGTGTGCAGCAGCGTGCCGTCCTTCCGCCGCAGCGTTTCCTCGTAATTCCGCAAGACACCTTTCTCCTCGAGCGCCGTCATAAACCGCTCGCGCACCTCGGGTGCCGGGTAAAGATGAGGACTGACGTCTGACCGAAGCAATTCTTCACGCGACCCGTAGCCCAGCATTCGTACCATCGCATCGTTTACGTCCAAGAAGCGCCCCTCGGGCGTGGCGAAAAACAGCCCCTCCTGAATGCTGTCAAACAGTTCGCGATACCGTCGCTCCGCCTCCCGTCTGTCGGTGATGTCCTTCAATACATGGATCGTTCGCGTATCGTCATCGGTCGCTCCCGGCTTGCGCGAGGTGGAAATCAGGAAAATCCGGTCGGCCGACGCGGCCACGTATTCTTCGCGGGCGCGCTGGGTGTCGCGGCAAAAGGGGCAGGGCAGATCGCTTCCTGCTTCGGCGATCTGTCGAAGGCTGCTCATGGGCTCGCCCACGAGCGCCACCGGGGAAACTCCGAGATAGGACGCCAGCGACCGGTTGGTCCTGGCAATCCTCCACGAGCGGTCGTGCACTACGATGTAATCACTGATCGCGTCGATGTCCTCTACCCACTGCCGTTTGGACCTCTCCAGTTGCGAAAAGCGCCGGAAATTCTCGAGCGAGAGCGCGGCATGACTCGCTAGCGCTTGGAGCAGCCGCTTTTCCTCGGACCCGAGTGTCGTTCTTTTTCGAAGCAAACAGAGCGTTCCCAAGATCTCCTTGTCGCTTGACGCGATGCGGATGAAAATCGCGGCTGCCGGCTGATTTGTTCCCGACAGGCTCGCCGCGATTTCCCTCGGCAGCGCGCGGGCGGCAATCTCCTGCTGCATTTCCCGAGCCTGCGAGAGCAGCCATTCCGAGACCTCAGGAGCGCTGGCTCCTTTTCCCGGCATGTGGTGAAATTCGGTGTCACGGCCTCGGTACACGGCCACAGCGCCCCAGTCAGCGTCCAGCATGCGGGCCGACCGCAGCGCAAACTGTTCCAGGAAATTCGAAAGATGGCGGGATTGCGCTGCCTCTACGGCCAGGTCCATCAACTCGCCCGCGTGGCGGTTTGCCGCAGGGCCTGGTTGCCTGTTTCTGCCGGAAGAACTTCGTGCCTGTGCTCGCGTAGCTCTCTCTCCCTTCAAGGCAATAACCAGAGGGAAGTCCCGTGCGTCTCAATTTGCGAGTGCAACCCTAGTCCCTAGTTTTCCACCCTAACCGCTAGTCTCATTCTGCGTCAATGACTGCCCCGTACCATGTTGCGAAACTGCCTATGCCCGCAAACTCCATTCGCGCCCTCGCCATGTCTCAGCCTGAGACCCCCCACCTGTTTTCCTTCAGAGTTCTGAGACAACGAAAGCCCCTCTTGCTTTCGAGCCATTGACAAGCGATCAAGCTAACCTTCCATCCTTCTATGGCTTACAGTCTCTCCTCGGCCGTCTTCGGCAGCTTCCTCTAGCGCGCCGGCGATGGCATCCCACGTGCCTTTCTCGTGCTGGGGTATTTCCATTGCTCAAAGGGGACGTGTCGATGAGATGCAAGTGGAAGAAGGTCCGACTGGCTGCCGGTGCGCTGCTCATGCTATGGGGCGTGGTGGGGCGGGCACAGACGGGAACGACAGATGAATCGAAGCGCAAGGTAAAGACCAAGGTTGCTCCGGCGTACCCGGACCTTGCCCGGCGCATGAACGTCGCAGGCAAGGTGAAGATCGAAGTGGTCATCAGTCCGGATGGACACGTCAAAACCACGCGCATTGTTGGCGGGCATCCTTTGCTTGTGCAGGCTTGTCAGGACGCGGTGAAAGAGTGGAGGTTCGCGCCGGCTCCGGAAGAAACCACGCAGGTTGTGGAATTCGAATTTCGTGCTGCCGAGTAAGACAGGCAGCAAGGCAAGGCTTTTGAACAGACGCGGTTTCCGATGGGCTGCGCTGTCGACGGGAGTGGAGGCATTTGGCAATGACGATCGGAAAGAAGCTATACGCGGGTTTCGGGCTGATTCTGGTCATTCTCGCAATCTTGTTTCTGGTGAACATCTTCACCGGGTATTTGGAGAAGTCGGCGCGCAATAGTGCCAGCATGGCCCTCGATAGCGTTCGCACCGTTGAGTCGGTGCGCTACCAGATCATGTTGAATCGCCTCAACATGAACAATTTCCTCCTTAGCGGCGACCCGCGTGACGAAGATAAGGTCAACAAAGGCCTGGTCGACATGTCCGACCTTATCAAGCGCGGGGAAGCACAGGCCAACAACGACGCCGTTCACACCGCCCTGATTCAAGTGGAGAGCACGGAGGCTAGTTGGGCCGACAATTTTGCCAAACCTTTGATCGCCAAGCGGCATCAGGTGGACTCGGGCGACGCCACGGTTTCCGATCTCCAGATTTTCTATCTCCAGAAGGATCCTTCTTCCTGGCTCGCCAAGTCTTCCTCGGTTCTCGATCAAAGCAACGAGGACATCTCCAAGTTCAAGGATCAAAGCACGAAGTCTGCAAACACTGCCGCGAACGTCAGCCTTTTTATGACCATCGGCGGGACTCTGATTGCCCTTGCCGCCGGTGTACTGATTGCTTTCTACACGGCGCGCTCGATAACCGAACCGCTCACTCACCTCATGACCGTCACTCGCGAAATTGGCGACTCCGGCGACCTGGATCAGAACATCGACATTCATCGCAATGACGAAATTGGCGCTCTGGCCACGACCTTCAACAACATGGTCGCGTACCTCAAAGAAATGGCCAGCGTTTCCATGGCTGTCGCCGAGGGCGATCTCACCGTCGAAGTGGTGCCGCGCTCCAAGCGCGACACGCTCGGCAATGCGTTCTTGCGCATGTCCCACGGCTTGCAGCAACTTGTGCGCACCACGCGCAATTCCGCAGGGCAGGTTTCCGCCGGGTCGAATCAAGTGGCGGGAGCGGCCGATGAATCCGCCAAAGTCAGCGTCCAAGCCTCCTCGGCCATCGAGGAAGTAACCAGCACCATGCACGAGATGAGCATCAACGTGCAAAACGTGGTGAAGAACACGCAGCTCCAGGCTTCCAGCGTCGCCGAGACTTCCGCCTCCATCGATCAGATGGTAACTTCGATTCAACGTGTCGCGGACACCGCGAAAGTTCTGCTCGACATCGCCAACCGCTCCCGCGAAGAAGTCGTTACCGGCATCCAGACCATGGAAAAAGCGACCGACGGCCTCAACCGCACCAACCAGGCCATTCAGTCTTCCGCGGAGATCATCAACATCCTCGGCCACCGCGCCGACGACATCGGCAAGATTATTGAAGTCATCGACGACCTCGCCGAGCAGACCAACCTCCTGGCTTTGAACGCCGCGATTGAGGCCGCGCGCGCAGGCGAGCACGGCCTCGGTTTCGCGGTGGTCGCCGACGAAGTCCGCAAACTTGCGGAAAAATCCACGCAGTCCACGAAGGAAATTGCCGACCTCATTCAGAGCATTCAGCGCGAAGCACGCCAGGCGGTTGAAAACATGGAGCGCAGCACGCGCATCGTCGAGGAAGGCCTGAATCTCGGCAATGAGCTCGGTTCCGCGCTGCACAAGATTTCGAATGTGGTCAGCGAAGTCTACAAGTTTTCCCAGGAAATCGGCGCCGCCACCAACGAGCAGTCGGTCGGCTCCGCGCAAATCGCCAAGGCCACCAGTCGGCTTACCGAAATCACGCAGGAAATCAATTCGGCTGTTGAAGAGCAGGCTTCCGGCGCGCAAGCGGTCGTTCGCGCCATGGACAAGATGCGCGAGCTGGTTCAGCAGTCCGCTTCCAGCTCTACCGAACTGTCTGCCGCCGCCGAACAAATGCTGAAGCTCTCCCGCAATTTGCTCGACGGCATGGACCGTTTTGTCCTCGACCGTGCCGCTCAGCAGCGTCTGCGCAGTGGAGAACCGCGCGGCAAGCGCCGTAGATCCGAAGAAGACCGCGACCAGGAAACGGAATACGCCGAACTGGCGCGTTCCTAGGGGACCGGAGACCTTGATGGAAAAGGACCTTCAGGTAGTTGGTTTCCGGATTGGCAACGAAACGTACGGCGTGCGAATTGCTTCCGTGCGTGAGATCGTGCGCGTCCCGGAAATCACCGCGGTGCCCAGCGCCCCAGACCTCATCGAGGGGGTCATAAACCTTCGCGGCAAAATCGTTCCGGTGATGGACCTGCGCAAGCGCTTTGGCCAGACCGACATTCAGCCCGACAAAAAGAACCGCATCCTCGTCGTCGAACTCGAGAACAAACGAATCGGTCTGATCGTCAATGCGGCTTCCGAAGTGCTCAAAATTCCGCCGTCGGAAATCGAAGCCCCTGGAAGTGTTTTTGCCGAGGGCGAATCCAGCTATGTCACCGGTGTCGGCAAACTGAAAGGCCGCCTCATCATCCTTTTGGACATTTCGAAACTCCTGCAGCGTCCCGAATACAAACGCCTCGAGGAGGTCGCGGAACCCGTCGCTACCGTCAGGTAGTTGCTGGCGGTCCGTCGCTCACGCACGCCATGGGAACCATCACCACCGCGCAGATTCAACTCACCGAAGCCGAGTTGAAGCTCCTGCAGACGCTGGTCTACCAGGAATGCGGCATGTTTTTTGACGAACGTCGCTCGCACTTTCTGAAAGACCGGCTGCAGCGTCGGCTCAAAGCCTGCAGTCTCGATTCTTTTTACTCCTACTACCGCTTGCTAACCAGCAGGGAAGGTCGCGCGGAACTTGCTTTGTTGCTCGAAAACCTGACGGTCAACGAAACCAGTTTCTTTCGCAATCGCCCGCAGCTTGATCTGCTCCAGAAATCCGTTCTCGAAAGCCTGCTTCATCACAAGCAGGAGCGCCGCGATTACACTCTGCGTGTTTGGAGCGCCGGTTGCTCCTCCGGCCAGGAACCGTACACCGTGGCGATTTTGATTTGTGATGCTCTGGCTTACTACTACTTGCGGAATCCGCTTCCTTTTGAAATGCCGTCTCCGAAGCCGCTCATTCCTCCGCCGTGGAGAGTTGAAATCGTGGCTTCGGATATCAGCTACGCCAGCCTGCGCATCGGCCAGGAAGGACTTTACACGGAGCAGCAGATGGAGCCCGTGGATTACACCTGCCGCCTGCGCTATTTTGAAAAATCCGGCGTCAAGTACGCGGTCAAGGCGCAATTGAAGGAACTGGTCCAGTTCGACTTTCACAATCTCAAAACCGAATTCCTGCCGCGCCGCAACGACATCATCCTCTGTCGCAACGTCATGATCTATTTCGATGAAGCCGAGCAAAAGCGTTTGATTGACAAGTTCTGGAACTGCCTGAACCCCGGCGGATATCTCTTTGTCGGACATGCCGAAAGTTTGTTTGGCCTCACACAGAAATTCCGCATGGTTCACGAAAACAACGGCACTGCCTATCAACGCATCGAGGCGACTACGTGAGCCGACACTCCGAAGATCGCAGTAGCGAGCTGCGCGCACTGTTCTTTGAGAGCGCCGCTGAACTGCTGCAGGCTCTCAACGAAGCAGGCCTCGAACTCGAGGCGCGTCCAGCCGACGAGGAAGTGATTCGCCGCGTTCGCCGGGTGGTCCACACGTTGAAAGGAGACTCCGCCGCCTGCGGCCTTCATAAACTCAGCGAACTCGCCCACGAACTCGAAGACGTGCTTACCCCCCAGGTGGCCGGCCTTCACGGCGCCGACCTTCCCGAAGTTGTGCTCACGGCGGCCGATAGTTTTGGCGCAACGCTGGCCGCGTACCAGAAAAATGCGAAACTCCCGGCCCTGGACACCCTCCATAAGATGATCCGACGCCTGCTCGAGGCCCCGGAGACCGCCGCAGGCGTTGCACCTGACCTCTCAGAAACATCGGCCCAGTTTGCCTGGACCGAATACGAACAGCTCATGATCTCCGAGGTCGTTCATCGCGGGGAGCCCGTTTACAACATTTCCCTTCGCATTGATCCGGCCAGCCCGATGCGCGCTGCTGCCTTCCAGCTCATTCGCAACGTTCTTCATGGAAGCGGCACGGTCATTGCCCTCCGCCCGGAAGACAGTCTGGCTGCCGCCACTGTCGAGGTCGTCGAAGCTGCGCTCGCCACCACGCAATCAGAGGAAAAGCTCTTTCACCGCTGCCGAATTCCCACCATCGTTTGCGAAGTCAAAATGGAAAGAGTCGTTGCCTCGCAGATGCCCGAGCACGAATTACTGGGCGATTTGCTCGAGGCTCAGGCGGCCCAGCTCGTGGCCGCTGGCGCCGAAGGAATGGCGGCCGACAAAGCAGCCAAAGCAGCAAATCCTGGCTCGGCGGCCGTCGCCGTTGCCGAAAGCACCCTCCGCGTGGACGCTGCACGCATCGACGCGGTCATGAACCTCGTCGGCGAGCTGATCATCGGCAAGTCCATGCTCAACCGCACGCTCACGGAATTCGATAAACAGCATTCTCACGACCCGGTGCGCACGAAACTTGCGGATGCCATGGCTTTTCAGGCCCGCATCCTCGAGGAACTGCATAAATGCGTCTTGAAAATTCGCATGGTGCCGGTCGAACAGCTCTTCCGCCGCTTTCCGCGCATTGTTCGCGACGTTGCCAAGCAGTGCGGTAAAGACGTGGCGCTCGAGGTTTCCGGGCAGGCGACCGACCTCGATAAAGGCATTTTGGACGCGCTTGCCGAGCCGCTGATGCACCTCGTTCGAAACGCCGTGGATCACGGCGTGGGCTCTCCTGAAGAGCGCCTCGCTGCCGGAAAGCCCGCGCGCGGCACCGTTTATTTGAACGCCTATCACCAAGGCACTCAGGTGGTGATCGAAGTCCGCGATGATGGACGCGGCATCGACCTTACCCTTGTTCGCGCACACGCGGTCAAAAAAGGAATGGTCAAGGCGGAGGAAGCCCAACGGATGAGCGACCAGGACGCGCTCAACCTGATTTTCGAGTCCGGCTTCAGCACCGCCGCCGAAGTCACGGAAGTTTCTGGCCGCGGCATCGGCATGGACGTTGTTCGGACGGTGATGGACCGCCTAAAAGGCACCGTCCATGTGAGCTCGCAAAAGGGCAGTGGCACCACGTTCCAGCTTCGCGTGCCGCTCACGCTCGCCAGCATTCAAACGCTGTTGTTCCGCGTCGGAGGGCGCCTCTTTGCCGTGCCGCTGTCCTCGGTCGTGGAAATCACGCGCATCACCGACCACGAGATTCACAAAGTGGATCAGCGCGAAGTCCTCCGCCTCCGCGAGCAAATCCTCACGCTCGTCCGCCTAAATCACCTGAGCCGCTTGCGCAGCATCGATCCGCCGACCGTGAAGAAGAGGAATTTTGTGATCGTCATTGGCGCGGCGGAAAAGCGCTTTGGCCTTGTCGTCGATAGTCTCGTCGGGGAAGAAGAATTGGTGATCAAGGCCCTGCCGGCCGAGATCGTTTCGAGCGATCTCGTCAGCGGCGCCTCCATTCTCGGCGACGGGACGGTTGTGCTGATTCTGAATGTTCCGGCGATTGTCTCGCGCCTGTCGCGGGCCACGCCGCTCGGAGCCATCGCATGAGCGAGCGCATCCGCGTCCTGGTTGTCGACGATTCCGCGCTCATGCGCAAGCTGATTCCGGCGATCCTTGCGCGCGACTCCTCGATCGAGGTCGTCGGCACCGCGATGGACGGCGCCTTCGCGCTGAAAAAGATTGAGGAGCTGCGGCCCGATGTCGTTACGCTCGACCTCGAGATGCCGCGTATGGATGGCTTGGAAATGCTCCGCCTCATCATGCGCCGCGCGCCGCTGCCCATCATTCTCTTCAGCACTCATTCGAAAAAGGGCGGCTACGCCACGCTGAAAGCCCTGGCGCTCGGTGCCGTGGATTTTCTTGCCAAGCCTAAAGACGCAGCTGCGGGCCACCTCGAGGAGATCGCCGACCAGCTCATCGCGAAAATCAAAGTGGCTAAACGCGCGGCGAGGCGCAAACTTCCTCCCGTCACGGTCAAGGAGGAACTTCCCAAGCTCGCAAAAGGAAGCCGTCCCGCTCTTGCGCCGCGCCGGGTCATCGCCGTGGGAATTTCCACCGGGGGGCCGAACGCGCTCCAGTACGTGCTCTCGCAAATCCCAAGCGATTTTCTGTCTGCCATCGTCGTGGTGCAGCATATGCCCGAAGGTTTCACGGAAATGTTCGCCAAGCGCTTAGACGAGTGCTGCCCCCCCGAAGTGCAGGAAGCGCGATCGGGTGACCTACTCCTGGCAGGCCGCGTTCTGATTTGCCCCGGCAATCGCCACATGATGGTGCGGCGCATGCCGCGTGGCGACATGGTGGTTCTCTCCGACGGCCCCCCGGTCAACGGCCATCGTCCTTCCGCGGACGTGCTTTTTCACTCCGTGGCCCAGGAGTTCAGCCTGATGTCCGTGGGTGTTTTGATGACCGGCATGGGCGAAGACGGTGCCGAAGGGCTTGGCGCGATCAAAGCCGCTGGCGGTATGACCATCGCACAAAGCGAAGACACTTGCGTGGTCAGCGGTATGCCGCGCGCCGCCATCCTCAAAGGTTACGCCAACAAAGTGATTCCGCTGGAAGGTCTGGGAACTTTCCTGGCGAATCATTACGGCGCGGAGAAAAACTCCGAAGAAAAAGATCTTGGGGAGAAAGCTGCAAAAGACGAGAAACCCGAAAGGACACCCGTATCGTCCCATCGCTCGTGAACACGCACGCGGGGACAAGGAGAAGGCCATGAAACAGTTCGGCGCTCTGTTGAGAAAAGACAATCAGCCGGTCCGCTACCTGGTGGTGGACGATTCCGTCTTCGCGCGCAAGAACCTCATCAAAATGATCGAGATGTTCGGCGGAGAGCTGGCCGGAGAAGCCGGCGACGGGCTGACTGCCATCGCGGAGTACAAGCGCATCAAACCGGACATCGTGCTCATGGACATCACCATGCCACAGATGGAAGGCATCGAGGCGGTCGAGCGCATCGTGCGCCAGCACGCCGACGCGCGCATTGTCATGGTGTCGTCGGTGGGATACCAGGAAAACATTCTCGCTGCCCTGCAAAAGGGCGCGAAGCATTTCGTGCAAAAGCCGGTGAAGCCGGAAGTGTTGTACGAAATTCTCCGCTACGTGCTCAGCGACGATCCCGCCGCGGCGGGCGCGCCGGTGGCGCTGGCCGGGGAGAGCCGCTCATGAGAATGGAATTGATTCAGCCCTTTATCAATGCCGCGGATGCGGTTTTCGCCGGAGCGCTCGAGGGTCCGACGAGAATCGTGGACGTAGAAATGGACGAGGAGGCCTACCGCCGCAAAGGCGTGGCGGCGCTGATTCTCGTCAAGGGCGACATTGAAGGCCGCGTGATCCTGGACCTTGCTCCAGAAGTCGCGGTGAAAGTGGCCAGCGTACTCGCGGGCACGGAAATGGAATCGAGCGAGCAAGTCGTGCGCGAAACGGTGTGCGAGCTCGCGAACATGGTCATCGGCAACTCCGTGACGCTGCTCAACGACCAGGGCTTTCATTTCAAGGTGTTTCCACCCGAATTGCACATGAACGAAGCGGGCTTGGCGGGCGGCGCGGACACCGAAGCGCTGGTCATTTGCATCGCGACCCCCTGCGGCGACATCTTTCTGAACATCGCCATGCGCTATCTGCGCCGCCGCCGCGCCGAACGCCCGGCTGTTCCCGCCCTGGATTAAACTTTGTATTCCCGCAACCGGAGGGTGCAAAGCCGAATCACGACTCACCAATCACGGGTCACGAGAATCGGTAGCCAGTGCGGCGAGCTTATCGAAAAACCTTTTGATCATCATTTTGGCGGTGCCGTCGATGAGGCGCTGGCCGACGGCAGCCATGGTGCCGCCGACTTGGGCCTCGCCTTCATAGGAAACGACGGTCGAAGGACCCTCTGAGGGAGCCGCGGAAGGAACGCCGACCGTTGCGGCCGGTGCGAGCTGCAACAGCCCGTCGCCTTTCAGGAAGCCAATGCGGCCTGAGCCCTCGACGATGAGGCGAAAACTTGTCGGCGGGGCCTTCTCGGCGATGCGCACTTTGCCTTCAAATTGTCCGGAAAGCGCCGCGAGAAGCACTCTCATCTTCATGCGGTATTCGTCGGGACCGATTTTTTCCAGGTTTTCGCACCCAGGCATGGCCTGCGCGAGAGTCGCGGGGTCCTGAAGGATGTGATAGGCGCGCTCACGCGCAACAGGCAAAGTGTAGGAGCCTGATATTTTCACGTAATTCTCGAAATCGCGGTCTTGAGCGCGCGCGCCGCATGAACGACCGCGAGATGCTTCCGGTAACCGGCGGAAGCGTGCAGGTCGGAGTTGGCGTCAACGCCCTGGGCGACCAGCGCCGCCGCGTTGTGAATGTCGTTCGGCGACGCCGGCTTGCCTTCCAGTGCTTTTTCCGCAGCGGTGGCGCGATAGGCGTGGTTGGAAAGGCCGGTGACGCCAATGCGCACGAAGGAAACCTTCCCGGCGTTTTGCCGTACACGCGTGGCAACGCCCACCATCGCGAAACCGCTGGCGGGTTGCGCCATCTTTTGGTAGCTCGTGCCGGTGCGCGCGTCGTCGATGGGCACGATCACTTCGCGAAGAATTTCGCCCGGTTCGAGTGCCGTGGTGAAGGCCTCCACGAAGAAATCGGCCGCGCTTACCGTGCGCTCGGCTTTTGCTCCCTTCAAAACGAACTTTGCTTCAAGCGCTTGGAGTGCAGCGGGATAGTCCGCCGCGGGATCGGCGTGGGCGACGCTGCCGCCGATCGTTCCCATGTTGCGCACCTGCACGTCGCCGATCGAGGCTGCGGTTTCCGTGAGCAAAGGACATTTCTGACGCAGCAGGGCGGAGCTCTCGATTTCGTAATGCGAAGCCGTAGCGCCGATGTGCAGCTGGCCACCAGCTTCGCGAATGTAGTTCAGGTCTTTCAGCGCGCGTAAATCCACAAGATGCTCGGGAGCGGCAAGCCGCAGCTTCATCATGGGGATGAGGCTCATCCCGCCGGCGAGCGG
>DATAIH010000186.1:0-50500 GCA_036262755.1 Candidatus Acidiferrum sp.
GTATTTCCGCTGCTCGTTCATGAGTCCTCCAGCGGAAACGGGGAGGGCAGGATAACGCAAAAGCAAACAGAATCAAAGCCGGCCATCGAAGCGGGGCGCACGACATAGGAATCGGAACTGCGCGAAAATAGGGTTGTGCAGTAACTATCTTACGGCTACTATGGCCGTAAGGAGGCACCATGCCCGATTCTCCAGAGATCCCTGCGCGCGTTCGTGACCTGGCCCTGCAGTTTGCTCAGCCTAAGCCCATGCGCCGCGGCTCGCTGTCGGAACGCTACGTCAAGTGCAGTAAGCCCGGTTGTACCTGTGCCGACGACCCCAAGGCCCGCCATGGTCCCTACTTCAGCCTCACCCGCGGGGTGGGTGGCCGCACTCACTCCCGTTTCATTTCCCAGGCGCAGGCCGAACTGGTGCGCCATCAGGTGGAGGCTGGACAACACTTCCGTCGACAAGTGGAAGCCTTTTGGGAGGCTTGTGAGCAATGGGCGGATGCCCAACTCGCAGCTCCGGTGGCTTCCGAAGCCGCCCAAAAAAGGGGCTCCAGACGGCCTTGGAAAGCGAAGTCGTCCAAGAAGTCGAAGCACTCTTAGGTCGCGGGGCCGTCGCCGAGGTCGATTTCGAGGCCCTGGAAATGGCCCTGCGTCAGGGCACGCTGCGGCTTGCGGCGCGCGCCTTGGAACAACGGCTCAATGCCGACACTTCGGATGAGGTGGGTTCGCGTATGCCTTGCCGATGTGGCGGGGAAGCGCAGTTTGCCGGACGCCGAAGCAAACAGTTCCACAGTGTGCTCGGGCCGTTGCGCCTGGAGCGGGCCTACTATCACTGTTCCTCTTGTGGTCACGGCTGCTGTCCTCGGGATCGACTTCTAGGAAGCGAGAACACCTCGCTGTCTCCTGCACTCACGCGCATGACCGGCACCGTCGGTGCTATGGTCAGCTTTCAAGAAGGTAGCGAACTACTGCTGGAACTAGCCGGTGTGATCGTCGATGCTAAGCAAGTGGAACGCACCGCCGAAGCCCTGGGCCAGGAAATCGCCGAAGATGAGCGTCATCACAGCGAGCCTCTCGACACTCTTCCATTGCCCAAGACGCTCTACCTGGGCATTGATGGAACAGGTATTCCCTTGCGGGCTGAAGAACTAACGGGCGTGTCCGGTAAGAGGGCCGGCGCCGCGAAAACGCGGGAGGTCAAACTCTGCACCGTGTGGAGTGCGGAATCGTTGGACACTGACGGCACTCCCATCCGCGATAAAGGATCGATTACCTACTCAGCAGCCATCGAAAGTGCTCGCATCCCGGATATCGCCAAGGAACGTTCCGCCTTTGCACAGCGCGTCTGGCGCGAGAGCCAGCGCCGCCGCTTCCCCCAGGCTGAGCGTATGGCTACGCTCGGAGATGGAGCTCCGTGGATCTGGAATCTGGTTGAGGAACTGTTCCCCGGGGCGATTCAGATCGTCGATCGCTTTCACGCCAAGCAACACTTGAGTGAGCTCAGCAAAGCTCTCTATGGCCTCACCTCTCCGCGCGCCGCCCGGTGGGCTCAACGACGCCATAAAGAGCTTGATAGCGGACAGTTCCACGCGCTGCTGGCAGCCCTACGCCGCCAGGTGGCGCGCTCCGAAGAAGCGCGTCGTTGTCTGCACTATTTCCAGAGCAATCGCGAGCGCATGCGCTATCCGGAGTTCCACGCTCAAGGCTTATGTACTTCGACTGGAGTGGTGGAGGCAGGCTGTAAGGTGGCCATCGGCACGCGTCTAAAACGAGCCGGCATGCACTGGACCGTAAGCGGTTCGAATGCCATCATCGCGCTGCGCTGCTCGAAGTTGAGCGGACGCTTTCAAGATTTTTGGGAGCGTAGATGCGCACAGATGGCGGCATGACCTACAACTTTTTCGGGGTGCACCCCTGTTCGCCATGTTCGCCATCATCGTCGTTCCGGCAAGCCGGACTTCAACCATCCCAACCTGTGGGGGCGACAAAATGCGATCGCCTCGAAAGACCGTCGGCAGGCGTGCGCCTCCCAGCCTGCAATTCTTGTAGAGGCCGCACTTCAACGCGGCCAGAGCTGGTTGCTATTAAAATTCGTAACGCAACGCAAACTCCATGACTCGTGGCTTGGTTGACAACCTAGTGTAATCCCCAAACGTCGAGCCATAGACGTCGAGAGCGCCGTTGACACTCAGCGGGTCAAACCGCTTTGAGTTCGTGACATTGTAGACCTGCCAACGAAGTTGGAGGCTGTGCGATTCCTTCCACGGCATCTTCCATCGCTTTGCGAGACCGGCATCGACACTGAAAAAGCCAGGCCCGCGAAGGTTGTTGCGTTGACCAGCCTCACCAGGGAATGGCTCGCGGAACGAACTGGCTGCCGCCGAGAAGTTCGGGAAAATGTTGACGGCGCCCTGGTGATTCGGATCGAAGTAGGTACCGGTCTTCACGCCACCGGTCTGAATACTATTGCCCGACAGGTCCCAGTCGGTTGGCCATTGATAACCATTTGTGATGCTGAATGGAAATCCGCTGGTCCAGCGGCCTATCCCTGAGAGTTGCCAGCCTCCAATGACGGCATCAAGACTTCGGCTTATGTTCCGGCCGATAAGCTTATTTCGTCCAAATGGCATATCGGCAACCCAGTTTGCTGTGATTTGATGCGTTGTGTCGAAATCGGAAACGCCCCGGAACTGAAATGGGCTCCAGGCATTTATAACCTGGGCCCCGGTCCCGTTGATTGTGCCAACCCGTTCGGCGTCGGAAGAGAGGTCAATGGATTTGGAGAACGTGTACGTAAAATCAAATTGCATGCCATGAGACATTTTGTGTTTCAAATCTGCCTGCATCGCGTTGTAATTCGAAGTTCCCATCGTTTTCCAAACATAGAGGGTCGCAAATTCTGGGTTGTAAAATGCATACGAGCCCACGCCATTTTGATTCAAGTACGTATTGTTCGCGCTTACTCCTGCTGATGGAAAGTACGAATTGCAGGGAAAGGTATTGGGGGCCGTTCCGCAAGTTTGAGTGCCGGAGAGTCCATAGTAGTCAAGGACGAGGAGTCCCGTCGTCTCATTCAGGCTGTTTCCGCAGAACAAATCGTAGGCGGCCACTACGGGAATTGTTGTGGGATTATTCCCGCACGCCCCGGTTGCATACATGTCGCCCGACTGCAAGGGTGCCAAAATGTCCGCCCAGTACTGAGCTACTTTGGCAGGGACCATGGACGGGCTAAACTTGTCCGTCGAGAGACCCGTGCGGTAGATTTTTGCCAGCGCCGTAAGTGCGGTGAAATAATCCATCCCCGTCTTGGGGTCTCGCAAGTCGAGGGGCGTGGCTACATCTAATTGCGTTAGGAGGCGGTGCGCCAATCTCCCCACGTATGACACTTCGAGGCTAAAGCCTCCGGCCAACTCCCGCCCTACGGAAAGATCGAGCGTGTACGCATAGGGGCTCTTGAGCCCGCTATCGAGGCTCGATCCGATGTAAAAAGTTCCGGAGGGGAAAGTCTGCGGGAACTTTGCGGGCGGCGCCGAAAGAAAGATTTGATTACCGTTGAGATCGCTGGTCGGAATTGCGTGTAAGTCCGTCAATCGCGGCGCGTTGTACGGAGACAGGAACCCGGCTGGATTCGTCAGCTCCGTGGAAAGACCAAATGACCCATAGCGGCTGAAATCATCTGCGATGCCTTGTCCGAATCGATCGTAAACCATGCCAAACCCGGCCCGGATGGAAGTCTTGCCGTCTCCAAGGAGGGTGCCCAACAAGCCTCCACTCTTCCTCGGGGCCCAAGCCAACGCGACGCGGGGGCCAAAGTCCTTTTTGTCCCAGTTGTAGAAACCAGGCCTGCCGTTGGCGGGACCCGACCAATCAAATGCCACTGCCGGGTCATTCCAAGAACCTATGCCGTTAGCTCCTTCTACAGCCCGGTTGTGAAACCATTTGTCTAAGCTTGTGGTGGGCTGCACTTGCAGTTTGTTCGTTTCCCAAGGCGGCGCAAAAAGGGACCATCTCACACCCAGAGTCAGGGTAAACGTCGGCTTAACCTTCCAAATGTCCTGTGCGTAGAGCTCATAGCCGTCAATCGCAAACCGGCGTTGAAGGGGCGCCCCATCCTGCAATGGTGACCCATCTCGGTTGAAGTTATAGCGTGCATCCACTTCCGTGATCATCCCGAGCATAGCTTGTAGCGGGAAGTCATAGGCATTTGCGAAACTCGCGTCTACAAACGGATTCCCATTCGGCACGCAGGATGACGGACTCGAGCTTGCACAGGTGTATGCCGGATTTAAAGGAGATTTCTTTTGCGCGTAACCTGAAAGCGTAGTCCAAGAGGCATTCGCGCTTCCGTCACTGAAGGAAGTTTGAGAGCTGAGGCTCGGTGTCCTTATGAACGCCATCTGCGTTCCGAATTGCCACGTGTGGTTCCCCTTAATCCAAGACAAGTCGTCAGCGAAGTTGTGAATGGGCCGCTGAAAACTATGGCTCCGCGTTACCGCGCCGGTCTGATCGTTTAACCCGCGGAAAAAATTCCAGTCTTGGTTTGAATTACCTACGACGCCGACACTCTCGCGGATGAAGCCATATCGGAAATTATTCACAATGGATCTGGTCAAGACGCCGCTGTAGTTGGCGATAAGCCCCTTGTTGAAGTTGAGAAGCGTCTGCGACGCAGGCTGGCCGGGCAGGAACGGCGTGCCAGGATTGCTTTCATTTCTCAAAGCTCCCGTGAGGGACAGCCTGTGCTTGGCGTCACGCGTTATGTTGTAGTCGACCTTAGAAATGTATTCATTTTTTGTGTCGCCAATCGGCGCGCTCCAGTTGAAACAGCTGTAGTTGTAGCCATCTCCCGCATTGTTGCAGTTTGCGGCCGGAAACGAGTTGAAGTATTTCAGCATCACCTGGCTCGGCCCAATGCTCAGCGGGTCCATTTTGGCTATCTGCGCTGGTGTCAGGGCGTTATATCCCGCTGGGATCGTGAAGGTATCCGTTTGGCTTGGATTGCTGAAATTAGGAACCTGCAGATTGAATCCGGGACATTGTGATGAAGTCGCACAGGCGTACTGCATAACGCCATCTTTCATCGCTGCCGATGGCACTGCAACTGTTTCGCTTGTGGCTTCGGCGCGGCGCGTTCCTTCGTAATTCATAAACAGATACATACGGTCGCGCTTGATAGGTCCGCCCAGGGATCCACCGAAAATATTGCGATTGAGTTTCGGTGCCTTGTTGCATTGGTATGTATTCAGGTTGTATCCCTTGGCCAAGCAGTTCGCCAGCTGCGCATTCTTTATGAAGAAGTCGTTGGCCTCAAAGTATGCGTTGCGGTTGTATTCGTAAGCAGAACCGTGGAAATCGTTCGTTCCGCTCTTAGTAACCATGGCTACCTGTCCGCCGGAAGTGCTTCCCTGGTCTGCATTGTAATTCGAGGTGGAGACTCTAAACTCCTGAACAGAATCCAAGGTAACGGGAAGGACGGACGTAAACGCATGACCACCCTCGTCGTTCACCGCTATGCCATCGACGGTCACGTTGCTTTGATCGCTACGTGCGCCGTTCACCGCACCCTTGCGAGTATCCCAGTCGGGTATATCGTCGCGGTTGTTGGGAAACGCCACACCAGGCTGGAGGCTCAGCAGGTCAGGCACGTTCCGACCTTCGAGCGGCAATTCCTTCACCTGGTTCTCATTGAATGCATTTCCCAATGACGCGTCGGTGGTGTTGAGGGTCACTGTTGTGGCGGAAACTTCAACCGTTTGTGAAGCCGCGCCCACCTCCAAAGTCGCGTTAATGGTGGCCGGCAAATTGACAAGCAGTTGAATATTCCTTTGTTCGTACTTCCGAAAATTTGCCGTCTCCACCGTCAACGTGTAGCTCCCGGGAGGCAGGGCAAGAAACTCGTATTCTCCTGTCGGACCAGTTTGCGCCTCGCGCTGCAGAGCTTGCGCCACGTTCGTAACTGTAACCTTTGCGCCCACGATGGCCGCGCCGGTTTTATCCATGACCGCTCCGCGCAACGACGTTAGGCCCGTCTGCGCCCAAACGTGCGCCACGACCAAGAAAATGGCAACCAAACCAATCTGGAGATTACGTTTTATGGAAGACCACCCCATAGAACCCCTCCTTTCACGCACCTTGACCGAAAATGGCACGAAAGCAGGCGGGAGGCGCCAGCGACCGTCATACCGCACCAGTCTATCGGCTACTAACAACCCCTACAGAACTCCGAAGGATCTCGGGCAACCTTCCCCGCCACTTGACTTTAGCAACCGTTGAGGAAGCTTTTAGGACAGGTTGAGGCGTTCTGTCAAGTGAAGTTGTTTCGATTTGATGCAGCTGTCTTTCAGCGTCCCTGACGCAGGGTTCCCTATACCTGTGGGCTTGGCCAATGCATGTTTCTTGAAATGGAAAGCCGCCGGAAAGCCTTGTGCTTTCCGGCGGCGTCTGTCGCTTGGGATTGTGACCGTACTTGTTGTGATCCGTCAGACCTGCATCAGGCGCGTGACCGCGCCTAGGGCGAGTAGAGCGCGCCCACCGGAAACACGCGGGGGTTGCCGTGAATGTGGTTGAAGTTGGACCAATTCACCGGAGGATTCAGGTTGCGCAAAGCGGGATCCCGCGCAATGCCGAAGCCGGTGCGGCTCGTGTAAATCTCGCCGAAGGGCTGATGATTGGCGACGATGCCTCCAATTAGAACTCGTACCGCAATGCGAACTGCATAGTGCGCGGGTTCGTTAGCAGTGCGGAGTAGTTGCCGAAGGAACTCTGATTCGTAAGCGAAAGACTGAGACTCTGGACATCGAATCTCCTGAGGTTCATAACGTTGAACACCTCCCAGCGGAGCTGGAGGCTATGCGATTCTTTCCAGGGCATCTTCCAGCGTTTATCAAGCCCGAGATCCAAGCCGGCAAAGCCATCACCGCGAAGAGTATTGCGTGCACCCACCTCGCCGGGGAAGTCGGGACGATAGCTATTGAAAGCAGCGACCGCTGGGCCATTGGGGTCAGCAATCGGATCATTCCCAAAGATGTTTACCGTTCCGCTGGGATTCTCTACCGCACCGTGGGTGGATACGGAGCCAATTCGAGTCGCGAAGCCGGACAATTGCCAGTTGGTCGGCCACTGAGACCCGTTGCCAACACTAACCGGGAATCCGCTGGTCCAGCGAGCTAATCCGGTCAACTGCCATCCACCAATCACCGCATCCAATGCTTTGTTAGCTCCCTTCCCGAGCAGCCGCCCATTGCCAAAGGGCAGTTCCCAGACCCAATTGGCATTGAACTGATGTGGCGTATCGAAGTCCGAAACGGCGCGAAGCGCTTTTGGGTCCCAGGCGTTGATAATCTGGCCGCCGAGTCCGCCCTCCGCGCCAATCCGATTCGCATCAGAGGAGATATCAATCGACCGGGAGTAAGTATAGTTGAATGCGAACTGGAAACCGTGGGAAAGGTTGTGGCGTAGATTCACCTGCAAGGCATTGTAGGCGGCCGCGCTCATGGAGCGCCACGCGTACAACGCCGCAAATTGAGGGCTCATGAAGGCATACGGTCCGCCCGGCCCGTAGTAGGTATAGAGTGGATTCCCCTTGCTGTCTGTTAGGGTGCCTGTCAGGATCCCCTGGTCGAGGAGTTGCACGCCAGTTGATTCGTTATTGGAGAAGCAACGGAACAGATCATAGGCCGCTTGCAAGCTGCTGGTTGTCGAGCCGCCGCTACAGATAAGGGAATAGGCATCGCCCGGCTGGAGTGGTTGAAGGATGTCCGCCCAGTATTGAGCATTAGCGGTGCCGACCATCTGCGGTGTAACCGCTTTTGCGGCTGGCGGGTTGCTTCCCCGGTATAGCTTCGCAAGCGCTGTCACCGCCGTGAAATAGTCGACCTTGGTCTTAGGATCAACGATGTCCTCGGGGGTGGCTACGTCTTCTTGGGAAAGAAGCCGATGGGACAGACGGCCTACATAGGAGACATCCATGACGAAACCGCTGCCAAGGTCCCGCCCGACGGAAAAGTCCAACGTGTACGAATAGGGCGTCTTTAGGCCCTGGTCCATGCCCCAATAAACAGCGAACGAACCCGTCCCCGAGGCTGGAAACGTTTGGGGGAATGTCGACACCGGTGGAGGGGCCAGCAACTGCGTGCCGTTCGTACCTTGTGTGGGTATGTCAAAGAGACCCGTGATTCGCGGGGCGGTCGCTGGCGACACCACTCCTGCGGCGCTACTCAGGGCCGATGCCAATCCAAACGAGCCGCTTTGGTCAAACGTCGCTAAGAGTGCTGGTCCCAACCGGTCATAAACGATGCCGGCCCCGGCGCGGATGGTGGTTTTACCGGGTCCGCCGAAGAGGTGCCCAAACAAACCATCTTTGGCGTCTGGAGAATAAGCGATCGAGAGACGCGGCGCGAGGTCCTTGTAATCCCAATTATAGAACCCTGGCCTTCCATTAACCGGTCCGCCGAGATTGAAACTAAGCAGCGGCGAGGCATTCGAACCAATCCCTTGCTTCGAATTTACCCCGCGCTGGTTAAACCAGTCGGTCAGGTTCACATTGGGAGTAACCTGCAATCCGTTCGTTTCCCATGGCGGGGAGAACAGCGAATAGCGAAGACCGTAGGTTAGAGTCAGGTTTGATTTAACTTTCCAAGAATCTTGCGCATAGAGCTCGTAGGCATCAGCTGCGAAATGCCTCTTGACCGCTTCACTCTCAGGCACTGTGCTGCCGTCTTTGAGGAAATTGTAATTTGCCGTGACGTTATCGATCATGCCGACCAAAGCGATCATCGGATAGTCGTAGTTATTGACAAAGCTTCCAGCGATTTTCGGGTAATGCGGTTCGGCTGGAGAAGCCGTTGAGCCGTCAAAGCAGCCTCCCGTTGTCGGCACCGCCGTCTGTGAACAGTATGGATCGAAGAAGCCCGGGACTCCCTGGTTTCCGAGACCGGAAGGAATAAAATACGAAGCGTTAGTGACCGCTTGGTTGAACGAGTTAATGTTAGAGGATTGCGGGTTCCGGAGGATGTTGACGTTCGTTCCGAAGCTCAAGGTGTGGTGTCCCTTGACCCAGGACACGTCGTCCACGAAATTATGAACGGGGACTTGGAAGGTGAGCGTGGGTTGGTACTCCTCAGCGCCGCAGCAGCCAATGGTGCCCGTGCCGTCGTTGATTCCGCGGAACTGGACATACGCCTGAGACTGATTGCCGACTTCCCCAAAGCTCTGCCGCGTAAATCCCCAACGGAAGTTGTTTACCAGGTTCGACCGCAGCACTGCGGAATAGCCCACTGCAAATCCCTTGCTGTAGTCAACAAACGATTGCTCCGGCCCGCTTGGCCAATATTGCGACGTTAGCGGCAAATAGGGCGAGCCGCCACCGCCGAGATTCGAGTCATTTCGCAGAGCTCCGCGCCAGTACAAAGAGTGATTGCCATTGCTGGTTATTCTGTAATCCGCCCGCGCAATATACCAGTTGTTGGTGATCAAGTTCGGGGCAGCGAAACGGTACCCTTGAAAATTGAACCCGTCGCCTATGGAGTTGTCGTTCGGCAGAGGAAATGCATTGAAGTAAGGAGTCATTACGCTCTGGCTGACCCCAATTCCCTGGGGATCCATGCCCTTAATTTGCGCCGGAGTAAGACCGAAATACCCCGCAGGAATGTTGTGCATCGCTGTCAACCCTTGCACCGGTCCCCCAAGGCACTGAGTCGGGTCGTCGCACTGATAGGTGATTATTCCGTCGCGCATTGCGGCGCTAGGAACGATGCGGACAACGCTTTTCTGGTCCGACTGTCTTTCACCTTCGTAATTCATGAAGAAGAACAGACGATCTTTCTTGATCGGCCCGCCCAAGGCTCCGCCGAAATTATTACGCACGAGGGCCTCTGGTTTGTTCGGAGCTCCACTTTGGAGTTGCGCAAGCTTATTAAAGTAATCGTTCGCGCTCGTCAGTGCATTGCGGTTGTATTCGTAGACCGCCCCATGGAAGCCGTTTGTGCCGCTCTTCGTTACGAGCGCCACCTGGGCTCCTGAGGACCTGCCTTCGTCGGCATTGTAATTTGAGGTCGTGACGCGGAATTCCTGAATTGAGTCCTGGGTGATGGGCAACACTGACTGGAAGGCATATCCCTTGGTGTCTGTGTTGACGTCCACACCGTCCAGAGTCAGGTTGCTCTGGTCGCTGTGGGCGCCGTTTACCGTACCTCCCCTGGTATCCGTATCCTGCATCTGCAAAGACTGCCGATTCCCGACGTATGCGACGCCAGCCTGCAGGGAGAGCAATTCCGGAACATTGCGCGAATCAATGGGCAGTTCCTTGATTTGATTCTCGCTGAAGGCACTTCCGAGGGAAGCGTCCGTGGTATTCAGCTTCTCTACTTCGCTCGTGACTTCAACCGTCTCTGTCGTGGATCCCACCTGCAGGGCTACGTTTTCTGTTGTGGGCGAATTTACCAGGAGTTGTAAATTGCCAGCTTCGAACTTGCGGAATCCCGGTTTCTCGACAGTTAGTGCGTAAGTGCCTGGCGGAATGGCGAGAAACTCGAATTCTCCACTGGGTCCTGAACTCGTCTCGCGGTGTAGACCGGAGCCCTGATTAGCGAGCGAGACTTTGGCGCCGACAATCGCCGCTGCAGTATTATCTGTGACCGTGCCCCGCAACGACGTCGTGCCCGTCTGCCCCCACACACCTGAAACTGCCAGGAGAGTCGCGACTAGGCCGGAAATGAGAAGATTGCGCTTTAACGATGAGAGCTGCATAAACTGCTCCTTTCGCGCACCATGACCGGGAGATCACCGAAAGAAAACCCACCCGACAAGAACCGGGACTGATGGCTGCTGGCCCGCCCTGACTCTTGCGACCTCTATGTGGAGAAATTGGGGCACTTCCCCACTACTCGACTTAGCAACTGTTGAGAATAGCTCTTAGGGCAATTTAGGGCATGCTGTCAACAAAAGCTGTTCTAAATTCTCTATCAAATCGTTTTCAATCGGATTTTTCGACGGACCTGAGCGGCGAGGCTTGCTCGTGGCGAGGCCTTTTAGGACAGCGTGAGATTTCTGTCAAGGAGGATTCTTCTAAATTGTTTATCAAATTGATTGAAATTCGCCTCACGCACGTCAGGCAGGAGCGATTCAAGAGTACTGGTTCTAGAGCTAGCCCAGATGCAGCAACTTGGCTTCGGTGACGGCGGGAATTGCCCGAATGGGTTCCAGGATCGCCACGGAAACCGTGCCGTCCAGGCGCACCAGCGCGGCGGCCTCCGCACCGCGAACGGCCTTTCTTCCCAGGGCGAACGTGGCGATGTTCACGCCCAGCTTTCCGAGCGTGGTTCCCACCTGGCCGATGACCCCGGGCTCATCGCGGTTCCGCAAATAAAGAATGGTGCCCTCGAGATGGGCCTCCAAAGGAATGCCCTCTAACGCCAGCAAGCGCGGTGACCCGTCATGCAACACCGTGCCTTCAACGATAAAGCCGCCCGACGTGCCGGTCTTTTCCGGCAGCGCCGAGACTTCCAAGGTGTTCGGGAAGCCGCGCTCGCGCCTTCGCGTTTCTTCCTCAACGCTCAGGCCGCGCGCCGCGGCGATAGCCGAGGCGTTCACCACGTTGACCTTCTCGTCCAGGACAGCGTTCAGCACGCCGGAAAGCACAGCGCTGCGAAGCAAGTGCGTGCCTGCTTCGGCGACCTCGCCCGCGTAGCGAATGCGAATTCGCGCCGGGCGTGCCGGCGCTGCTTGCGAAACCAGCGACCCGAGCCGCTCGGCCAACTCCAGATAGGGCCGCACCCGACGGTATTGGTCAGCCGACAGCGCCGGAAGGTTCACGGCATTGCGGATAATTCCTTCCGCAAGGTAATCCTTGATCTGCACTGCCACTTGCGTGCCGACTTCCTCCTGCGCTTCTACGGTCGAACCCGCCACGTGGGGCGTGGCAATCACGGTCGGTAATCCGACCAAAGGGGAGTTTTTCGGAGGTTCCACCGAGAACACGTCCACCGCCGCGCCGGCAAGCTTGCCGCTTTTCAAGGCTTCCGCCAGCGCGGATTCATCCACCAATTCGCCGCGCGCGGTGTTAATGATGCGCGCGCCTTTTTTCATTTTGTGGATATTTGCCGCGCTGATGAGATTACGGGTCGCCGGACCGAGCGCCGTGTGCAGAGAAACAAAATCGCTTTCCGCCAGCAGTTGGTCAAGCGGCACGAGTTCGACCGATATTTCGTGCGCCGCCGCTTCGCTGATGAACGGGTCGTAGGCCAGCACGCGCATATCAAACGCCTCCGCGCGGACTGCCACTTCGCTGCCGATTCTTCCAAGACCGACTAAGCCGAGGGTTTTCCCGCGCACTTCGGTTCCCGCAGCAGAGGATTTTTCCCAGCGCCCCTCATGGATAGCCCGGTCTAGCCGCGGCACCTGCCGGGCAAGCGACAAAAGCAGTGCGAAGGTATGCTCGGCCACGCTCACGGAGCTTCCTCCGGGCGTGCTCATCACCAGCACCCCGCGCTTCGTGGCTGCCTCCAAGTCAATATTGTCCACCCCGACGCCGGCGCGGCCCACGGCGCGTAGCTTAGGGGCTTTCGCGAGCAAAGCCTCGGTGACTTTCGTGGCGCTGCGGACGATCAGGGCATCGGCATCGGCTATCTCCGCTTCGAGCGTGTCTTTTGTCGTCAGCACGGTGTTCCAGCCGTCCTGCGCCTGCAACAGTTTCACGCCTAGGTCACTGATCTTGTCCGCGACGATAACTTTCATGCTGCCCCTTCACTGCCGCAGCTTCACCCCTATCCGCCGGAGAAACGGATATGAATTTGCCGCGCACTGTAAGAAATCCAAAGTAGCGAGTCAGCTCGGCTCTGTCAATTCGGTCAGACTCCTGCCTGAATTGGCCGTGCATCTCTGCTAGCTCATCGGTCTCTGTTATATTGAAGTGACCTAAGGAGCAGGCGATGAACCTTGCGGAGAGAATTCAGAGCGACCTGGTCGCGGCCATGCGCGCCAAAGATGAGCTGCGCTTGAGCGTCCTGCGCGGGATCAAATCGGCCATCAAGCTGAAAGAAGTGGAAAAAATAAAAACGCTCGATGAATCCGAAACCATTCAGATCCTGCAAACGCTGGTTAAACAGCGCAAGGAATCCATCGAGCAGTTCACCAAGGGCAACCGGCCGGAACTCGCCGCGAAGGAAACCAAAGAGCTCGGCATCATCGAATCGTATCTACCGCAAGGAGCGACCGAGGCCGAAATGGACGCAGCCGTCAGGAAAGCGATTGCTGAAACCGGCGCAAACTCCATGAAGCAGATGGGCGCGGTTGTAAAAGCGGCAAAATCCGCGCTGCAAGGCAGAACGGTTGACGGGAAAATCCTGAGCGATCGCGTGCGCGACCATCTTTCGAGACTCGGCTAGGTTCAGGCCCGGTCAGTGCAGAAGCAGAATGCAGGGGGGGAGCTGCCGTCTTGACCGATATAAATTCCCGCGCGCTGGCATTTCTTCGCATAGGTGTCGGCGCGCTATTCCTCATCTTCGGCGAATACAAGGTTTTCGGCACGCAATTCACGCTTCACGGCGGCTTCCAGTACTGGATCAACCGATTTCTTGAGGGCGGAGCTTACCCGTTCATGGCGCCGGTGCTTCGCGGGTTCGTGCTCGGGCACGCCACACCGATCGCCTTCCTAGTGGCGTACGGGGAGCTGGCGATTGGCATCGCGCTCATTTTCGGAATTCTGGTGCGGGCCGCAAGCGTCGGGGGGCTGGTTTTCATGCTTACGCTGCTTGTTTCTTCCGACTATCCCGGCGCCGGTGCGCCCTTCTGGCAATACTTTGGCGCGAGCCTGAGTCATTCAGTGTTTATCCTGTGCTTTGCTGCGTTCTTAATTGGCCGCGCCGATGCCGTCTGGTCGCTCAAAACACGCAGCAAAGGAATGTTGCGGGAAGAATGACGTGTCCTTCGGAAGGGAAGCATCAGGGCAGTACGACATGCGAATCAGTGGGCCGTGGGCTTCAGCACTGCAGTGCTTCGCTCGTCGCTGGCGATCAGGCGATAGAGTCTTCTTAATTCTTCAACCTTGCTGACCGGAACGTTCAGCTCTTTCACTTCGAACGATCGGGTATACCTCAGTGTGCCGCCGTTGACTTCGGTTTTACTGTGGTAGCTCGCGAAGCTGTAGTCCGCATCCGCGGGCGGCGGCAGGTCATCCACTTCGTAACCCGGAGGCAGGGTGATCTCAAAGGTGTCCGCGTCTTTCTCCGGGCCTCTAAAAACTACGGGATATTGCCTGGGTTCCTTGGTTTCGAGTATGTCGCTTGCAAGGATTCCCATGACCCGCGGCCGCACCGCCAGCAAACTCCCAATTTGTTTGGCGTAGGCTGGAGCAACAAACGTGTAGGTATAGCCGAAAGGCAAGTCCGTGGCTTCCAAGTTCAGCATCTTAGCGGCCGTAATTTCAAACATACCAATGGAGTGCGCAACCTCCTGCTCAATGCGTTTTACGCGGTCCTTGCTGCTCTGCACCTCAAGCTGCGCGTAGCGCTCAAAGGTCGCAAAGTCACCATTGCGGACGTCGCTCACCTCACCGCGCAAAGTTCCCTGCGCGTCGAGGCTGAGCTTGGCAGAGTGAGTCATGCCCGTGGAGGCCACGGGCAGCTGCGGCATTTGCACAAGCTCCCCCGCGTCGGGCGTGACCAGTAATCCATAATTCCCTTGTAGCTCTCCGCGAATCTGTCCAATCGGAGTCTTTTCGTCGGTAGGGTCAAAGATCAGCAACCGCCCAAGTTTTGGATGATTGAAGACCGCCTGGTAGCGAGGATCATTCACTGCCTCCGGTAGCTTAATCGCCAGAATGGCGTGGTTAAAAAAGAATATCGTTGGCGGAGTTTCCGGTCCGACGGCGCCGCGCACGGTGTTTATGAAGACATAGTAGGAGTCAATGCCCGCCTGCTCGAGCATGGTGCTCGTCAACGTGGCCTTGTCCTTGCAATCGCCGTAGCGGTGAGCAAAGACGTCGGCTGCCGCATGCGGCTGCCAGCCTCCGATGCCCAGTTCAATGCCCACGTAACGAATCTCTCGCTGCACAAAACCTGCAATCGCCAACATTTTTTGCTGGGGAGTTGTCCGTTCTTTGGTTAGTTCGGCAACCTTTTGATTGATCTGAAGCGTGGTGTCGCGCCTTCCGCTGGCTAATACTGCCTGCCATCTGCCCATGTCGTTCCACGTCAGAAAGCCGCTTCGTTGCGCCGTGCCGGGCGCCAGAAACGAGACAATCATTTGCGCAGCCAAACCTCGAACCGGGGGCATTCGCCGCTCATGCTCAATGGCAGGAAGATCATGGACCACCCACGACCATTGATTGTTTCCTAAGGCCGTGGCATCGGCTGTGGAATGATTAATCCACACCGCCTTGTACTCCCACCCTGCAGGCAACTGGAGCGTGTAGCGCGCCTCGCGGACCGGTATATCTGTCTGAACCCACCACCAGTCTTCCAGAACATAGGGCCGACTTTGATAGTCGATTTCGTAGCCGACGACATTTCCAGCTTCGGCCGCAGGGATTTCCAGTGTCCGTACCTTCAAATCGGAGATCTCTCGGCCCTTAATGCCGAGCGACCTTTCGGTGGCATCCCTGTCTTTCACCTCGTAGTCCTTGCCCTGTTTCGGGATGCACCAAGCGCGCATGCTTCCGAGCTTGGTGTCGCCCCCTACAACCGCCTCGGCAGCCCCGTACTCGCGCCCTTCGGGCCGTAATATCCTGTAGGCCCTGCGTTCGATGGCTTTCGTTTTTCCGTCGGGCATTACCGTCGTGACATCCTCCGAGTACACCAGGACCGCGTTGGTCTTCTGGTCGTATGCCGGAAGGGGCGCGCTTGCCGCCGCATGCATCCAGGCCGGGGCGTCCGCTACCACGAGTTGCGGGCATGAAAGCAATGCGTTTGCAACCGCGAGGCCGCTCACCAGTACCGAAATCCGACTCATAGACATCCCTATTTGGCCGCAGCCACTCCCACGGGTTGCAAAACGGCCTGCTCTTCATCCTCCGTTTTCACCAGCTGATAGAAGCTGCGCAGAACGGGATAGTGATCTTTGTCAACCATTACCACATCGGAGCGCAGAACCCGTCGAATATGGAGGACGCCGCTGTTGTCTTCTACCTTCAGACTGTATTGCACGGCCTTGACGTCCCGGTCCACGACCTTAGGCACGCTTTCGACTTTCCATCCCTGAGGAAGTTCAATGGTGAAGTCATCGACGTTCAGGAATGGGTATCGGAAGTAAACAGGCCAAACGCGGTCGGCATGCTCAAACAGATGCTTCTCGGAAGCGCTGAAAAGGCCGGTAGGGAACAACTCGCGGCGTCCCGCCGAAGAGGCCCAGCCCGCTACCTTCAGGTCAAACTCCGCGACCAATGGATTGTTGCCGTTTAGCCAGTCCGGACTGTTTGCCAACTGCACTTCGCTTGCGGAGGGAATCGCCGCCTTTATTTCCTCCTCGAGAGCCTTTTTGCGGCTGGCATCATCTTCGTTGCGTTCCTCGATTCGCCAGGCAAGGGCTGTAAGTCCCGTAAATGTGACCTTGAGTTTTCCCGATAGATCTCCTTCGCTCGTGAGCTTCAGTTGTGCCGCCCGTTCAATGTGAGTTTGCTCACTCGTCGGCAGCGGAGTCTGAATCCACGTGCCTCCTTCCCGATCCAAACGAAGTCCGGTTACTCCGGTTTCCATCCACGGGAGCAAACCGTAAGGTGTAAATGCCGCACCGGGATCGAAATAGTGGTCCTGTCCACTCACTTTCACGAGAACGACGTTGGCATCGAGTTCCCCTCCGTTGAAGCGTTCCTTGTGGAAGAAATACTCACTCCTCCCGGACACCAGGCAGGGGTAAGCTTCGAATCCTGCCGCGCGCGCCAGCGCAAGAAACAGCCAGGTAATGTCCCACCCGCTGCCGTACTGATATTTCCAGAGATCCTCGACGTTTGTGACCACTTTGATGTTCTCGTGTTTCCGCTCTTCTGTCGATTTTCGAGGGAGGTAGCTCAGATTTTGTATTTGTTGCACACGCGCGTAAATTTTCTGCAGCTTCACTTCGGGAGCATCGCCGGGCGAAACGATGCTGGCGACCGCCTCTTCCATGGCTTTGCGTTTGTCAACAAACCCTTCCACCTTGGCGTCTGCTTTCTTCCCAAAGTGCTTCCAGAATTTATCCACATCCGTTTCCTGAATTTCGTCGCGGTACGTGAAATCCACACGGAACTTCAGCTCATTGGAAGGGGGCATATGATCTTCGATGACAAACGCCGGAACGTCTTGCGTCGTCATGCGGATGATGTGGTCGGGGCCCTCCTTGGGCGGTTCGGTTCCCTTGGGCAGACCGGCCGGCCAACTCCATTCCAACGTCCAGGGAGGCCGCGTGTAAGGTCTTAGCGTAAAGACCGCCTGCTTTGTGAAAAGCGGCTCACTCAGAATCCAGCGGGAAAAAACGAGTTTGTTGTCCACAAAATCATAATTCCAGTGATACTCGATGATGCTCCCCACCTGGACGTCAGCAAGGTGAAACGTCTTCGCCAAGTACTTGGTACCCCGCGTCTTCTCGATGGTCTGCTCGTATACTTTGCCGTCGAAGTTTTCAATAGACCCGTCCGGTCGGATGGTATGCGCCCGAATACCACTTACGGTTTCAATTTCTTTTTCAAAGGGTATTTCTACGTTCGCGTGATTGCGTCCCTCTTCGGTCAAGATCTTGATCCGCACATAGTTGTATTCGGTGGCCGCTCGGTTGCCGTCGTTTCGGTCCACCTGGCGGTAAAGGATGACCGCCGGAGCGCCAGGCGCCTTCGGCTCGCTGGCCATTTTCATTTCTTCGGGGCTAACCGGCAGCCATTCGTCGCCCTCACTGATGCGCGCGCAGAACAGCATCGCAAGGGCCAGGAAGATGACCGGCGTCAAAAAGAGACGGCTAGGATGCACGATGAACCTCCGAGGGCAAACGTGGAAACGAACGCAGCGGGACCGTTGGGCAAAACCGAGCAGCCTGGAGGATGCCGGGCAGAATGGCCCCGGCCGAACATGATGTTGAAGGGGCCCGTCGCATGACCTGTGCTACCGACCGGCGTTACATATCGCGAGGCACAATACAGTGCACCAGAACAGTAGTCAATAGCTCGGAGGGTTACAAATAGGACAACCCCGGGGACCCAACCGATTCTCTCTTCCCCCCCTGGTCAGGGTGCGGCATAATCCCCGGGCACGGATGCAGCCAATTTGGACTTCCGTCCGAGGAGGATCCGGTGGGCGAAGAAACCGCAGTTCGCGAGGGAGCCTGGAGCTCCACCGCGCCGCCCGGAGAATTTCGCACCTACATCTCGGCGGAACAAAGCCCAATGGAATTCACCGTCCGCGCGGTGATCCTTGGCGCGCTGTTTGGCCTGCTGTTTGGCGCGGTCAGCGTTTATGTCGGCCTGCGCGCCGGGCTCACGGTTTCCGCTTCGATTCCCATCGCGGTGCTGTCGATCAGCATCCTGCGGGCGTTCGGCCGGTCGACCATCCTCGAAAACAACATCGTGCAGACCACCGGTTCTGCGGGAGAGTCCCTTGCTGCAGGCGTAATGTTCACGCTGCCGGCGCTGATTTTTTTGGGCTTCGGGTCGGAATTTACCTTCTGGCGCATTTTTCCGCTGGCGTTGCTGGGAGGCTGGCTCGGCGTCTTGTTCATGATTCCGCTGCGGCGCCAGCTGATTGTCAAAGAGCACGGCAACCTGACTTTTCCCGAGGGCACCGCCTGCGCCGACGTTCTGGTGGCCGGTGAGCGCGGAGGCTCGTTTGCCGGACGCGTGTTCTGGGGACTCGGTCTGGGCGGCGTGTACACCTTCCTGATGAACACGGTGCAGGCGTGGACCGGCCAGCCGGAAGTGCGCCCGCGCTGGTTCCCGGGAGCTTCTTTCCGCGCCACGATTACCTCGGAATATCTGGGGGTGGGCTACATCATCGGCCCTAAAGTAGCCGGAATTCTTTTTGCGGGCGGGGTGATCTCCTGGTTGCTGGTGATGCCGGCGATTCAGTTCTTCGGGCAGCTCGCGGGAAACACGCCCATCTATCCCTCTACGATTCCCATTCCGCTGATGACCCCCGACGATATGTGGCGCCAGTACATCCGCCCCATGGCCGCGGGAGCCGTGGCCGCCGCCGGACTGATCACCTTGATTCGAACCATGCCCACCATCATTTCCGCCTTGCGGGCCGGGCTCAAAGACGTTCGCGCACAAGAAGGGAACCCCGGTGCGGACACCGCCAGCCGCATTGAGCGCGACATCCCCTTGAGCTGGGTCCTGGCCGGCTCGGCCGTGATCATCCTCCTCATGCTCGCTCTGCTGACCCTTGCTCCGGTGAAAGGTGCGCACACGACCTGGTACCAGAATCTGCTCGCGGCCATTCTCGTGGTGATTTTTGGATTCCTCTTTGTCACCGTGGCATCGCGCATCAGCGGGTTACTGGGCAATTCCTCCAATCCGGTGAGCGGCATGAGCATCGGCACGCTCATGGCCACGTGCGCGATTTTTCTCCTTGCCGGCTGGACAGCGCCGAGCTATGGCGTGCTCGCGCTAACCATCGGCGGGACCGTTTGCATTGCCGCGGCGATTGCCGGCGCGACCTCGCAGGATTTGAAAACCGGCTATCTCGTGGGTGCCACGCCCGTTCTGCAGCAGTGGGGCCTGCTGGTGGGCGTGACGGTTTCCACCTTTGCCATCGGCATCACCCTGGGCCTGATGAATAAGGGCCTCGAAAAATACATTCCCACCGAGATTCCCGTCAATCTCGAAGCCCTGCCTGCCGGCGTGAAAGTAGAAAAAGCAACCTTTGAACATCTGGGAAAGAGCTACGTGCTCATCAATGCGCTTGGTTCCGGCCAAATTCCCGATGGCGAGTATCTCTACGATCCGGGTTCCAGGCGGATCGAACTCCAGTGGGCTCAGGGAATCGGCAGCGATAAAGCGCCCGCTCCCCAGGCCCGCCTGATGGCTACGGTAATCAACGGCATCCTCAGCCAACGGTTGCCGTGGCGGCTGGTCCTGATGGGCGTGGCGCTGGTGATAGCCGTGGAGATCCTCGGGATACGATCGCTCGCGTTTGCCGTGGGTGCCTATCTTTCCCTGGGGACCACGGCAACCATGTTCGCGGGAGGACTCGTGCGCGTGCTGGTCGAAGCGACCACGAAGAAAAAGGAAGAGAGCGAGGCCAGCCCGGGAGCGCTTTATTCAAGCGGATTGATCGCCGCGGGAGGCGTGTTTGGCTTGCTGGGCATTGTCATCAACTTGCTGCAGGATCCGGAAATCTCCAGCCACGTACCTCATTGGCTTACCTCCATGCTGAGGCTGCCATGGCGGGCGGACCTGTTTGCCTTCGGCCCGAAAATTCTCGGCCCGCTCGCCACGAGCAACCTCTTCGGTCTGATCATGTTCTTGGCTCTTGCGGGCTCGCTTTTTTTCTTTGCCCGCAAGAAGCTCGATTGAGAGACGTTCGAAGGTCCAAAAGTCTGATTGCTCGGGCCCCCTTGGGGAAAAGAGCAGGTCGGCCGGCGCGGCGAGAAAAGCTCGAACTCTTTGAGTTGTCGGAGTTCGACCTTTCAACTGCTGCTCCTCTTTGACGGAAGGCCCGCGGCGCCGTAAACTTCGTCTATGTATTCTCGGTCGGGCATCAAGAGCTATCGGGTCAGCTTCGACTTCTACGTCACGCCGGCCATCAAGTTTCTTCTGATCGCCAACTTTGCCGTTTATATCTGCGAAGTCCTGGTCTACCACTTCTCCGGGGCGTCGGCCTACGAGCAGCTGGTTAGGTGGTTTGGCCTTGTTCCGGCCGGCGTCATTCTCGGGCTTCGCGTCTGGCAGCCCTTCACCTACTTGTTTCTCCACGATGTCAACAGCATCTGGCACATCCTGATGAATATGTTCGTGCTTTGGATGTTTGGCCGGGAACTCGAGGTCGTATGGGGAAAAAGCCGGTTTCTGCGTTATTACTTCCTAACCGGCGTCGGGGCGGGGGTCATCAACGTGATTGTAAAAATGGCTCCTGCGGCCCTCGGTAAGGGGATCCCCGTCGCCGCCTATACGCAGACGATCGGCGCTTCCGGGGCCATTTTTGGAGTTTTGATCGCCTGCGCCATTCTCTTTCCGGATCGGCGCGTTTATCTTTTCCCGTTTCCCGTGGCCATGAGCATGCGCACCATCGTCATCCTCATGGCCATTCTTACCTTCCTCGGAACATTTGGGTTGGGCGCCGACGGCGTCAGCCATCTGTGTCATCTGGGCGGGCTTGTGGTGGGCTATGTTTATTTGCGCCGCGGATCTTTCCTATACAATTTGCGCAACAGCGTGGCCGATTGGCAACACCGCCGCAACCGTCGGCGCTTTGAAGTCTACATGGGCAAGCACCGCAAAGACCCGCCCTCGCGCCACGACAACTGGGTGAATTAGCGGAACTCTGTTTCCCGACTGAGAGCGCTTCAGGTTTCCCCGCCGATGACGTGAAACTTCATGAAGTTCGTTGTGCCGCGGATTCCCATGGGGGTTCCCGCCACGATTCCAATGACGTCGCCTTTGCGCACCAGGCGCTCTTCGAGCAAACGCTTTTGGGCCACCGCCGCCAGGCCGTCGATGTTCCGCAAATCCTGGATGTTTCTTGGATACACGCCCCAGACGAGCCCCAGCCGCCGCCGGGTTTCCTGTTCGGGCGAGAAGGCGACAATGGGCACGAGCGGGCGATAACGCGAGATGAGTCGCGCGGTGAACCCGCTGTGCGTGAACACGGCAATCAGCTTCATGTGCAATTCCCGCGAGGCGTGGCACACCAGTTCGGCAATGGTCCCGGGCACTTTCAACTGCTCTTGCTGTGCGGGCCGCGGGAATTCCCGGATGCTTCCTTCCGCCTCTTCGATGATGCGCGCCATCATGCTCACGGCCTCGATCGGGTATTTCCCTGTGGCCGTCTCGGCAGAAAGCATCACCGCGTCCGATCCGTCGAAAATCGCATTGGCCACGTCGGAAGCTTCCGCGCGCGTGGGCCGGGGATGTTCGGTCATGGATTCGAGCATCTGCGTTGCGGTAATCACCGGCCGCCGCAGCTCTCTGGCCCTGGCAATGATGGTTTTCTGCACCACCGGTACGCGCTCCGGACTCATTTCCACGCCAAGGTCTCCGCGGGCGACCATCACCGCATCGGCGGCGCGCAGGATGGCGTCCAGGTTTTCGATGGCCTGCGGCTTTTCCAGTTTGGCGATCACCGGCGTATCTTTTCCTGCGCGGCGGACCAGTTGCTTCGCGAGCAGCACGTCCTCGGGCCGCCGCACAAAACTCACCGCAATGTAATTCGCGCCGTGGTTGAGCGCAAACCGCAGATCCGCGCGGTCTTTCCCCGTCAGCGCCGGAACGCGCAGCGGCAATCCCGGAAGGTTGATGCCTTTGTACTGGCCGAGTGCGCCGCCGTTCACAATTTCGCAGATCACTTGCCGGTTGCGCACCTGCTCGACGCGCAGCTCGATGAGCCCGTCGGAAAGCAGAATACGGTCGCGAGGATGAACCTCCCGGGGCAGGCCCGCGAAGGTGGTGCTGACCTGCGTGGCGTCACCCAGAACCTTGGCGGTCGTAATGGTGAACCGCTGCCCGGCGCGCAGCATCACTGGTCCGCCGCCAGCCAGTGCCCCGGTGCGGATTTTCGGTCCCTGAAGGTCGGCCAGAATCGCAATCGGCTTTTCGTGCTTGCCGGAGGCTGCGCGAATCAATGCGAAGTGCTGGGCGTGCTCTGCCTGTGTGCCGTGCGAGAAATTCAGCCTGGCCACGTCCATCCCCGCCGCGAACAGCCGGTCAATCATCCGCGGCGACGAGCTGGCCGGCCCGATGGTGCACACAATCTTCGAGTGGCGAAAATTCATAAATTCCTTCAAGGACGCACTCCGAACCTCCGGCTTTCCATTATTCAATCGAAGCCGGTCACTACGGATGTTCGTTTTGGATTGTTCCCAACAGCTTTTGTTTCAGTAACGGGTAACCGCAAACTCCGTCACAATTTTCGTCAGCACATCCACGCCCTTGTCAAACGCCGCCAAGGGAATCCGCTCATCATCACCATGCATGCGCTTCAGATCTTCATCGGCCAGAGGAAACGGCACCAGCCCGTAGGCCTGGACGCTGTGCAGCCGCAACTGCGCCGAATCGGTTGACCACGTCGACTGAAACGGCAGCGCCGGGGCGCCCCCAAATTCCCGCGAAGCCACCTGGCAAATCACGTTGTAAAAAGCCGACTCCAAGGAAGACGGAGGCGCAGCCAGGCCCGCGTTCGGCTGCACTTCCAGTTTCACCGCCGGATCATTTACCAGCTTGTTCAGGTCATTCACAACCGTGTTGATGGAATCCCCTGGCAGAAGCCGTACGTTCAGATTCGCCCGCGCCTCCGGGGGAATTACATTGTTGGCCACGCCCGCGGAGAGCACCGTGGGCGCGACGGTGTCCCGCATCATCGCATTCCAAAGAGGGCTGGAATCGGCGATCACGCGCTGCGCGTGTTCGCCGCGGTCCGGCGTATCCATGGAACGGATCCACTTTGCGATTTCGTCGTCTTCCAGCGGCCCAATCCCCTCGAAGTATCGGCGCACAATCGCGGTGAAGTGCACCGGCGCGGTATAGCCTCCAATTTTTGCGACGGCGGCCGCCAAACGGACCACGGCATTGTCTTTGGTCGGCTGCGAGGCGTGGCCTGAAGCGCCGCGCGTGATGACCGAGATATTCGCCGCCACTTTCTCGCTCGCTTGCACACCGATATACTGCACTTTGCCGTTTTTCATGAAAACGTTGCCGCCCTCGTTGATGGCAAAGCCGGCGGCAAACTTGTCCCAATATTTGGCGATGAGCATCCGGATGCTCGAGTCGCCGCCTCCTTCTTCGTCGGCGGTCGCCAGAAAAATCACGTCGCGGTTAATGTGCGCATTGGCCCGCTTCAAGCCAACAAAGACCGCCAGATTCGCGGCCAGCATGCCTTTGTTATCGATCGCCCCGCGGCCATACAGGTAGCCGTCCTTCATCACCGCGCCAAACGGATCGACGGTCCAGTGCGACCTCTCGACCGGCACGGTATCCAGGTGGGCCACCAGCAGAAGCGCTTTCGACGGGTCGGGCACCACCGAACTGCGCAGGCGGGCCACCACCGCGCTTCTTCCCGGCGCCAAGTCCAGGATTTCCGGCTTGATCCCTTCCTTCTGCAGCACTCCGGCCACGTACATGGCGGCTAGCTGCTCATTTCCCGGGGGGTTGGACGTATTGATCCTGATCAAATCCGCCAGCCACACGAGGGCTTCCCTCTGAATTCCCGAAGCCTGGGCGGCCGATGTGCTGACCGCCGCCGAACGCGGGATTCCCTTTGTAGTGGCCGGAAGACTCGACGCTAAAAGGAGGGCCGCCAGGCCCGTGATAGATCCCACCAAACGATTCCCATTCACCAATCCACCCTCCTCCGCAAAATGGCCTACCTCTCGCTGAAACCTTCTAGCTAACGTTTTACGTCCAACGTGCTTCATACTAACATGCGGGTGTGGGGACCCGGCCGGCTCATTGCCGTAGCATTACCTAAGCTCAACCCGCGGTTCTTAGCCGTGGCGATGAAAGCAAGAATCTTGGCGGGCTGCCGCCAACGAGGTAAGAAATGATGAGAAGAATCACTTCACTTTGGTTCCCGGCTATGGCGGCCTTTTTGCTCGTGCCTCTTTCCGGGCAGCCGGCCCTCGCTCAGGCGCCGACCGGCCCGCAGGGTGGCCCCCCTCCGTCTCAGCAACAACAGAAACCCACCCCGCCCGCAACTCCTGCTCCCGCGCAGCAAGCGCCGGAGTCGGGCGTCAGCATCAGCGTGGATGTCCCCGTCGTGACTCTCGACGTGGTGGCCGCCACACAGCACGGGGACCTCATTCCCAACCTCAAAAAAGAAAACTTCCGCGTTCTTGATGAGGGCGTGCCGCAGGCCATTACCAATTTTGCGCCCACCGACGCACCCATCACCATGGTCGTGCTCATGCAGTTTAGCGGAAATGCATACGGCTGGTTCGCCGCTTACGCCAAATACTGGGCCGACGCCCTGTTCCCGAACCTGCAACAAAGAGACTGGGTTGCTCTCGAGACCTTTGACATGAAAACACGCCTCGAGGTGGACTTTACGCAAGACAAGGACGAAGTCCGCAACGCCATTTACCACCTCTATTTCCCAGGTTTCAGCGAATCCAACGTCTTTGATGCGCTCATTGAGACCACCGAGCGACTCAAAGACGTCAAGGGGAAGAAATCCATCCTCCTGCTCGCCAGCGGCGTGGACACCTTTTCCAAGCACACTCTGGATCAGACCATGAAGGTGCTTCGCGGAAGCGATGTCCCCATCTTTTGTGTAGGCCTGGGAAAAACCTGGACCAATTTTCTCGAGTCCCGGGGCTCCATGGGCGCGCACATGGATTATCTGCAAGCGGAGAACCAGCTTCGAACCTTTGCCCAGGAAACCGGAGGATTTGCTTGGTTCCCGCAATTCGATGGAGAAATACCTGACATTTTTCGGAGCGTCGCAGCTTTCCTACGCCACCAGTACAGTCTTTCCTTCACGCCTTCCGGCGGTGGCAAGGATGGAAAATTCCACAAAGTAAAAGTGGAGCTGGTCGCTCCCGACGGGGGCCCGCTGACGATCCTCGACCAGAAAAACAAGAAGCAGAAATATCAGGTCTACGCTCGCGAAGGCTACCAGGCCAGCAAACCCGGCGCCGGCGACTGACGGTTTTCAAGGCGGGTGGTTGTGCCCCGGCTGGCAGGTAAGTTGCTGAAAACGGAAGACGCCGCTCGGCTCGCTTTGGACGGTTTGCGCACGGTTGGCAGGGTATTGGAATCAAAGGGGATCAAGGCTTACCACACGACGGGACGGGGGACCCCAGAACCGTACGGTCGATGGCCACTCAACCCAAAGCTGCTTACACGATAGTCCGATTTCCTTTTCGCTCCATGCCTTCCCTTCTGCGGACCTGCTCGGGACCAAGCTATTGACGAGCGCTCTTGACTTGAATCATGTTCCCGCTTAGGTTGAAAGAGATGCGGTTTAGGCGGGCAATTTTGATGGCATTCCTCGGGACTGCGCTCGCAGCCTACGTCGTCGATTGCTCCGGCATGACGACACCCTCCGAAGCGATGAGGTGTTGTCAATCGATGCCCTGCTCGTCGTCCGGGCATAGCCAGGAATGTTGCGAGAAGATGCCGCAGATGCACGCGCCGTTCGTTCGACCGCCTTCTGCTCATGGGCTCTCGTTCACGCCGGGTTTGCTGGCAGTCCTTTCAGACTTTCAAGAATCCCTCGGTTCAGAATCCGCCGCTCGCAATCTCGCGGGCATTGGTCAAGGGCCGCCCGGCGCCGGTCCTCCAACCGCCACACCTATCCGTATCTAGAGCACCTTTCAGCAGCACATTCCACGAGACGCTCTGGTGTCTCTGGACATATTGTGTGCCGAAAGGAAAGCAAATGGATATCGCTTCACGCAAAGCGCTTTTGCGCGGCGCAGGCTTGTTAGCTTTGCTGGCAGTCTGCGCACAAACCGCAGGAGCTCAAGGCGCGTCGCCGGAAACGGCTGCTTCGCTTTTTCCAGGCGGCGGCCTTGTTTCGTATAACTCGGTTTTTACGACACGAGGCGTCTTTCCGAGTTCGACCGGCAACATGCCAAGTACAGCGCGTCCGACGTTTTCACACGAGGGGCTCTTCAACTTCACTTGGGGCTTTCATCGCGATTTCGCTTTGACGGTCCTTGTGCCGGTCGTGACAAATCGTTTCGATATGAACACGCTTCCAGCACGTTCGAGTGTCGGCGGAACAGGTCTGGGTGACGTAGTGCTCCTCGTGAAGTACCGTTTCTATCGGCGTGATTGCGAACGAGGCACGACGCAGGCGTCTGTTACGGTTGGTCCGAAGATTCCGACAGGGAGCACAAGTCTGACGGGCACAAGTGGACTTCTATTACCGGCGGGACTGCAACCAGGCTCCGGTTCGACGGATTTCTTCGTAGCTGGAAACTGGACCTATACCGGAGTCTTAAACCTGAAACGACTCGTTGCCGACGAGGACTTCCATGCGACTTTGCGTTCACAGGGCACGCAGAAAACTCAACTGGGCTCAAATGTCGTGTCGCGCTTCTGGCTGTCGTACCGGCCCTATCAGTCAAAGAACTTGTCTCATGAATGGTTCATAGGACCCGAGCTTACTTGGCTCCATATGCAGGATGACCGCATCGCTGGAATCGTTCAGAACGGAAGTGGTGGGGACGCACTACTCGCAGGCGTCACGAGCTACGTCGGTCTGCGGCCTGGCCTGCACGCGTGGATTGGAGCGGATTGGGATGTTGCCCACTCCTCGGAGTCCATGTTCATGCCTGTTCGTAGGCATATCAGTTTTGGGATTACGCGACAATTTCGGTTGCGCTTCTAGAAGGAGAATCGATGAATTCGAAGAAATTTGCACTTTTCGTTTTGCTCGGCTTCGCAGTGGTGCCCGTGTCACAGGCCCAGATCAAGCACGTCGAAATGCGCGTCGAAGGCATGACTTGAAACTTTTGAGCATACGGGGTGAAGCAACACCTCGGACGCCAGTCTGGCGTTCAAAGCGTGGATGTTCGCTTGATCGATGGCAAGGTTGCGATCGTTCCCAAAGAAGATGGGCGAATCGATCCTCCGCAACTTCTCAAGGCGGTTTACGACAGTGGCGTCAGTGTGGCCGAGATGGACATAACGGCTCGCGGAACAATCGCGAAGGATGCTTCGGGCAATCTCGTGCTGAACATGAACTCGAGTCAATCATTCGCCATAGCACCGAACGAATTGTCAAAAGAACTGGAATCGCTCGCCGATTCTCCGGCTGCGGTCACTCTTCGCGGCCAGTTGTACAAAAAGCCGGAAGGAAAAAAGAAACCGAAGCTGGATACATCGGTTCCATTGAAGCTGTTGGTACTGGAAATCCAAAAGAAGGAATAAATGAGCAAACGACCTACTCTCTTGTTGAGCCTCGCGGCGGTCTGGCTTGCCGGGCCTGCTCAGCAGGCCGCCGTTCCGACCATGACGAATCCAGGCACGATGAAGCCGGGAGAAATTGGTTCACAGCTCCCTGAGTTTTCACTGAAGGACTTGCAGGGACGTGAGATTTCCTCCAAGGGGCTCCGCGGCAAAGTCGTGCTCATCGATTTTTGGGCTACCTGGTGTCAACCGTGTAAGAAAGAAATGCCGGGCTATCAGGCGCTCCTCAACAAATATGGGTCGCGCGGCTTCGCGGTGGTCGGGTTCAAGTTCGACACTATGATGGACACGGAAGATCCACTCACCTTTGCCACAAAACTTGGGGTCCGTTACCCGCTGGCGGTGGCATCCGACGAACTGAAAGCCAAGTTCGGCGGGATCGAGGGGCTGCCAACAACGATGATTTATGATCGCCAAGGCGCACTTCGCCAAAAGGTCATTGGGTTTGAATATGCGGATGTCATCGAATCAGAGCTGAAGCCACTGTTGTGAGCTGAATCGGCGCCGGCTAGCCTGGGTGGGAGTGCTTAGCGTCATAAGTGATGCGGACTCCGCATCCAGAAGGAGCCGGAGGCCGGTGGCTCTGTTTCACTGTGTTAGCCTTACAAGCCAACACCATGGCTAATGCTCCTGCACCCCTCTCGGCAAAGGAATTCTTCACGCCGGAATTCCTGAGAGATCCCTATCCCGTGTACCGCCGGTATCTGGACGGAGCCGGCCTTCAGTTCCTGAGCATTCATGGGGGAGTCTGGGCAGTTTTCAAGCATGCCGATTGCTCAACATTTCTTCGGGACACCAGACTCTCTGCCAAGCGTACTGGCACACTGATTGACGAGTTTCCGGCAGAAAAACAAAAGGAGTTTGCGGACCTAGCGCGAACGCTCAGCCTTTGGATGCTTTTCTTTGATGCCCCCGAGCACACGCGCCTACGCAAACTCATGAACCGAGGTTTCTCTCCAGCGGCAATAGAATCTTTGAGGCCGCAGGTCGAGAAGATCGTCCATCGCCTCCTCGCGCCGCTCCGCAACAGCCACCGGATAGATATTCTTCCGCAGTTCGCTCACCCGCTTCCTGCGTTGGTGATCGCCGAGTTGCTAAGCGTTCCTGAGGCGCTACACGATACGTTTGTCCGCTGGTCAAACGCCGTCGCTACCCTCTTCGGCAATCCCTATCGCACCGTGGATGATCTTGTTGCGGCACAGCAAGCCATCCATGGCCTCACGAGTTACTTTCGCGAAGCCGTTGCTGTGCGCCGCAAGCAAAAGGGAAACGACCTAATCAGCTTGCTTATGGAGATTGAAACAGATGGAGATGTCCTCACCGAGGAAGAGTTGTATGCCCAATGCGTGATGTTGCTCTTCGGCGGGCACGAAACCACGCGCAATCTTATCGGGAACGGTCTCTATACGTTGCTTCGCCACCCTGAACACGCCGCCAAGCTTCGCGACGATCCCGAGCTGATCCGTAGCGCTGTCGAGGAGTTGCTGCGCTATGAAAGCCCGGTTCAGTACACGGGCCGCATGGTCTTGAAAGATTTCGAGTTCTGCGGCGTCGAAGCCCGCCGTGGGCAGGAAATCATTTTCATGCTCGGGGCGGCCAATCGCGACGCGAGTCAGTTTAAAGATCCCGACCGTGTGGATCTGAAGCGCGCGAAAAACCCGCATCTCGCGTTCGGTGCCGGTGCCCATTTTTGCATCGGAAATCAGCTCGCCCGGCTTGAGGGGCAGGTTGCTATCCTGAAGATTCTCCAAGAGTTTCCCCGGATGCGTCGAGTCTCAGCAGAACCGGACTGGCTTCCGAATTTCAGTTTCCGCGGACTCAAGACACTTCTCGTCGAAACTAGCTCCGAGGGCGGTTGCTAAAGCGGAGGTCCTAGCAGGGCCAAGCGCTTTTATCCGGAATTTGTCAAGCAGCGGATAAGGGTGGTAGCCTACACCTGACGATGCGAATCACAGCAGGCTGGGCCAGAACGCTCGCAGCCATCTTCACGATGGCAGTGTTCTACGCCTCCTTTTGCACAACAACTTGTGCCGTAGGGTTTTGCCCGAACCGGACCCAGCAAACCTCCAGTCACGACTGCGGATCATCGAATTCTCATCATTCCCACCATTCGGGCACGCCAAATAGGCCCGAATGTTCGAAACACGCTCACCCGAGTCCGTTCTTTGTGAAGTCGGCTGGCCCTGCAAACCTCGACCTCGGCGTTTCGGCTTATCTGGCTGCGACCGCTCTCTTCGCTTGCCCTCGAAATCTCTCAGTGGCCAGCCTGACCGCTTACGCTCGGTCCGATCTGGCTCCCCCGACCGTACCGAGGATTCCTCTGTACCAGCAGATTTCCCTTCTGCGCATTTAGCTCCCCGCAGACCGATAGTTCCTTTCCAAATCGCTGCTTTCACACGCGCAAACTCGCGCATCCGCTTTTGGTTTTCAGCCCTTTTGAGGGACAAGCGTCTTTTTTCCTAGACCCAAACCACTCTTGACGCGCAGCAAACCGCGCCGCAAAGAAATTCGAAGCAAGGAGAATGGACATGAATAAAGCAAGACGAGCGTTCCTTCAGGGTACCGCGGCCCTGAGTGCGGGACTCTTTGCCGCTGCGAAGGCACTCGCTACTGGCCAGGAGCAACAAATGCCAGACATGCCCGCAATGGAACATGGGCAGCGCAAAACGCCCTCTGCCAGTTCGCGGGCCGTCACCTCTGTCGGTGCCGTTCCGGTGAAAACACTTGACGTTCCTGACCTTCCGTACGAGATGGACGGTGGAGTGAAAGTCTTCAGGCTTCGCGCGGAACCCGTTCAGCGGAAACTCGTACCGTTCAAGACGATGACCGTGTGGGGTTACAACGGGAGTTGTCCCGGCCCCACCATCCAGGTGCGGCAGGGCGACCGTGTGCGCGTGATTTTTGAGAACGGCCTGCCTGAATCTAGCACCATCCATTGGCACGGACTGGAAGTCCCCATCGAGATGGACGGAGCGCCGTACATCAGCCAGAAGCCCATCGCTCCGGGCGAGAAGTTCACCTACGAATTCACGCTCCATCAGGAAGGCACGTTTTTTTACCACGCGCACTCCGCCATGCAGGAAATGATGGGTCAGATCGGCATGTTCATCATCCATCCCGACAAGCCGTACAAGCCGCATGTGGATCACGACTTCGGCGTCATCCTCCAGGAATGGGCCATCCTGCCGAACCTCGATGTCCCGAATACCGCGAACATGGAATTCAACTGGCTGACCTTCAACGGCGTATCCGCGCCTGCCACCACGCCGATGATTGTGCGCCAAGGCAATCGCGTGCGCATTCGAATTGTCAACCTGGGCATGGACCATCATCCCATCCACCTGCACGGCCATCAGTTTTACATCACTGGAACGGAAGGCGGGCGGGCGCCTGAGAGCACTTGGTATCCCACTAACACCGTCCTGGTGGGGGTCGCGCAAGCCAAAGTCGTGGAATTCGAAGCGAAGTATGCCGGCGATTGGATGGTCCACTGTCATCTGCCGCACCACATGATGAACAGTATGTCCGATCTCGTCCGCGACCGCGCCATCATGACGGTCGATCAAACCGAAGACCGCGCGATGGCTCAAATGCAGACCCTTGCCATGAGTGTGCCTTTCCGTCATTCGATGTTTTCGCCTGTTGCGCCGGATGCGAATTCTGTGCCCGGCTTCCCCCAGGATGCCTTCATGGAGATGGGCATGGACGACGCAGTAGCCAAGCCCGAAACCTACGGTCTTCCGCGCAACTGGAGCGCAGGCATGCAGGGAATGATGACGCTGCTGCGCATCCTGCCGGACAACAAGTACGACGAGATCATGGCACGGATTAAAGCTGGGACACCGAATCCGCCCATGCCGCCGATGACCATGGACAAGGGCCACCCGCACTCCATGTAACGAACCGATCGCAGATCAAGGGAAAGGAATAACACCCATGAAGTGTTCCACGAGAAGTCTCGGAACCTTATTTGCAGCGTTAGTGGCGGCGATCTACGGTTCGGCGCAGCAAACACCCGAACGACAGGAACCGGAACATCAACATCAAACGCTCGCGCAGAAACCTGCACCGGACCAAAGCAAGCAGGACATGCAACACGACGAGCACCAGATGAACATGCCAACCATAAGACCAGTCTTCCCCCGCATGGGAAAGGCGCAGGAAGAGGCCAAGGGCTCACTCATAACCCTGGCTTCGCTCCAACAACTGGCAGCCGACAGTAATCCCACGTTGCGCCAGGCCGAAGCAGAGATCCGCGCGGCAAAAGCGCGTCAGCAGCAGTCCGGCCTGTACCCGAATCCCACCGTCGCTTACACCGGCGATGAAATCCGTGGAGGCTCGATCGGCGGAGGCAAGCAGGGGTTCTTCGTCTCTCAATCCATTGTTACGGCGAGCAAGCTAGGGAAGAATCGCAAGATCTTTGGCGAGGAAGTGCGTCTTTCCGAGATCGAAGCAGAAGAGCAAAAGATGCGCGTCGAAAATAGCGTGAGCATCGGATTCTACCGCGTGCTGGCGGCGCAGGAGATGCTCGATGCGAAACGCGACCTAGCACGAATTGCCGAGGACAACGCCGAAACCGAAGGCCGTCTGAGGAATACCGGACAGGCGGACGACTCGGAAGTGTTGCAGGCGGAGGTCGAAGCGCGGCGGATGCTAGTCGCGGCCCGAGTCCAAGAGAGCACGCTGCGCCAGGAATGGCGCGCCCTGGTCTCGCTTGTCGGTAAGCCGGAACTGCCCCTGCAGGTAGTCGAAGGGAATCTCGAGGCGAACCTTCCACAATTGAACGAAGAACAGGTGATCGAAGCGATTGCCAAGGAGAGTCCTGCTGTCCGCATTGCGGCGATCTCCACCAGCCGCGCGCAAGCCCTCCTCGAACGCGCGAAAGCCGAGCCAGTTCCCGATCTCCAGTTGCGGGCTGGTGCTGAATACTTCGGTGAACAGCTCGAAGGCATCAATCGATCGATCGGCTGGGAAGGAATTGCGGAAGTCGGTGTCACGCTTCCCCTCTGGAACCGCAACCAGGGAAACATCGCGGCGACGCGACAAGACATTGACCGCGCCGAGAAAGAAGAGAAGCGCGTCGAACTCACGCTGCGTGAGCGGGCCTCTTCTGCGTTTGAGCAATACGACAGCGCGCGTATGGCGGCCGATGAGTACCGCGAGGGAATCCTGCCGCGGGCTAAACAAGCTTATTCGCTGCTCGTCGACAAATACGGGAAGACGCTCGCTTCCTATCCGGTTGTCCTGAATTCACAGAAGACCCTCTACGAGCTTCACATGGAGTACGTCGCGACGCTTGAGAACGTGTGGACTACAGGAATCGCACTTCAAGGCTACCTGCTGACTGACGGCCTCGAAGCTCCAGCGCGGCCCAGTGAAGTCGATCGCCCCGTGCGCGAGACGAACGTGCCGATGAGCCGGTCCACCAACCCACGCCAATAGAAGTAAGGAGCAATCGTGAAGTATTCGAGCCTTCGCCCGGTGCGGACGCCAGCCGCGCGTTCCGTGATCATATCAATTTGGGCGAATTGGCCGCATCGCTGCATCCAGCCACTAGTCTGTTTCTCTATTCCTGCACCTTGAAGCTTCATCATGCGTTGGGCCAGAAGGCAATTACTCCTGTAGACGTCCTACAAGCTCCGAATTCGGAACCGACTCTGATGTCTCTTTTTTGAGGGGCTTGAAATAAAGCCAGCGCAGCAGAACAAACCAAACCAGAAGAAGTAAGAAGAATCTGACCGCGTGAGGTAGTGCGTCCCGGAGCGAGAAACCCGGCACGGTAGCAGTGTGTGGCGTCAGTGCCCGATATTGCGTTCGTGAGACCCAGCTTGAGACAGGCGATGCAAAGACTTCAACGAATTCCAGGATGACGTCCCCAAGGATGAATCCGAGAGCGACAGCGCCGACAAAACTCTCAACTACAGCGTGCTTAAAGCGGTCAAACATGGTTTCTTCCTGCGATTCTTCTGTATCTGCTCAAGCTGCGGAGCGGTCCATCGCCGTACACCCAGCGGGCCAACAACCAAGCTGATACGAGGCTGACAAAACCGCTGAAGAGGTATGAGAATGTGACGAATAGAATGATCCTGTCCTCGGGAATAAACGGGCCCAACGAGGGAATGTCGCGTATGGCCACCGCAGTAGCCAAGTACTCGGCGACACGAAAAAACGGGCCCCATGTGGCCGCTATGGCTCGGAATGCCGAGTCGAAAGACCAAAGGAGAAGCACCGCAATGGTAACCGCCGAAATGTGAGACTCGGCCAATATCTCACGAAGAGTCGGTTTCACGTGGGCATTGTCGCAGGTGGTAGGATTCCAACCAAACGACATTTTTCATCAACGTTCAACCGTTGCAACTTTCGAACTGGCCTAGCTAACGGGCTAATCGCTGAAGTTGATTTCGGCACGGTTGGCCGAACTGGTCAGGAGTTGGGAGCGAAAAAGACAGAAACCACTCTCCTGGACCAGAACCAAACTACCTGACCAAACAACTTGACCAAACAACTTGACTTGACAGGGGTCAAAAAATGACCTAGAAGTCTGGGCACTTGGAGCAGAGCCTGTGGTGGAGAGGGTGGCCTGGGGTGATTCTTATCGCGGTGTAGTGTTTCGTCGCAGCCAGCTGCGGCTATACCCGAGCCTTCTCGAGTTCCTGCAGACTCCCGTTTCAACCTCAATAACGGTACGCACAAGGGAGCGGATTATGAAGAAATGGTCTTCGACGAACCCCGGCCTGCTGATTGGATTGATTGTGTTGTTTTTCCTGGCTCCATCCGCGCTCGCGCAGAACGTAGGGAGCTTGCAGGGCACCGTGAGCGATCCGGCGGGCGCAGCCGTGAGCGGCGCGAAAGTGACCGCAACGGATCTTGCAAGTGGGGTCGCCCGGATGGCCACCACGGACAAAGCCGGAGAATACGCGCTTCCCCAACTCCCGCCAGGTACCTACAAAGTAGAGGTAAACAAGGACGGGTTCAAAAGTTTTGCTGCAGAAAAAGTGAGTGTCCTCGTAGCTACACCAACTACCCTGGATGTGCGCTTGCAACTAGGCTCTATGAGCGAGCAGGTTGTGGTGGAATCCGCCGTTCCGTTGCTTAATACGGAAGATGCGAGCGTCGGCCAAGCTTTTGAGGAAGATCAGGTAAAGACTCTTCCGTTTCTGGCGCGGAACGTGGTGAACCTCCTCACGCTGCAACCTGGCGTGGTCTTCACGGGAAGGTCCGATACGGACCGGCTGTCGATGGGATCGATAGCTACATTGGACCTGCGCGAGGGGGTGGTGAACGGAATTCGTGGTAACCAAGATAGCGTTACCCTGGACGGCGTGGACTCGAACGATTGGCAGAACCAAGCAGCATTCACCAGCGCGTTGCCAGTGACCCTCGATTCCGTGCAAGAGTTTAGGGTGACCACGACGAATGCGAATGCCACGAACGGTCTTGTGGGCGGAGCGCAGGTCGAACTGGTTACCAAGAGCGGATCCAACGCGTTTCACGGGAATGCCCGATGGTACTATCGAACGACTGGGACATCTGCGAACTCTTTCTTCAATAACCGGGCAGGACTACCCCGCGCAAAGGATCAACGCAACATCGGCGGAGGATCGCTTGGAGGTCCTATCAAGAAAGACCGGGTGTATTTCTTCCTGGACAATGAAGAACGCCGCGAGGCCGTGGGAGCATCGGGTAGTCGCATCGTGCCTTCAGACTTTTTGCGCGACGGCGTGTTGGTCTACAAGTGTGCCACCGCATCTTCCTGCCCGGGTGGCTCCGTCGCGGGAATCACGGGTTCGCACACCATACCGGCCGGGTTTGAAGGGCTGAACCAGAGCCAAATCCATTCCTTAGACCCAGCGGGTCTAGGAATCAACGCTGCCATGATTCCTTACATGAATCTATTCCCTCACGGGACGGACACATCGCAAGGGCTGGATGCGACTTCTACGGGAGCGCAGGACTTCATCGGCTTCACTTTCAACCCTCCTGTGCAAACTTTCAATAATATTTATATTGGGCGAATCGATTACAACATAACTCATAACGGGCATCACTCTGTTTTCTGGCGGGGAAGCCTTCAAGGGCTAAAGACAGACTTAACTCCAGCGCAATTTCCGGGGCAGTCCGCGGCCACGCAACTACTGAACAACAGCCGTGGCTATGCGATTCAATATCAGGGCCTGTTTACGTCGAATTTGATAAACACGGTACGCTACGGTTACACGCGGCAGGGCGTTGCGCAGTCCGGGACCGTAGGCGGAGAGTTCTCGGTGCGTTCGTTTGACAACATCCTGAACTTTGCAGCGCGGCCCGTGGGGCGCACCGTCCCGGTGCACGAGATCAACGATGATGTTAGTTGGATCAAAGGAAAACACACGTGGCAGATGGGCGGCGTGATTCGCTTCGTGACCAATGATCGAATATCTGACTCATCCTCTTTTCCTGCGTTCTTCGTCAACAACGGCTTCTGCGTGGGTTTGTGCAATGACGTAGCGAACTGCATTGGCAACGCCGCATGCGCCGCGGGCGCGTCCCTCCCCGCGCCGTCGAACAAAACCGCTATCACACGGGCGTTCATGATGCTGACCGGCTCGATTACACAGGCGAATGCGACTTTTTTTGCCAACCCGAGCTCGGGAGCAGTTTCACCATCCGGCACACCCGAGTCGCGAGACTTTGCGGAGCGAGTCAGCGAGCTCTATGTGCAAGACAGTTGGCATTTGCGTTCGAACCTTACGGCCACGATCGGGCTGCGATGGGGATATGAGACTCCGGTGTGGGAAACGCGAGGGCTGCAGGTGCGGCCTACCGTCGACATTATGCAGTGGTTCCACCAGCGAATGATCAACATGGATGCCGGAGTTCCTTCCGATGCATCCCCGCTATTGAGTTGGACGCCGGCAGGGAAGGCAAATAACGCGCCGTCGTGGTATAACCCCGACTATAAGAACTTCGGACCGCGTCTCTCACTTGCCTATTCCCCCGGTTATCAGGATGGACTTCTCAAATCCCTGTTTGGCGGCCCAGGGAAGAGCTCCATCCGGTTGGGCGCGGGTATTTTCTACGACAAGGTCGGTCAATCGCTGGCCGTTGACAGCGACCTGAACGGATCTCCGGGCACGGCCACTGCGTTGATTGACGGCTCACAGCAATTCTCGTTGGCTACGGCGCCGCGATTCTCCGGAACTTGTAGCCCGACAGGCTGCACGGGTTTGCCGGCGGCGGCCGCACCATTCTTTACGCCGCCGACAAAGGCCACCTTCCCTTTCACGCCGCCGTCTAACGTCAGCGCCCTGGGCTTTGCGGTGGATCCGAACTTAAGGACACCGTATTCGTTGCACCTGACAGCCTCAGTTCAGCGTGAGCTGCCAAAGCATTTCGTTTTGGATGTGGCGTACGTTGGCACCCTGGGAAGGCGGCTGCTGGGAAAGACGGACTTTGCGCAATATCTTAATATTCGTGATCCGAAAACGGGTGTGGACCTTTTTTCGGCCTTCCGCCAAATCGCAAATATAGCCAACGTCACGCCGTCAGGTGGACCGACGATAGATCCCACAAACATCGCGCAGCTATCGACCATTGCCTCGATACCGTTTTTTGACAATGTGGTTCCCAATATGCCGGCGTTCCTTGCGGGGGAGTTTCCAAAAACAGCGGGGTATGCGGGTCTGACCCCGACCCAGGCTTTTTACGCATTTACGGTGCGCGCGGCTGCTCCGTCGTGGTCGTGTGCATTGTTTCCCATGGACACAGATCCCTCACCCGGAGGCATCCCAAGCCCGTGGAGCACGACCATGGACCCACAAAGAGACGGCCTGGTTCTGTTTCAACAGCAGTTTCAGAGTTTGCCTGGCTGGACCAACTGGGCCAGTTCCAACTTCCACAGCCTGCAGGTAACGGTACGCAAGGATGTGGGAATTGCCCACTTCACGGGAAACTATGTTTTCTCGAAATCCATCGACAACGACTCCACCGCAGAGAACGGGGATTTGTCGCCGCTAGGTAATGGAACTTTGGCGGGACTCATCCAGAACCCCTTTAATCTGCGTCTGGGGCGCGGCCTATCCGACTTCAACCTGAAGCACAATTTCAATGGGAACTACGTCATTGACCTGCCCTTTGGCCGTGGGCATCGATTTGCCCCTAACGCCAGCCGGTTTGTGGATGCGGTCATCGGTGGCTGGGAATACACCGGGACGGCGCGGTGGCATTCCGGCTTTCCTGTCAGTCCCGCGAATGGTTTTAATTTTCCAACTAACTTTTTCTTGACGACGCCGGGCACGATCGTGGCTCCGCTTAAGACCAGCATCACAAGAGATGGCACCTTTGGGAGGCCCAGCCTGTTCAAAGATGCCAATGCAGCGCTGGCGGCCGTGAGCTTCACTCTCCCGGGGTTACCAGGATCACGGAACGCCCTTACCGGCCCGGCCTACGCGGACGCGGATATGGGCGTATACAAGACGTTCAAGATGCCGTGGAGCGAACGCCAGCAACTGCAGTTGCGCGTTACGGTATTCAACGTCTTCAATAGCGTCAACTTCAATGCCTTTACGCTCGATCCGACAGCCCCAACAACATTCGGAAACTTCACCTCCACCGCTGGACCACAGACAGGTTCCGCGGGAGCACGCGACATGGAGTTTGCCGTGCGCTTCGAATTCTGAACGGCCGCACGGATCCGATTCGTAAGGCCCTCCGTTCTCCGGGGGGCCTTTCTTTTTTGCGGCTGAAAACTTATTTGCAACCTCGATTCCGTCTTTCGTCTGTGACAGCCGAGGTTGTGATTTCAGACCTCTATGTCGAGTATGATTCGAGGGCCCTTAAATTCGCGAAGACTTGAAGAATGGTCCGTCTACAAAAACCTGGGATCCGCGGTTGGAGCGCTTTTTGGCGCACGTTGTCGTTTGCGGGTTGCACCATCGGTGTTCTGGTTGTGGCTCGGCCGGCGCTGGCGCAACACGAAGGACACGAGACGAGGGGAAGCTCTAACGGAGTCCCGGAAGAACTGCTGGAACGTCCCTTGCCCCTGCGCGAGGGAATCGGGAAAGTCCACGAACAGGTCTCGACCTCGTCCGCACAGGCGCAGGCTTATTACGATCAGGGGCTGGCGTACCTGCATTCCTTCGTGTGGATTGAGGCGGCGCGGTCGTTCCACCAAGCGTTGCGGCGCGATCCTCGGTTAGCCATGGCGTATGTGGGATTGAGCGACGCCTACGTTGGCTTGCAAGATGTGCCCGCGGCGGTTGCCGCATTCGCCAAGGCGCAATTGCTAACGGAAAAATTGAGCGAGCCGGAACGCGCGCAAATCTCGATCCGTGGGCGGCAAATCGACTATTTGCAAGACAGCGGAAACCTCCAGAAGTATTTCGCTTATCGCCAGGCGATCCTGGACGCGTTGGAAAAGAACCCCAATGATCCGTGGCTGTGGATTTTGCGCGGGTTTGCCGATGAGGGAACGCCTACCGCCCACGGGCAGGGCGGCGGAGTCGACACGATTGCATTTTACGAGATCGCGCTGAAGCTTTCTCCGGACAATTTTGCGGCGCATCACTATCTCGCGCATACGCTGGAAAATCACGGGCCGGTGAAAGAAGCGCTGGAACAAAGCGAAATCTACGCGCGGTTGGCTCCGGCAATCCCTCACGCACATCACATGCGCGGGCACGACCTCCGCCGCGCCGGGCGAACCGAAGAAGCCATCCAGGAATTCGGGAAGGCGGACGAACTGGAAAGCGCGTACTATCGCGCGGAGAATATTCCACCAGAGTTGGATTGGCACCATGCGCATAATCTGCAGTTGCTGGCGTTGAGCTACGAGGCACTGGGACAAATGAAGGCAGCGGAGGCAGCGCTCCGCGAAGCGTTTGCGTTGCCCGCGCGCATCGACTTCGCCGAATTTAACCGCAAGGCGTGGCCGGAATTCTTGCTGGATCGGGGCCGGAACCAGGAGGCACTTGTGGCTCACGAAGAGCTGGTGAAGAGCAAGTGGGCCATGGCGCGATTTGCGGGGCATGCCCTGGCCGGGCGAGCCTATTGCTCCCTGAACCAGATGGACAACGCTGAGAACGAGTTGCGATTGGCGGAACAGGAGACCGAACAGATCCGTCCCGCCATCCTCAAGCTGCTGACCGACAGCGTATTGCTGCGCGCGGAGATCCTGCTGCGCGAAAAGAAATTCGAGGAGGCGAACCCGCTGATGCAAAAGATTGAAAATGACCTGGTGGCCGTGCCCGGGCCGGACGCTTGGAGCGAGGCGCTATTTCAACTGGAGTATATCGCTCGTGTTGCGCGAGAAGCCGGGGACTGGGAGCTCGCCGAATCCACGGCGCAAAGAATGATCAACCACGATCCGAGCTACGCCGGCGGTTATTTTGCGTTGAGCTTGGCGGCGGAGCACAACGGAGACAGCCTCGCGGCAAAACAGGAATTCGCCAAAGGAGAGAAGCTCTGGAGCAAAGCGGACGCTCCTTTCAAGTCAACCCCGACGCAAAAGCCCTAATCCCTCTGAAGTGGCGATTTAATGTTGCAAGACGCCGCATTCGAAAGTCGAAATTCGCATTTTTGGCTCAGTATCCCCGCGTCAGATCCACGCGGTTAAACATTTCTCTTCCGTCGAACCACCTCTCGAGCAATTCGACCAGCAGTGCCGTCTGGCGCGGCCACAGCCGGTCGCTCAACGCGCTGGTGTGCGGGGTAATGAAAAGATTCGGCGCCCTCCACAAAGGGCTGTCTGCCGGCAGCGGCTCGGTTTCCGCCACGTCGATGGCCGCCCCGCCGAGTGCTCCCTTTTCTAACGCCGAGATAAAATCCTTTTCATCCACAAGCGAACCGCGCGAGACATTGATCAACCGTGCCCCGCGCTTCATCTTGGCGATCTCCTTTGCTCCGATCAGATTTTTTGTGTCCGCGGTTTCCGGCGCGGCCACAACTACGTAATCCGCTTCCGACAGCGCTTCAGGCAATTGGGCAGCCGAGAAAATCTTCTCCGCGTAGTTGCCGTCCCCTTCGCCGGAACGCGTCACTCCCCATACCCGCATTTCAAACGCCTTCGCGCGTTTTCCGAGCTCGCGCCCGATGGAACCGTAGCCTACAATCAGCAGCACTTGCCCATTCACCTCGGCCAGATGCTGCGGCTTGTCCCACAAATCCTGTTGCGACCAGATCGCCCGGTCCTGTTGTCGCACCGAATCAGGGAAATTCCGCGCCAAGGCCAGCAGCAGCCCCATGGTGTGTTCCGCCATCGGCACGGAAAATACGCCGCTCGGGTTGGTCACCAGGATCCCCGAATCGCGCAGTTCGGGATACATGAGTTGCGCCACTCCCGCAGCGGTCGAATGCAGCCACTTCAACTTCTTCGCATCCTCCAATTGCTTCGCGCGCAACGAATAACCCACGAAAATATCCGTGTCGGGCAATTCCTGTGGCAGGGTGTCGTAATCCGGCAGATGCACCACGCGCATCTCCGGCCATCGCTTTCGAAGGGCTTCCGCCACGAGCGGCTTCGGCCGCCACTCCGTAAACGGGTGCCACACGCAAATGACCAGCTTCGTTTCCGACGGCTTTGTGCGGTTCATGGAGGGTTATAGGAAACGATCCGCAAATCCGTGCCGGTCATGTCCGCCGGCCGCGGCTGACCCAACACACCCAGCATCGTCGGAGCAATATCCCGCAGCGACCCACCCGGCTGCAATTTAACCTTGTCGTCCTCACTCACCAAAATAAATGGCACCGGGTTGGTCGTGTGATAGGTGTGGGGCCCGCCGGTCGCCGGATCGATCATGGTCTCGGCATTCCCGTGGTCCGCGGTAATCATCCACGCTCCTCCGCGAGGCTTCATCGCCTGATACACCCGCGCCAATCCCGCGTCTACCGCTTCGACCGCTTTAATGGCTGCTTCCAGTTTCCCGGAATGCCCCACCATGTCGGCATTCGCGTAATTCATAATGATGGCGTCAAACTCGCCCTTCTCGATCGCTTTCACTACCGCTTCGGTAATCCCTGCCGCAGACATCTCCGGCTTCAAATCATACGTCGCCACTTTCGGCGACGGCACGAGAATCCGCTCTTCTCCGCCGAAAGGCTTTTCCACGCCGCCGTTGAAAAAATACGTTACGTGCGCGTACTTTTCCGTCTCCGCGGTGCGCAAATTCTTGTACTGCAACTCCGCAAACACCTGCGCCAGGATATGCTCGAGCTTCTCCGGGGCGAGCACATATTTCAGCCACGGCCACGTTTTTTCATATTGCGTCATGGCCACGTAGAAAAGGTTCTGCGGCCGTTTTTCGTCGACAAACTTATCAAATCCCGGCTCTGCCAGTGCGCGGGTCATCTGCCGCGCGCGGTCGGCGCGGAAATTGTAGAAAATCACCGCGTCGTCACTGCGCACCTGCCCGACGGGAACCGCAGCCCCTCCGTCACCTCGGGTCAGGACGATCGGCTTTACAAACTCGTCCGTCACGCCTTGCTCGTAGCTCCGCTCGAGCGCCGCCACCGGATCGCCGGTTTTCGTCTCCGCTTCACCATGCACCAGCGCGCGATACGCCATTTCCACGCGCTCCCAGCGGTTGTCGCGGTCCATCGCGTAGTAGCGACCCACCAGCGTCGCGATCTCCCCGACACCCAGCTCGCGCATCTTTTGCTGCAATTGCCGCACATAATCGCGCCCGCTGTTGGGCGGCGTGTCGCGCCCATCCATGAAGCAATGCACAAAAACCTTTTCCGCTTTTTGCCGCTTGGCCATCTCCAGCAGCGAGAACAAATGATGGATGTGCGAATGCACACCGCCGTCGCTCAGCAACCCCAGGAAATGCAGTTGCCGCTGCCGCCCGCGCTCCATCGCTTCGAGGAACAGCGGCACGAGCTCGAATTGCCCGTTGGCGATCATCACATCAATCCGCGTAATGTCCATGTGCACGATGCGCCCCGCGCCCATATTCATGTGCCCCACTTCGCTGTTGCCCATCTGCCCTTCGGGCAAGCCCACAAACGGCCCGGAAGTTTGGATCAGCGTGTTCGGAAACTTGCTGAGCAGCTCGTCGTAGGTTGGCTTCCGCGCCAGCGCAATCGCGTTTCCCTCCCTATCCGCGCGGTATCCCCATCCATCCAGCACGGTCAATACCATCGGTTTCGGCCGTTTTGCCATAGCGCATCAGAATACAGGAGTTCTCCTCGCACTGTCATACCGCGTGGCCGTCTCGCAGGTATTCCTTGATCGATGAGCTCTGCCTCGAGGGTCGGGGCAGGCCGCTCGCGTCCTCTAGGAGCAACCTCCACGAAAACAAACGACGCAGGACAGAAAGATAGGCCTGCACCATTTGAAAGAAACCGGTTACTTGGAGTCGGCGAGGGCGAGATAGGCGCCGAGGCCGATCATGCCGATGCCGGAGGCGGTGCGCTGACGGCGACGGAAGCGCAGGCTGTTTTTCAGCTTGCGCTCGAGGGGCGAGGCCATGCCGACGACCACGAGGTCGGCGGCGGTGTTGAGACCGACGGAAATCGACCCGAGCAGGGCGAATTGAAAGAAGAGGTGTCCATGGCCCGGGGCGACGAATTGCGGGATGAAGGAGAGAAAGAAGAGCGCGGTTTTTGGATTCAACACTTCGGTCAGGATGCCTTGGCGAAAAGCGCGCTTCGATGGGCTCGCGGCTTCGACGGTCATTTCTGCATTGCGCGTGCGGATCATGCGGATGCCAAGCCAAACAAGATATGCGGCGCCGGCGTATTTGACGGTGTGAAACGCCACGGCCGAGGCGGCAAGAATCGCGGAGAGGCCGAGGGCGGCGGCGAAGACGTGGAAGAGTCCGCCGACAAAGGTGCCGAGCGAAGATAGAATACCTTCCCTTTTTCCGCCAGCGAGGCTGCGCGCAAGGACGTAGAAAATGCCCGGGCCGGGCGTGATGGCCAGAAGCAAAGCCGCGGCCAAGAAAAGTAGCAGGCGGTGCGCGTCGAACATGGGGAAATTGTCCGAGATTTCAGGGGGCCAGGCAAGCCCACCCCCATTCAGTTCTCGTCGTGGTCTTCGCCGCCGGCCTTCGTCGTTGCCGAGGGCGAGGGTGCTCGCGCGGCGCCGCCCGCGTTCAGATGGTCGAAGTTCAAAATGGCATTGAAGACCAGGAAGTAGCTGCCGGTGGTTTCGGCGCGCCAGATGGGATTGTTGGCGAACAGGACCACGTGGCCCTTGCCGTGAGGGACGTCAACGACCGCAGGTTTTTCCGCGATTTCGTTGGCTCCGGTAATCATGCCGCTGAGGAGAAGATCCTTTTCCGCGGCAAAGCGAAGAACGACGCGAGGCTGCTGGTCCGGGGGCGGAATGGCCCAGCGAGCGAATTCCGCCAGGTCTTCCGGGACGTACAGCTCTTGCTCGTGCGGCGTGCGCTTGACCGACTTTTCCGGCGGCATGTAAGGACGCGCCTGAATCACGTCGGGATCGCTCAAGGAGCCCCGGCCGCTCGAGCGCGCGGAAACGCCCGGTCCCTCTTCGGGACCGAAGCCGCCGAAAATTCCGCCGACGGTGATGACCGGTCCCTGGCGGAAGTACACGAAGAGCTTGTCGTCGTAGCCGTAGCTGATGGGGCTTTTCCTATCGTCGACGGTGGCAGCGACGACGCTGCCGGGCGCTTGCATGGCGCGGGGATCGGAAACGTTGACCATCTCGGTTATGCCGCCGGCAACGGGAAGCGCGGCACTCGATTGCACGGCGAGCAAGAGCCCGCCTTCGCTGACGAAGCGCTCGAGATTGGCAAGACCCTGATAGCCGAGGCCGCCGCGAATGTCAGTCGAGGAATCAAGGCCGGGAGCAACGAAGTTGGGAGTGTCGGGGGTGTTCTCCCAGGGGCGCGGCCCGCCGCGCATCGGCAGCCCGCGAAGCTCGGAACTGAGACCAGCCGGGCCGCCTCCGCCCATGGGAGGAAGAATCAGGACGTCGAACTTTTCGCGGAGATTCGCGTTTTCACGCAGCCACGTGTCGGCGACGTAGGTATAGGGAATCTTCAGTTCGTCGAAAGCGATGCGGAACCAGCCGTCGTTTTGCGTGTTTTGCCAGTTGTGGACGATGCCGACGCGCGCCGCGGAAATGGGATGGGCGGCGACGGTGAGAGTCGAGTTGGTCGAGTGGACGCGGAGGCCGAGTTCGGCGGCGGCTTTTTCGAGTTGGGGGCGATCGGCGTTGCGAACGATGAACGTGCCTGCGTTGAACTTGAGGCCGTCCACTTCGAATGAATCCTCGGCGGCTTCCATGGGAACCGACGCCAGGCGGAAACGCAGCGTGGCGAGCGTGTTGTCGGTGTTGTGGCGGATGAGAAAGGTTTTGCCCTGGCCGTCGACACCGCCGGGAAGAGCGATTTCGCCGACTTTGCGCATGGGCGCGTCGAGGATGGAGACATCGGTGACGCGCACGGTCTTCACGCCGCGAAGTGCGCCGAGGGTCCAGCCGGTGTCGTCATAAGAGCGGGGATCGCGCGGGCTGTAATACTGCGTGTCGAGAACCATGTCGGCAAGGCGGCTGTAGGGCTGGTCCATGCGGACGACGTAGCTGCCGGCGGGAATAACCGTTTCGGCGGGCTTTTTTTCTTCTTTGGATCTGGCGTCGCTGGAAGATTTCTCCGCAGATTTTTCCTTAGGCGAGTCGGAGTCGCGGCCGCTCGTCGAGGCGGGGAGACGAATTTCCTTTTCGGTGCGGTGAACTTCGATGCCCTGAAGCTCGAACAGACGGAGAAGGCCGGCTTGCTCCGCGGGGCGGGGATCGTCAGCGGGAAAGACCCAGGCGGCGGGGCCTTCGGTGCGGGCTTTCGCAACGGCCCGCTTGCTCTTGAGATAAAAGTTGTTCAGGAATTTCTGGCCGTTCGTGGCGACGTTGTTCATGCCGAAAAGAATGGCGCTCTCTTGCATGTTGATATTGTCCCGCGCGGACCATTTGACTTTGGGGAGCGGAGGATTGGGGCGAAACCATTCGCGGCTGGTGTCCGGAGGACGAAGCGTGCGGATGCGCGTGTCGGCGCCGCCATTCCCGAAAGTTTCATAGAAGCGGCCGATGGAGTTGTGATTGTTGGCGATGGAGAGGAGATAGTTGGGAGCCCAGCCATCATAGAAGCCGTGCGTCCAGACGCCGATCACGCCGCGCTTGGTCATTTCTTCGATCTCGTGATAGGCCATTTCCTGCCACTCGCTGATGACAATGGGATCGAGCCAGGCGTTGTACGGACCGGTGCCGGTCATGATGTAGAGGTAGGGAACGGATTCGTGGAGGTCGTGCATGACCGTGGGATGAAAGTCGAGGTAGGTTCGCAGCATGTTGCGGGAGAGGGCCAGTGTGACGCCCAGATTGTCGCGATTGTTGTCGTGAGAAACGTAGTGGCCCCACCAGATGAGCGGATAAGGCGGCTCGTCGGGATGCTTTTTGTGTTGGAGGTACACGTCCACCATGCGGTCATGGCCGTCGACTTCCACAATGGGAGTGATCAGGACGATCGAGTCATTGCGAATCTTTTGGATGAACGGGGTGTCTTCGACCGCCAGCCGGTAGGCGAGTTCCATGAGCATTTCCGGGGCGCCGGTTTCGGGAGAATGGATGCTGCCGTCGGCCCAATACATAGGTTTGCCCTCGGCGACAAGTCTTTGCGCTTCGGCGTCGCTCGTGCCGCGGGGATCGGCAAGACGGGCGGTGATTTCCTTGTAGCGATCGAGCTTCGCCAGATTAGCCTCGTCCGAGACGGCGACCACGAGCATTTCGCGGCCTTCCTCGGAGGTGCCGATGCTCCAGACTTTGACGCGAGGGCTTTTGCTCGCAAGAAGGCGGAAATAGGCGTTGATGTCTTTGGTGTAGTCGAGAATATCGGGGGCGCCGACGATGTGGTGAAGGAAAGCGTCGGGCGGCGGAACGCAGGGGCTGAACGGAAGATGATCGACCAGTTCCGTGCTGAAAAAAGGTTCGGTAGTGAACTCTTTGATTTTCTTCGTGTATTCGGCGTGATCGGTCGCGGCACAGGGCTTGGGCTGGGCAGAACTCGAAGCAGAGAGCAAATAGAGCAAAAGGAAGAGACCCGACAGCATGCGCATCATAGACCACCTCGGGGCTAGAATATGGCGCGGGGATTATATGCGGGTGGGACGGGAAACCTCAAACGATTCGGCAGAGCGAAAGACGAAAAGTTGAGCCGCCGTGGTTGGGCTCGTCGACGGAACGGCCCCTTTGACCTATGATAGGCGCCGCCCTCAAGGTTCGAGGGCCATCCTTGCAAGCGTGAACCCCTGACAGGGCAAGACGGAGAAGGGACTTATGGAAGAACAACTGAGCCTGGATTTTCTGCGCGTGGTGGAGAACGCCGCGGTCGCGGCGGCACGCACGATGGGTTTTGGCGATCGCCACAAAGCGGATGAAGTGGCCGTCGAAGCCATGCGCAAGACGATGGATTCGGTGGAGATGGACGGGACGATCGTCATCGGCGAAGGCGAGCGCGATGAGGCGCCCATGCTCTATATCGGCGAAAAGGTCGGCCTGGCGACGCACGCGCCAAAGGCATTGTTTCCGCAAGTGGATATCGCCGTGGATCCACTCGAGGGCACGAACCTGTGCGCAACAGGCGCGGCGAACGCCATCGCCGTGCTCGCGGCCAGCGAGCGCGGCGGATTGCTGCATGCGCCGGACCTGTACATGGAGAAAATCGTGGTAGGGCCGGCGTGCAAGGGCGCGATCGATCTGGACGTGCCGGTGGCAGACAACCTGAAATCGATCGCAAAACGGCTGGAACGCGACGTAGAAGATTTGGTGGTGGTGGTGCTGGACCGCGTGCGGCACGAGAAACTGATTGATGACATTCGCGCGGCGGGAGCGCGCATCCGGCTGATCGGCGACGGCGATTTGTCGGCGGGCATCTCCGCGGCGGTGGTGGGCACGGGAGTGCACGCGGTGATGGGCACGGGCGGCGCACCCGAAGGTGTGCTGACGGCGGCGGCACTGCGCTGCCTGAACGGGCAGATTCTGGCGCGGTTGGTGATTAGCAAGCCCGAGGACGCCGAACGGCTTGGGAAAATGGGAGTGAAGGATCCGAAACGCGTCTATGACACGGAAGACCTGGCGCCGGGGAAAAAGATGGTGTTCGCCTGCGCGGGCGTGACGGACGGGAATTTGCTGAAGGGTGTGCGGTTTTTCGGCGAAGGTGTGCGCACTAGCTCGATGATTTTGACCCTGGACGATCGCCAGGTGCGGTTCATCGATTCGGTGCATCTCGAGAAGCGGCCGGATGTGAAGGTGCGCTTTTACTGAGGACGGGTCGAAAGTCTGGAGTTGAAAGCCAAAGAATTAATTGAACACCTTAGGAACATACTTTCGCCGGGTTGGAAATCTGGAAGCACAACCAAAGCAACGACTTACATTGAATCCCCGCCTGCTTGCAAAGCACGGGACTTGCTGCCACGTCCCCCAGCGATTCCTTCAACTGCCAACCTTTCCAACCAAACGGGGGATCTGCTTTCGCTCAAAAGCTAACCCCAATGAGCAATAGCGTTGGATTCTTGCACAGTTCTTGCACAGTTCGTGCACAGTATGGACGGTATCGACATTGTTGACACAGACCCGAATTCGTGACAAGATGTCGCTACAACGTATACAGGGAGTAATGGACGATATGAGGACCGTGGTCAAGAAATGGGGCAACAGCGCCTCGGTGCGAATTCCTGCTGCCATCATGCAGGCGGCCCATCTGCATCTAGACGAGGCTGTTGACGTGCGCGAAGAGTCCGGGCGCATCGTCATCGAGCCGGCACAGCGCAAGGAATATGATCTGACCGAGCTCGTGAAGGGGATTACTCGTGAGAATTTGCATGACGAGGCGGATTTCGGCAAACCTGTTGGCAAAGAGGCGTTGTAATGGCCCAGGCCTACGTCCCCGACGCCGGGGACATCGTGTGGATCAGCTTCGACCCACAGACTGGACATGAACAGGCTGGGCACCGGCCAGCGGTTGTGTTGAGCCCCGCGGCATATAACGCGAAGACGAGTCTGATGGTCTGCTGCCCGATGACGACGCAGGTCAAGAACTATCCCTTCGAAGTGGTAATTGCCGGCCCGAGCCCAAGCGCGATTCTGGCAGATCAAGTCAAGAGCCTGGATTGGCGCAAAAGGAGGGCCAAGCGCAAAGGGATCATATCGGCGGCCGAGCTTTCGGAAGTGCGCGCCAAAATTCGGGCGCTAATAGGTTAAAGGTCTTTGCAAAAGCCAGCCCCATTCTTGGACTTCGACTCGGAGGCGACGTACGCCAATCAGTCGCGATTTACCGTGTTTTACAATCTTCTTGATAGATGCCAGATTCGAGCAACGGTATGATCTGCGAGTTATGACACAGAGCAGCGCCTATTTCGCGAGACCGAATGGTCAACTTTCAGGCGGGCGCTTCGCCGGCGGGCCTATTTTCTGGCTTCCGAAGCGGTAAACAATGACGATAATTCTTTACAACGCCTGCACGTTGTCCAGGATGACGGGGACCTGCGCTTCGACGGGAGTCTGCGCCGGGCTCCGCTTTTGTCTCGAGCGCTCTCCAGCGGACGTTGCGAACCCTTCCACATGCCAGCCGTGAATGCCGCCGAGCATCTTCTTCACCTTGCGCCCGAGACGCGACAGTTGGGCCGCCGCGCGGTCGGCACCGTTGCAATGCGGTCCGCCGCAGTAGACCACAAATAGCGCGTCCTCCGGGAAATTCGAGAGGGTGCGCTCCACGATTCGACGGTGCGGCAGATTGACGGCGCCGGGCACGTGCCCTTGTCGATAGGCCTCGGGGGAGCGCACGTCCAGCAGTACGAAATCCTGTTGGCCGGCGGCGAGAGCGGCGTGGACATCCCAGCAGTCGGTCTCGAAGGCCAGCAGCTTCTCGAAGTGATCGAGCGCGGCGGCCGGATCGGCGGCCGCGATTCCAGTGACGGGAGAGGGAGTGAGTGTCGGCATAGCGGATTTCAATTTGCGCCTTTCGAGCGAGCGGAGCAATAGGCAGAAACGCCAATATGCGCTAAAATCCTGCCAATGGCCCGCCGCGATTTCCGCCAGGTAGCCGCCCTCGCCTACGACCGCATGGGCGCCTTCGAGCTCGGCATCGTCTCCGAGGTCTTCGGCCTCTCCCGCCCTGAGCTTGACGTGGACTGGTACCGCTTCTCGGTCTTTTCGCTCGACCGGCGTCCGCTGCGCTCGACCGGCGGCATCCGGGTCGAGGCACCGCACGGTGTGGGCGTGCTGCGCACCGCCGGCACCATCGTGATTCCCGGCTGGCATGTGGAAGAGCCGCCGCCGGAGCGCCTGCTGCGGCTGCTGCGCGCGGCGCATGCCGCCGGCGCGCGCCTCGTCTCCATCTGTTCCGGCGTGTTTGTCCTAGCGGCAACGGGACTGCTCGACGGCAAACGCGCCACCACGCACTGGCGATACGCCGCGCGCCTGGCGAGCCGCTATCCCGGCATTCGAGTGGAGTCCGACCGGCTGTATATCGATGAGGGCAGCATTCTCACTTCCGCC
>DATAIH010000187.1:0-2652 GCA_036262755.1 Candidatus Acidiferrum sp.
GCGGACCGGTCTGCGCAACGCCACTTCGCGCGCCCAGCCATGCGAGCCGCAGCAGGGCAGGATTTCCCTCGCCGCATCTTCGAGAGGCAGAGTGTTCCAGCGCGCGAGAACATCATTCATTCCTGCGTTCCACCCGCGCCGAGCGCTTCGAGAAATTCCGTCACGAGGTTCGCCGCCACTCGGGCGCGGTACCTTGCCGTGGAACGGATGTCGTCGATCGGCCGGATCTCCCTGGCCGCGGTTTGGCTGGCGAATCGGACGAGCGCGGCATCGATCCGTTTGCCCTTTACGCTGCCCTCAGTCTCAACTAAGCGAAGCGGAACCGGGGCCACACTTCCCATCGCCAGACGAATATCATCAACCATGCCATTCCCAAGGCGGCCGAGTGCCGCGAGACATACTTTGGCGATGGCTTGCGCTTTGCGGGCGCCAACCTTGCGCGCGTGCGCATAATACCCCGAAAATCGCCTCGGAAGGCACACGGAACGAATTAGTTCGTCCGGCGCGAGCTGGGTCTTTCGGTAATCGAGGTGAAAATTAACGTAGGGAATGCGGCGTTCCCCTCGCGCCGAAGCGACTATCAACTCCGCGTCATAGACCAGCAGGGCGGGAAGGGAGTCCGCGGCCGGCGAAGCATTCACGATGTTGCCGCCGATGGTCCCACGATTCTGGTTCGCGATTCCGCCCGTCCAGCTTGCCGCCCGGGACAAGAGCGTAAACTCCCGGTTAACCAGATCGTGTGTGCGGAGCTCCGTATAGGTGCATCCCGCGCCAATCTGAATCTCGCCGGAAAAAACGTCAATCCGCCGCAGCTCCGGAAGATTCCAGATACTGACCAGTTTTCGTCGCGGTAGAGTTCCCGCCGCATACTGCACCATCACATCCGTACCGCCGGCAATGGGAAGCCACGCACCCGGCTCCTTGGCCAAAAGCGAGAGCACCGCTCGGAAGTCGCCGGGTGCGATGAGTTCATAATTGGCTGGATGAGCTCTCACGTTGCGACTCCGCGGCGCACAGCTTCCTCGACAGCCTCAATGATCTGCAGGTAACCAGTGCAGCGGCACAAATTGCCGGACAGTCCTTCGCTGATTTCTTCTGCGGTAGGCTGGGGTCTTTTGTGCAGCAGGTAACAAGCCGCAAGGATCATTCCGGGAGTGCAAATTCCGCATTGGGCGCCGCCACAATCGAGAAAAGCCTGTTGCAGCGCTTGGGCGCGCCGGTCGGCGGATACGCCCTCAATGGTAACAACGCTGGCGTCTTGCGCTTGGAGAATCGGGATGAGGCAGCTATTCACCAGCACCCCGTCGAGCAATACGCTGCACGAGCCACACTCGCCTTCTCCACAGCCCTCCTTGGTGCCCGTCAGGCCCAGGTCCTGCCGCAGCACCTCCAACAGGCGATCCATCGCGTACGCATGCACGGTAACGCGCTTTCCGTTGACGGTTAGAGTGATTTCGCTTTTGGCCGACCCGCGCGGAAGCTCGCTCATGGGTTTTTCCGCGCCGGGGCCGCGTGCTCCGGACGCACCTCCTCGCGAGCCATGGCATCAAAAATGTCCTCTGGCAGCAGAGGAATCGAATCGAAGGAAAGGCCCAGCGCATCTTGAACCGCGTTGACGACTGCCGGCGCCGGGCCGTCCATGGGCAATTCACCGATTCCCTTGGCACCGAAGGCGCCGTGTGGATTGCCGATCTCCTCGAAATACACACGAATGGGCGGCAGGTCGGCGGAAGTTGGCATGATGTAATTGGTCATCTGGCCGTTTTGCATCCGCCCATTCTCCCAAACGACCTTCTCGTAGAGCGCAAAGCCGATTCCTTGAGCCACCCCGCCGATGATCTGTCCTTTCGCCAGCACGGGATGAACCACCTTTCCGACCTCTTGAAGCGCAACGAAATCGTCCACGGTAACGCTGTAGGTGGCCAGATCAACAGTGACCGTGGCAACGTAGACGGCCCACGAAAACGCCGCATACGCCGACCCGCGATACTTTCCCTCGTCCCAGACAATATCCTCGGGCTGCTCGTAACGCGCCAAGGAGCGCAACTCTCCGCGCGTTCGAACGTATTCGAGGCAAGCGCGGCGGAATTCTTCCGCCGAATAAGATTCGCCGACGAGGCCGCTGGCCCTCAGTGTTTGCCGAATGCCGGTTGCCGCCGACTCGACGAGTTTTCCAATCACCATCACCGTGCGCGAGGCCACGGTCGGACCGCTATTGGGAACTTCCTGCGTATCCGGCTGGGCGATTCGGACGTCTTCGTACCCTAGTTCGAGCGCCTCCGCTGCGATTTGACAAAGAACCGTCTTTGTCCCTTGACCGAATTCCGCGCTCGAAACAAGCACTCGCACCGTGCCGTCCTCACTCGCTTCCACACCGACCTCGGAACTGAGATACCTCTCGCCCGCCCCCGTGAAACCTGCGCCGTGGAGAAAAGCAGCGATGCCAATTCCCTTTTTGCAGCTACCCTCGCGGTTTTCACGGGCAAATCTTTCTTTCTTTCTAGGGTAGTCCGAAAGTTCCATCGCGCGATCAAGCAGCCGGCCAAGATCAATGGGATCGTTTACCGTTTGTCCGGTTGTCGTGGTTTGCCCTGGTCTCAGGAAATTTCGCCGCCGGACTTCGACGGGCGAAAGCCTCAAAACCTCGGCGAT
>DATAIH010000188.1:0-3248 GCA_036262755.1 Candidatus Acidiferrum sp.
CCAGAACTTTTCTCAGTCAGCTTCTGTAGCCGCTCGGACGCTCGAGTTGGAAGCGCGCCTTTCGTTGTGTGTACGGAGAGATCGGACCGCTACATCCTAACGAATTCTTTGTAGCCTTGGAGAAGTCTCTCCCGCCGCATGGCACAGTGCTTCAACTCAGCGTGGTTGAGGGGCGAGTTCAAGATCGAGACATGGATGTATTCGGCCGGTGTCCGTGCGTCTAAGACCATCTCCATGCCACAGGATCTCAGTTGGGCCCGACAGTTCCCTTTAGAACGGGGTTCAAGAATCGCGCTGCAGCTTGCCCTGCTTCTTCGATTGTTGGCCCCTAGCTAAAGCCTGTCGCAAAACCCTGGGCTCAACCCCTGGATTGACGCGGGCCGGCTATCTCACCGGATGGCGATTCTTGCAGTTTTGCTCTGCAGCTCACGGCTCCACTCCTACCCGCGCTCCCGCTTCTGTCGCCGTAAATTCGCCAAAGTTTTTTCGTGTGGGCCAAGATTTCCCTTGACATATGATTATCTTAATCGATATAATCGGTTACGATGATTGCCCCCACCCAACGCCAGTCCCTCCTCTTCTTCACCCCCTTGGCTCAACAAATCGCCCTCCTCAAGGACGACTTACTCGACCCCGTCGATCACTTGCTCGACGACCACGAACTCGTCGACGCAGTGCGCGCCTGCCTGAGGGGCCGCAACCCCAACTCCTCCCGCACCGGCCGCCCCGGCATCGCTCCCGATCGCCTCCTGCGCGCCTGCGTCCTCAAGCACATGAAGGGCTGGAGTTTCCGCGACCTGGAACGCGAGCTGCGCAGCAATCTCCTCTATCGCCGCTTCACCCACTACGACGCCGATCCCACCCCCGACCATACGGTGTTGAGCCGCACCTTTGCCTTGCTCAGTCCCGACGTCACCGAGCAGGTGTTGCGGCGGGTCGTCGGCATCGCCTGCGAACAGGGCGTGGCGCAGGGAAAACGGTTTCGCGTGGACACCACGTGCGTCGACTCCAACATTCACTATCCCACCGACAGCTCCTTGCTGGGAGACTCCATTCGCGTGCTCACCCGCAGCTTGTGCAAGATCGCCGAGCAGTGCAAACAGGGAGCTGTGGAAGTGAGCGAACACTCGCGCGCTGTGAAGTATCGCCTGCTGGAGATCAGCCGCGCCGCCAAGTCGAAAACCGATGCCGGCCGCGCCCGCATGCGCGCCAGCTACCAGAAACTGCTGGGCCTGACGCGCAGCGTGGTGCGGCAGTCCCAGCAGGTCCTGGAGCGGTTGAAGAAAGGACGCCTCCCAGTGATGGGCAGCCGGTTAGCGGTGTTCCGGCACATGGCGCGGTTAGAGCACTTCCTGCCGCTGGCGCAGAAGGTCATCCGTCAGACTAAGCAGCGGGTGGTGCTGGGCCAAGAGGCCGCAGAGAAAGTGCTGAGTTTGTTCGAGCCTCACACCCAGGTCATCCGCAAAGGCAAGGCCCACAAGCCCAACGAGTTTGGTCGACTGGTGCGATTGGATGAAGTGGAGAACGGCATCGTGAGCGGCTACGAGGTGGTGCCGGGCAACCAGGCGGATACCGAGTCATGGCTGCCGGCGCTCCAACATCACCAGCAGTGCTTCGGGAAAGCTCCGGAGATGGCCGTCGCAGACCGCGGCTTCTTCTCGGCCCAGAACGAACGCGAAGCCGAGGCCATGGGGGTGAAGCGGGTGGTTCTGCCGGGACGCGGACCACTGGGGGAGAAGCGGACGAAACGACAGAAAGAGCGCTGGTTTCGGCGCGGCCTGCATTTCCGCGCCGGATGCGAAGCGACCGTCGCCCATTTGAAGCACGGCTTCTCCATGCTGCGCGCCATGTATAAAGGTGAGCGTGGTTTCCAGCGCTACGTAGGCTGGAGCATCATCAGCAAAAACCTTTTCTCGATCGCGCGTTACCAGGAGTACCAGAGGCTGAAACCGGCCACGAAGGAGCAGGCAGCATGTCCCCGTTAGCAGGATCTTCAGCGCAACGGCGCCGCTTGTTGAGCCAGATCGAGCGTCTGGCCGAGATTGCCATCTTCGGTACGTTGTCGGAAACCTATCGCACCTGCGGCCGCGCCGGCTGCCATTGTCAGAGCGGAGGGCCCAAGCACGGGCCCCACCTGCAGATCAGCTACCGCGGCGAGAAAGGTAAGACCACCGGCTACTATGTGCCCAAAGAGGCTGAAGTGGCCACGCGCGAGGGAATAGCTGCCTGGCAGGAACTGCAGTCCTGCTTGCGGGAATTAGCGGAAATGAATAAGGAGCGCAACTTGCAGCGAGCGCGCGAGGGCGACACCCCATGAAGCGCTGCGGTCCGTGGCTCTTCGTCGGGTTCGTCCTTGCGATCCTCATTCTGGGCCTCCGTCCGGATCGACCGACGCGTGTGTTTCTCGACTCGCCTATCGGGCGAGCGTTTTGCTCGGACGTATCTTGCCTCTTTGTTCCTGCAGTTAAGCCCGCTAAGTTCTCGTTGCACCTGGAAGCAAGACGGAGTCGGGCCGGCCCCCACGAATGTCTTCCTCTGCTTTCTAACTTCTCCCTCGATCATGCGCCGCTGCGCGCAGACGATACCGGACCGCCTTGGATCGATCTCCGCGGGTCCCCAGGGTTGGTTCGAATGCCCCCGCGGTTGAAGTTGCAAGGCCCGCCGGGCCCGCCAGCGGCCCCTCAAAAGGGGAAAACTACCCTCTGAACCCACGAAAATCGGGGCTCCCGCAGGAATCGGGGTTCTGCAACGTGTAATTCCTACGACAGGCTTTAGCTAGGCCGACGAATATTGTAGCGATGGACCGCATGTTTTTCGATCGTTTAGCTCTTCAGAGATGAATTTGATCTCACCCGGCCGACCGATCATGGAAGTCGAGGGAGTGTCTAGTCGTCAGCGGCTGCACTCCCCAGGGCTGGTTTGGGTTCCAGCGCGTGTGGTGCTTTTTTCTTCCGCGAGGCCCAAATTCCGAACCGCTCGACCACGTCGAAGCTGACAGGGATGAAGAAAATGGCCAGCACGGAAGCCGCCGTCATTCCGCCAATGACCACGGTTCCGAGGACCTGGCGCGAGATCCCGCCTGCACCGGAAGCTGCCCACAAAGGCACACAACCGAGGATGAAGGCGAATGCGGTCATTAAAATGGGCCGCAAGCGCAGTTTCGCTCCCGCCAGTGCAGCGTCAATCAAGGACTTGCCCTTCTCATACTCCACCTTCGCGAACTCGACTATCAGAATCGCATTCTTGGC
>DATAIH010000189.1:0-5982 GCA_036262755.1 Candidatus Acidiferrum sp.
GTTTCACGGCGATGGCGAGATATTGGGGTCAACTCCCGTGCAAATCGAGGTCGTCTCGCGCGCGATGCGAGTGCTGGTTCCCGCTCCAGCCTGAGGGCTCATAACGCCAGGGCGAGCGCTTTGCCATGGTGAGCCGGCAGCCCCGTGAAGCGAAGTAAGAGTCTTCTATTCCTTTGGCTTCCGCAGTTTACGGCGAACATCGGGCCAGAATTCCTTCACCACATACGTCAGCGCATCATATCCGACCTGGGTTCCCCAGACCTTCCCCGTGTTTGCAACGGTCCTGTCCTCGTGAGGGTGGTAGCTGTAGGTGGAAGCGGCTGCTGAAAAGGCGCTCCCGAAAACTTCGGAGAAGTTAAATTGCGGCTTTCCATTGTCACCGAGAGTTACGAAGATGCGTGTGAACGCATACCAGGTACGCCGCCGAAAGCCGCCATGACCAGACTGAAAAAACCGCGGATCCTGATGCAATAGAGAAGGCAACACGGCGCTGGTCATGAAGTTTTCGATCGTGCCGTCGGCGGCGGCCGCTCCAAAGCGCTTTGCGTAGCCTTGCGCGCCTTGGCCATAGCCGGCCTCGCTGTTCTGCGCCTGGCTAATCCCCGCCAGAAACCCATACCAAGGATATTGAACGTAGTCAAAAGAACTGCGCGCAACGACTTTGAACTTTTGCCCAGCGCTCAGCGGCGGAACGTGGCCCGCGTTTTCGAGCGTGAGGAAATTGGGCAAAGTGAAAAACAGCCGATCTTTGGAAGTCCCGCCGGCAGTGCTTTGTTGCTCTTCGCTCTTGTCGCTGGCGGTATCGCCTGTGTTCTTCCCCGAATTATCCTTTGCTTGTTTTGACTGAGCGGTGCTTGGCTCCGGTTCGGGAGGCTTGGGCGGCGCCTCTTGCGCCAACACCGGTATCGCCAAAAGCGCCATCACGATTAGAGTTCTTGAGAATAAACAGCTTGCCCGTTCATTTTGATTTCTCATTATCGAGGTTAAGTATCCTCTGGAGTAGCTGGTCCCTGGCAAAAAAAGATATGCCTAGTTTCCAGAATTTGGGTTCCCGCGTTAGATTCGCTGGGAAGGAAAATGGTTTCTTTGCACTTCGGAAATAGCCAGCAACGGGCCCGATCAAGGACAACTACAAGAGCGCTTCCTGGGAGCCCAATGTCCTTCGCTCCATGCCCTCAATCTTTCTTCTTGTCGACCTTGAGATTTAGGACGATGTCTTTGCGAGAGTCGAAACTGGACACCGTGCGCGTTACGGACTTTGCATCGTCCTTCTCGGCGTGCAGTTCGTAGTCCGCATTGGGGTCGAGGCCGCTGAATCGGTAGTTGCCCGTGTCGTCGGTGTAACTGCTTCTCACGGAGTTGGTCCGCATGTTCTTCAAGAAAACAACGCTGCCCGAGAGAGGGTTATCGGATTTGTCGCTTACCACGCCGTGGACGGTGCGAAGCTGTGCTTCATGCTTTTTGTCTTGCGCGTTCGCCGCGGCCGCCACCGCTGCGAGGGCCGCCACCAGGCAAAAGAAGCGTCGTGCATTCCTCATTTCTGTTCTCCTGAATTTGGCTGCAGCCGAAACACCAGCGTTTCTTCGTGGCCGCCACCCATAGCTTCGATCGTCCGCGTCTGATCGACGAATCCTTTTACGTGCGCCAGAACCTCATAGTTTGAGCCCTGCGGAACGCGCACCGCGAACTCTCCGCGCGAGTTCGTGTAGGTTTGCCACTTGTACCTCTTTTGTCCCTCTTTTCGCAATCGCAGCTCCACGCCTGGAAACGCTAGCGCCTTTTCGTTAAAAACTGTTCCGAGAATCAGAAAATCATCCGCGTGGCTGTATTTTTTCTTGTCCGGCTTGCTGGTTTTGGACGAGGAATCCTGCGCCGGAGCGCTGGAATTGGCTGGGGCCGGTTGCTGTGTCGCCTCAAACGCCGCGGCGGGCGAAAGCAGCAGCAGGCCCACGCACACAAAATGCAGTTTTCTCAGGCGGTTCATTTGCAGGATATCCTTCTTGAAATTCGATGGTGGGGGGGCGCAGGGGAGATGCCACGCGGGAGGAAATGTCCTGTCACTCCTCATCTTCTTCTTCGTATTCTTCTTCTTCCTCGTCCGAAAAGTTGCCGTCCTCTCCGACCTCGGTCTCCTCTGTCTCCTCTTCTTCTTCTTCGTCTAAATCGTCGGAGATGACGTTCAAATGGACGGGGTGCGTTTGCGACACCTCGAGCTCGGATTCACACTCGGGGCAGCTCAGGATCTCGCCTTCCTCGACTTCATCTTCATCTACATCGATCTCTGCTGAACATTCAGGGCAACGGATCACAGGTCCAGCCTCCGCACTCTTCTTCGGCAAAGTGGTGGTACGAGGACCGTCCCCGCCACCTGCAGCGTATTATATACCGAGGCATGGAAATTCGAGCTCTTGCCCGTTCGAGCGAATCCGAGGCTCGCCCACATGGCTTTTTCCAGAGAATACCCTGACCGCCCAGTAATCGGCGTGGGCGGCGTGATCATCGACCAGGATCGGACCGTGCTCATTCGTCGCGGCACCGAGCCCCTGCTCGGCGAATGGTCCATCCCTGGCGGCACGATCGAAATTGGGGAAACCCTGGAGGAAGCCGTCCGCCGCGAATTGCGGGAGGAAACCGGGCTGGAGGTCTGCGTTCTCGACTTGATTGAGCTTTTCGACCGCATTTACCCGGATGCTAGGAAGAAGCCTCGTTTCCATTTCGTCATCGCCGACTATCTCTGCGGGCTAGTGGGTGGTGAACCGCGCGCCGGCAGCGACGTTACCGACATAGCTTTTGCCCAGGAAGAGGAACTTGGCAAGTTTAAGCTAACAGAAAAAGCGACTTCCGTTCTGCACAAGGCCTTCGCCATGTCCCGGGCGCGGGCCTCCGGCCCATAAAGCATCTCAAGTTACGGCGCCTTGGCAATCTCGATGCTTCCGTTCGCATTGTTGAGCTGCAGCACGCACCCTCCCCCATTGATCGTTCCGTTGAGCGTGTCTCCGCCGAGGGTCCCCGTCGTGGTAACCGGCAAATCCGAAGAAACCCTGCCGAACGACGTGTGCGCGGCGAGGTTGTACCCCAGACCCTGTGGAATCTGCACGCGGATGGATGAAAACGAAGTTTTCAACAGGATGTCCCGGCAACCGCTCGTCGGGCGGGCAGCCGTCACGGCGATCGCGCCATTCTGATTGTCCACGCTGATCTTCCCGGCGATCCCATCCAAGGTAACGCCCGAGAAAGAGGTCCTAATGCTCGCGTCGCCCTTCACGCTTCGTGCCGTCACCGATCCGTTGTTGTTCTGCACGGTCAAGTTGCCGTTCACCCGCTCGACCAACACGCTGCCAAAACTCGTTTTCGCATAGGTGTCTCCGCCGATGTCCGCAAGCGTGATCGCACCATTCCCGTCCGTTGCCCTTATTCCCTTCGGGATGTTGGAGGCATCGATGGCTCCGAAAGAAGTCCCGAGTGTGACGGCCCCGCGCGCATCGCGAACGGTGATCCTTCCGTTCGAGGTTTCGGCGTCCAGCGTGCCGCTAATGGTGTCCAGTTCGATGTTGCCGAAGGAATCGTGAATGGTCACGGAGTTGCCGGTCAACGCGCTCCCTTTCACTCGGCCATTGTTCGTGGAGCAGTTCACGCGCCCGTGTACATCGGAGAAGGTGACGTTGCCAAAGCTGTTGGTGATATCCGCCGCTCCGCCAATCGTGGCGACATCCACGTTGCCGTTGTTGTCGTGCACCGTCAGATCGCCCTTCACGTTGCGCGCATCCACGCTCCCGAAGGAGGTGGTAACCTGCCCGGAAGCGGAATCGGAGAGCGTGACGGCTCCGTTCCCGCCGTTGATGGTCGCTGCTCCCTGGATATTTTTCGAAATGATGCTGCCGAAGCGGTTGCGCACCTCAAGCGTGCCCTTCACGTCGTATACTTGCACGGAGCCGTTCGTGTCCGTCACCGACACGTTCCCGCCCGCGCCGGTTAGCTCAATGCTCCCGAAGGAATTGTTTACTCGCGCAGCCCCCACATCGCGCATCGAAATGCTGCCGTGGCTGTTGTCAATATCCGCCGCGCCATGGATCGCGGATGCTTCCGTGCTCCCGAAACTGTTGCGCACATTGAGCGGCGCGTCCGACGGCATAGCAATGTCGTAGTTGACAGAATAGGAAGTATTCCTTCCGAGGTGAAACCATTTGCTTTCTTGTTCCGGATAAATGGTCTTGATGCGCAACCCTTCGCCCGTTTGCTGCACGTCGATTTGTATCTTGTCGGCAAAGGACTGTGCCTCATCATGCGAACCCGCCTGCACGCGAATTGCGGCCGAAATCTTCACTTCGCGCCCTGATTCCCCGTGGACGCGCACCTCTCCAAACTTATGCTCGATATGGATGGACTGTCCCGCGCCGAGGGTCACGGTCTTCTGAAAATCCCTTGACACTTCTTCCTGGCCGCGATTTGCGGCCACAGCATATTGCCCTGCTGCGAAAAACATCGCGCAGACCAGCGTCTTCGTCGCCGCGCGACACCACTCTCCTTTGCAAAAGCTCCGTCTGAGCTCATTCATTATTTTCCTGCCTCCAAAACCTCTTCGAGCGTGCGCTGTTTTTCCTGATACATGGCCAGCAATTGATACCGCAATTGCGCGTTCGACGGATTCAATCCCGACTGCGCGCGCAAATCGGCGATCGCGCTATCCAGCACCAGCAGCTTTTCGTGGTAATTCGCCAGCAGCGGCGTCGCTGGCGTCTCGAGCTGTGGCTTGGCCTCCGCAGCCAGCTTGTCGATGGCTTTTTCGTACGCGCTTTCCGCGCTCTCCACTTCCTTGAGTGCCGCGCTCTTCAGCAAGGGATCCTGCTTGCCCACCTCGGGACCTGGTCCACGAAATATCCAAGCCACAGAAGCAGTGAGGATCAAAACAAACGCCCCGGCAAGCGCCGTTTGCCAGCCCAAAGAAATATTTGGCAGGAACAAAAACCACCGCTGGCCCTCTCGCCGCCGTGCTTTCCGTGCATCTTGTTCGGTCAACGCGCGTTCAATGCGGCTCCACAACCCGGGGTTTGGTGAGTAATCCCGCAACTCTGTTGCCGCCGCGCTTAGCGACTTCCACGCGCGAATTTCCTCCGCGCACGTTGCACAAGCCGCCGCGTGCGCTTCCAGCGCGGCCCATTCCGCTGCCGTACCGCCTTCAAAAATCCGCTCGCGATCTTTACAGGTTACATCCATCGTCGTTCACCGTGTTTGGTTCACCGCAGCTCCGCTCGACTGTTTCGTGGCGGCTCCAGCATGTCTCGCAAATTCTTCTTCGCTTGAAACAACGTGTTTTTCGACGCCGCCTCGGTTATCTCGAGCATTCCGGCAATCTCCGCGTGACGGAATCCTTCCACTTCGTACAGCAGAAAAACGTCGCGCTGATGCTGCGTCAGCTTCTCGAGCGCGCGCTCGAGCGCCATCCGCAATGACGGGTGCGCCCCCGGCGCACGCGGCTCCATGCGCGGTGCCTGTTCCGAGTCCTCGTCGGTCGTCACTTCTTTTTTCCGCAGCCGGCTGCGCCGCGCGTCGTAGCACGTGTTGAGTAAGATCCGGTACGTCCAGGTCACAAAGCTCGATTGCCCGCGAAAACCTGCAATGCTTCGCTGCACCTTCAGGAACGTTTCTTGCACGGCGTCTTCCGCGTCCGCGGTGCTGCCCAGCACGTTACGCGCAAGGTTTTTCATCCGCGCGCCCTGCAGCGCGTACAACCGCTCGTACGCGCGCAGGTCTCCCGCCTGGCAGGCGGCAGCCAGTGCGGCGTCTTGGTTTGCTGGTTCCGCCCCCTGCTGGGCCGGCCCGCCCGTCAGGTCCCCGGAAGGTCCCACTCGCGTCTCCCACCTGCCTACCGCGGCAGGTTCGCGCAGCGCGGAAGTGATTTTAGTCTTCCAGGGCAGCGCAAGTCCCATTGTTCCCATTCCTGGCTCCTGTGGAATAGACGACACAGGGTCGGGAAACGTCAGG
>DATAIH010000190.1:0-11793 GCA_036262755.1 Candidatus Acidiferrum sp.
CCCGGCATCACCATCTCCACCCCTTGCGGCAGCTTCACGTCCCCGGTCACGTCCGTGGTGCGAAAGTAAAACTGCGGCCGGTAGCCCGTGAAAAACGGCGTGTGCCGCCCGCCCTCTTCCTTCGTCAACACATACGCTTCCGCCTTGAACTTCGTGTGCGGCGTAATGCTTCCCGGCTTGCACACCACCTGCCCGCGCTCCACGTCGTCCTTTTCCGTCCCGCGCAGCAGCAGCCCCACGTTGTCCCCCGCAATCCCTTCGTCCAGCAACTTGCGGAACATCTCCACGCCCGTCACCACTTTCTTCTGCGTCGCGCGAAAGCCCACAATCTCCACTTCCTCGCCCACCTTCACCTTGCCGCGCTCCACCCGCCCGGTCACCACCGTGCCCCGCCCGCTGATCGAAAAAATATCTTCGATGGGCATGGCAAACGCCTTGTCCACGTCGCGCACCGGCAACGGCACGTTCTTGTCCACCGCGTCCATCAATTCGTCGATGGTCTTCTCCCACTTGGCGTCGCCGTTCAGCGCCTGCAGCGCCGAACCCTTGATCACCGGTATCTTGTCTCCCGGAAATTGGTAACTCTTCAAAAGCTCGCGAACTTCCAGTTCCACCAGCTCCAACAGCTCGGCGTCTTCCACCATGTCGCACTTGTTCAGAAACACCACGATCGCCGGCACCCCCACCTGCCGAGCCAGCAGAATGTGCTCGCGCGTCTGCGGCATCGGCCCGTCGGTCGCGGCCACCACCAAAATCGCCCCGTCCATCTGCGCCGCACCGGTGATCATGTTCTTGATATAGTCCGCGTGCCCCGGGCAGTCCATGTGCGCGTAGTGCCGGTTGGCCGTCTCGTACTCCACGTGCGACACCGCGATGGTGATCCCCCGCTCGCGCTCTTCCGGAGCGTTGTCAATCGAGTCAAACGCGCGGAACTGCACCTTGGGGTTGTGCTTGCTGAGCACTTTCGTGATCGCCGCCGTCAAGGTGGTCTTGCCATGATCGATGTGCCCGATCGTCCCGATGTTCACGTGCGGCTTGCTGCGCTCGAATTTCTCCTTGGCCATTTCGTCGTCTGCTCCTCAGTCAAATTCATCCACTATCCCGAGAACCTACTTCTTACCACGCACCTTCCCGATAATTTCTTCGCCGAGGCTGCTCGGCACTTCCGCATAATGTGAAAAATGCATGGTGAAATTCCCGCGGCCTTGCGTACGGCTGCGCAAATCCGTGGCGTAGCCAAACATTTCCGCCAGGGGAACCTGCACGCGAATCACATGGCTGGCGGCGCGCACTTCCGAACCTTGAATCTGTGCTCGGCGCGAGTTTAGGTCGCCAAACACCGCCGCCATGTATTCTTCCGGAACCACCACTTCCACCTTCATGATCGGTTCGAGCAGCACTGGTTTGGCCTTCGCGCAGGCTTCCTTGAAGCCCAGCGAGCCCGCGATCTTGAACGCCATTTCCGAACTGTCGACATCGTGATAGCTGCCATCGACAAGCACCGCAGCCACGTCCACCATCATGAAGCCGGCGAGCCCACCGCTATCCATGGCTTCGCGAATGCCCACCTCGATCGGGGGAATGAATTCCTTGGGTATGGCGCCGCCAAAAATCTTGTCCACAAACAGGAAGCGGTGCTCCTTGTCGAATTTCCACTTACCGCCCGTACCGGCGACAGACTTCGCCAAAGCATCCAGCTCGTCGCTAGACATTTCGTGCATGTCTTCGTGGTCCGCGCTGGGCAGCGGATGGACTTCGAGTCTGCAATGGCCGTACTGGCCGCGCCCGCCGGTCTGCTTGATGTACTTGCCTTCGGCTTCGGCTTTCTTGCGGATGGTCTCGCGGTAAGCCACTTGCGGACGGCCGACGTTCGCCTCCACGTTGAATTCCCGCTTCATGCGGTCGACGATGATTTCCAGGTGCAATTCGCCCATGCCGGAGATCAGCGTCTGCCCGGTTTCCGTGTCGGTATGCACGCGGAACGTCGGATCTTCCTGGGAAAGCCGGGCCAGCGCCTGGCCCATCTTGTCCTGGTCCGCTTTTGTTTTCGGTTCAACGGCTACGGAAATAACTGGGGCGGGGAAATCGATGGCCTCGAGGATGATCTGCTTGTTCTCGTCGCACAGCGTGTCGCCGGTGGTGACGCTCTTCAGGCCGACGCAAGCGCAAATGTCACCGGCGTACACCACGTCAATCTCTTCGCGCTTGTTGGCGTGCATTTGCAACAGCCGCCCAATGCGTTCGCGCGTTCGCTTGGTGGAGTTGTAAATGTAGCTGCCGGCCTTCAGCATCCCGGAATACACGCGGATGTAAGTCAGGTGGCCCACAAACGGGTCGGACATGATTTTGAAGGCCAGCGCCGAAAAAGGCTGCTCATCCGAAGCGCGCCGTAGAATTGGTTCATCATTTTCCGGGTTGATTCCTTCCACGGGGGGAACATCGACGGGTGAGGGGAGATAATCGACAACCGCGTCGAGCAACGGCTGAATGCCTTTGTTCTTAAAAGCCGAGCCGGCAAGCACGGGCACGATTTTCATCGCCAGCGTGGACTTGCGAATGGACTTGCGCATCTCCTCGACCGACAGCGTGCCTTCGTTCAAATACTTGTCGAGCACCTCGTCGTCGTGCTCGGCGATGTATTCGACCACCTTGCCGCGGTGATCTTCGTAGAATTTCTTGTCGATGGCCGAACCCTTGAGGGCCGCGGCCACGTCGGGACGCGAACCGACAAACGCCGGATCCCAGAGCTTTTGGACCTCGAAGATCTCAAACTTCGCGCCCAGGGTTTCTTCCAACCAGACAATCACTTTTTGTTCGAGGAAGTCGATGCACCCGATGAAGTTGTCTTCTCTGCCGAGGGGAAACTGGAGGGGAACGGGGTGGGCTCCGAGGCGTTGCCGCATGGTGCGGATGACGTGGTCAAAATCCGCTCCCATCTTGTCCATCTTGTTTACGAACGCGAGGCGCGGGACGCGGTACTTGTCCGCCTGGCGCCAAACCGTTTCCGACTGCGGCTGCACGCCGGCCACTGAGTCAAAAATCGCCACCGCACCGTCCAAAACGCGCAGCGAGCGCTCCACTTCGACGGTGAAGTCCACGTGGCCCGGCGTATCAATTATGTTGACGCGGTATTTCTTGCCAGAGCGATCCCACGCGGCGGAGGTCGCGGCGCTGGTAATGGTGATGCCGCGCTCGCGCTCCTGCTCCATCCAATCCATGGTGGCCGTGCCTTCGTCCACCGAACCGATCTTGTAGGTCACACCCGTGTAATAAAGGATGCGCTCGGTCGACGTGGTCTTTCCGGCGTCGATGTGCGCCATGATCCCGATGTTCCGGGTGTCTTCGAGTTTGAACGCTCGTCCCATGCTCCCACTAGCCTTTTTGTCTCCGGGCCGAATTGCAACTGCTTCGCTCACGATTCCACCAATCCCTTTTTCCTACCAGCGATAATGGGCGAACGCCTTGTTGGCTTCCGCCATGCGGTGCACATCTTCCTTCTTCTTCATGGCCCCGCCGCGCGCGTTGGCTGCGTCGATCAGTTCATCGGCCAGCTTGTCCACCATGGTCCTGCCCGCGCGGTCCCGCGAATACTGCAGCAGCCAGCGAATGGCCAGGGACTGCCGGCGAAACGGATTCACTTCCACCGGAACCTGATAGTTCGCGCCACCCACGCGCCGCGTCTTCACTTCCAGCACTGGCTTCACGTTCTCGACGGCCTTCTTGAAAACCTTCAACGCATCGTCGTTGGTCTTTTTCGCTACCTGGTCCATCGCGCCGTAGAACACGCGCTGCGCCGTGCTCTTCTTGCCATCCCACATCATCGAGCAGATAAACTTTTCCACCAGGTCATTGCCGTAAACCGGGTCGGTCGCCTGAACTCTCCGCGAAACTAATCCTTTGCGTGGCATCGCTCCCTTTCGCTCCTTCGCGTCCTCGTCGCGAACGCTCTACTTCGCTTGCGCCGCTTTCGGCCGCTTCGCGCCGTACTTCGACCGCCCCTGCTTGCGGTTTTCGACCCCCGCCGCGTCCAGCGTCCCGCGCACGATGTGATAGCGCACTCCCGGCAGGTCCTTCACGCGGCCGCCGCGCACCAGCACGATCGAGTGCTCCTGCAAGTTATGTCCGATGCCCGGAATGTAGGTCGTCACTTCCACGGCGTTCGTCAGGCGCACGCGCGCCACCTTGCGCAGCGCCGAGTTCGGCTTCTTGGGCGTCTGCGTGTACACGCGGATGCACACGCCGCGTTTCTCCGGGCAGCCCACCAGCGCGGGCGACTTCGTTTTGCTGAGGACCGCTTCACGGCCCATGCGTACTAGTTGTGAGAACGTCGGCACAGTCTTCCCTCTTTTTTGGCCACACCGCAGTCCAACTCTCGCGTGCACTCTCGCCAGGCGCAGAGACAAAGCTGCGCGAGAGCGTGCGCTGCTGAAAGGTCTACTGCGAATCCGGAGAACAACCAGCAAGAAACTCCGTACGCACTCCAAGAGGTAGAACTGTTCTCTTGGTATCAGTTCGGAGAGGCTTACTCGGCTTTGCGGGGCTGGCGCCCCATTCCGGCCGCTCTTCGGTCCCATTCCGACTTGCTTGTTCCGGGACCGAACATAATACCCTTCCAACTCAATCGGCTCCAAAACGCTCCGGAGCCGCCCCACTCAGGTTAGTATCATCCCTGACAAACAAGAGAGTATAAGGAAGTCAATGGGCCCTGTCAAATGGCAATTTTCGCCTTCCTGTGGGAAAAACCCTTAAAATCTTTCGCTTACGAAGGGGGGCGCCCAGCTGCCAGGGGCAAGCCATGGAATAAGGTTAATCCATTGCGGAATGTAAGGAACCCGATCGAGACTTGCTTCGAGGTATCTTGCTGATGAGCCGAGATTTACACCCGGCCTCCTCACTGGAGGTTTCTCGGCTGCGGAGCCACCGCGTGCCTCGGCATGGTCACCTTCCCGGCTTCCACGACCGTGTACCCGTCGCGGATCACGAAGTCCACCTTGGCCAGTTCGTCCAAGTTCTCATCCGGCCGGCCGCTAACGACCAGCACATCGGCAAGCTTGCCCGGCGCGAGCGTTCCCAATCGATCGTCCATATCCAGAATCTCCGCATTCGTCTTGGTCGCCGCTACCAAAGCCTCGCGGACGCTCCACCCGGCGGTGACGAAATTCTTCAGTTCGCGAATGTACGGCCCGGGCAGGTAGCGATACCAATGCAGGATCAAATCGGTTCCGACCCCGCACTTGATTCCCGCTCTCCGCAATTTCTTCAGCATTTCCAGATTGGCTTCGTTGGAAAACGTGAACCGACGCGAGGTCGAGCCAAAGTACCCACCCCACTCTTCAAAAATGATTTGATACGGAATCAGCGTCGGATCGGCGGCCACACCTTTCTGGGCCATCAACTGTATCGTCTCATCGGTCCTCGGCAAGGGATGTTCGATGGTGTCCACTCCTGCTTCCACCGCTCGCCGAATGTAAAATGTTTCCGCATCCACGGTCACCTTCAGCCCCAGCTCGTGCGCCTCTTCGACCGCCGCTTTAACTTCTTCAGGAGAGAAATGACTCCCGAGCTTGATAACATCTGCGCCTTTATGAAATTGTTCACGCACCGCCAGTCGCCAGTCGTCCGGTCCCGAAGCGATCCGCGTCGCGCCCATCCCTCTGATCCATTCGTCGGGCGTGTTCTCCGTCGAGTGTCCGCCCTCGGCGGTGATGAACTGTCCCGCCGGAAAAACCCGTGGACCGGCAAGCCGATTGTCACGCACCCACTCTTTCAAGCGAAAGGTCACGTCGCCTTGCGAACCGACGTCGCGGACGCTGGTGATCCCGCTCTCCAAAAAGTAGCGGAGCTTTTCCACGGCGCGCAGCGTCGCATCGGCTTCACTCGGAGCGTGCTGTACATCGCCTTCCGTCAGCGGATACGTCAAGTGCGTGTGCAGATCGATGAGCCCTGGGAGAACGGTTTTGCCCGCAACATCCACAACTTCGGCGTTCTTCGGCCATTCGGTCGACGACGCCGGCAAGATCTTCAAAATTTTGTTGCGCTCGATGACCAGCGTGCCTTGCTCGGTGGGTGCTCCCGTTCCGTCAAAGATTCTTCCGCCGCGCAAAACCAGAACGCGGTCCGGTCCCCTTGGTGCCGGCTTCACCGGAACGCGCCGCGGATCGTCGCTAACCGGCGTTGAGGGATCCAAAAACTTTCTCCGGTCCTGCGCTTTCTGCTGACCAGCCGCTCCTTGGCAGAAAACCAACATCACGCCCAGCAATGCCCCGCTTTTCATTTTCATGCTCATGTCCAGGCTCATGATCGCGTTCCTTTCGCACGCGCTTCATATCACAAGTCGGAACTCCCCGTCGCCACAAAATGATCTCGATCGAGCGGGCCATGAACCGGTCCTAAAATCACACTAACCTCTGATTCCTCGCGCCAAGCGCATGCGGTCGCGCTCGCGAGCCACGTCGATACGGCTTCTTGCGGCCGGCCTTCGCAGGAAAAGTTGGAAAGCTTGTGGTGTTCTGGAACGGTCGTTTCGGGTATACTTTTTTAGGTTCTGTCCCCGTCATCGGTTCGGTTTTGAATGGCAAGTCCTGATCTTGACGCCCCAGCCCGGGTCAGCCACTTGAGCGCCGCAACGTTCCCTTCCGGCTCTCTGTGTAGCTGTGTCCCCTTTATCCTGATTATTTCCTTCGCATTGGCAGGCTCTCGGCAGTGCCGTGCTCAAGAGCAAAGTCAACAAAGCCAAGACCAAGTCCAAAGCCAGACGTCAGACCAGAACTTCAGCGTTGCGGCGGCCGCGCGTCAGGAACGGGCACGCAAGCAAAACCAGCAGAAAGAAGCCAGACACGTTTACACCGCCGAAGACCTGAAGCGCGAGCGCATTCTTACCCCGGAGGATCGCGCCGAGTTCGAAGCGCGCAAAGGCGAGCAGACGGCAGCCGCTGCCGGCCCACCAAAGCTCGGAGACGGCGTCAGCGGCGCAACGGTCGCACACGACGCCCCTGCTGCATCGCCTTCCGCGAATTCCGCCGAGGTTTCGCTTGGCGACATCGCGCGGCGCTCGAGCAGAGAACGAGAATCACAACAGCTTCAGCGCTCCGCGGAATTTCCTCTTCCTTTCGCGGACGCTCCCGTGCTCGCCTCACCGAGGCCGTCGGCCGAGCCCTTACTTCCTTCTATGACCGTGGCTCCTCCCCCGGCCGTAGCGCCGGCTCCGCGAGTGATCGCTCCGTCGAGGCCGTTCGTCAGGCGGTCCCCCTTCGAACGGCCGCGCGTTTTGCCTGCGCCCGCTGCTGCGCGCCGATCTGCTCCTCGACCACCTGCGCTCTCCCATGCGCCCGACACCCCTGGTGTTCTCACACCACTGGCGCGCGCCCCAGTGTCACCGATGATCTCCGGCAAGCCGACCATCGTCACCGTCAAACCCGGCGACTCTCTCTGGAAGTTGGCCGCCTCGCACCTTGGCGATGGACGCCGCTGGCGGGAACTCCTTACGCTCAATCCCGGCCTTCCGAATCCCGACGTGCTCGACGCGGGTTCGCAGATTGTCGTTCCGGCTTCTTCCGCTCCGCCGCCCGCCCTAGCGAAATACACCGTCCGCCGCGGGGACAGCCTCTCGACCATCGCGCAAACCCAACTCGGCCAGGGCACAGCCTGCCCCTCGATCGTGCGCGCCAACCCCAATCTGCGAGACGAAAACCTCATTCACGAGGGCCAAGTACTGCTCCTGCCCTCCTCCTGCGCGAAGTAGATCGAGTTGTCCACGGCAGGTGCAATGTATTTTGCCCTTGTCTTGGATGTGTGCGGCGTAGCACACCACACCTTCCGTATTTCGTAGGAGCCTTCCGATTCTTGGAGTCCAAAGCACATGTAAACGACCAAGGATTTGCTCAAGCTCTATAAATTGTTGATAAGAGGATATTTCTCCGAAGATCGGTCACCGAGTGTCTATGGCATTCCGATTGCCCGCTTCCCGCTGGGGATGAGTAAGGTACGGGTCCTCGGCCACGTAAAAGTTTCCCTTTCGACGAAGCTGTGCTTGTTCCGCGGCGTTATTCTTCCAGCAAACCACGGAAACGGCTAAAGACAAAGTTCTTACCCCAGCCGATCGATTTCTTTGACTCCAGGAGGAACAGCAATATGAAAGCTGTGGCAACTAGGTCCTCGTTTCAGAATGCGTGCGTTTGCGTTTTCTTTTTGCTTGTTCTCGTTTGTGCTCTGGCGACTTCGACCATGGCCCAGTCCGCGGCCAGCCTGACCGGCGTTGTCACCGACGCAACCGGGGCCACGGTTCCCAATGCCAAGCTAACGCTGATCAACGAAGCCACGGGGGCTTCCACCAGCTCGCAAACCGATAGCACGGGGACTTATCTCTTCCCCTCGCTGCCCATCGGCAGTTATCGCATGGAAGTCACCGCTGCGGGCTTTCAAAAGGCCGTGGTCACCGATATCGATCTACCCGTGGCTACCTCCGTTACCCGGAATGTCCCGCTGAAGATCGGCGAAGCCTCGGTGACCGTCGAGATCACGGCCCAGGCGGCGGTCATAGACACCACGACCAACAGCATGGGGCAGGTCATCGACAACAAGACCGTGCAGGATATCCCGCTGAATGGCCGCCACTTCACCGACCTCAGTCTGCTTACTCCGGGGACCATGACCCCGCCGGCCAACGGCTTCTTGTCATCTCCGCTCCGGGGACAGGGCTCGTTCGGCATCAATACCGCAGGCCAGCGTGAAGACACCACCAATTGGCTGGTAAACGGCATCAACTTGAACGACCCGGTGCAGAACCAGATCACCTTCCAGCCGCCGATTGGCACACTCTCGGAATTCAAGATCGACAACTCGGCCTTTCCCGCCGAGTACGGGCGCAACTCCGGCGCCATCGTCAACATGGCCACGCGCTCTGGCAGCAACAGCTTCCACGGCGAAGCGTATGAGTTCCTGCGCAACAATGATTTGGACGCACGGAATTTCTTCAATCCGGTGAACCTCCCGCAAAATCCTTTCAAGAGAAACCAATTCGGCGCGGATTTCGCCGGGCCCATCGTCAAGAATAAAGTGTTCTTCTTCCTGGATTATGAGAGTATCCGACAGCATCAGAGCTTGACGGTCTCTACACCCGTTATCAGCCAGAACCAAGCTGCCACAGTCACTTCTGCTGCGGTGAAGAGTCTTTTGGGTATCGTCCCCGCGGCGAATTTCCATCGGGCTACGGACGCGTCCACCGCGCAAGCCGATTGGACGGGCTTCGCCGGAGGGGCGCTGGCCAATGTGACCCTGAATCAGGGTTCGGGTGACGTTGATTTTGAGTTGTCCCAGAAAGATCGGCTTCACGGATATTACGTGGTGCAGAAAGATCACCGCCAGGAGCCGTTGTTGCCTGTTGCCCCCGCGACGATTCCGGGCTTTGGCGACACCCGCGACGGACTTCGCCAGCTCGCGACCATCACCGAAGACCACACCTTCGGCGCGTCGCTTGCCAATACCGTGCGTCTCGGCTTTAACCGCATCCATTTGACTTTTCTCCCCAATGCCCTGCTCGATCCCACAAAGTTCAACATAAATATGCCCCCAGGTTCGCCCGTCGCCACCGGCCTGCCGCTTATCAATGTCGCGGGAGGAACCCTGCTCTTCGGCGGGCCCAATGGCGAGCCTCAAGGACGGGGAGACACCACGGCTGTTTTAAACGACACCTTGAGCTGGCTCAAGGGACGGCATAGCTTCGCATTTGGCGGAGAGGTCCGGCGCGCCTACAACAACAACATAGCCGAGAATGTCGGCGTTTTCACGTACAGTTCGTTTGCCAACTTCCTTAGTGACAGCGCGGCGAGCTTTAGCGTCACATTGGGCGCCGGCAATAACAAAATCCTGCAACCCTCTTACGAGGGCTTTGCACAGGACAGTTTCAAGTTGAGGCCAAACTTCACGTTTAACATTGGCCTGCGCTATGCCTGGAATGTTACGCCAACGGAAGCCGCAGGGCGCTTTACGAATTTTGACCCGACCACGGGCACCTTAGTGTCGGCTCCGCAGCCCTACCGAACCAGCAACAAAAACTTTCAGCCGCGCGTCGGGTTTGCCTGGGATCCCTTTAAGAGCGGCAAGACTTCCATTCGTGCGGCCTATGCCCTCATGACCCAAGCTCCCACCACCAACATTGTTACCGGTTTGAGCTCCAATCCGCCATTTGCTATTCCCGCTTCGATCTCGGGAAGCATTACCTTGGAAAATCCCGGTGTCCGGGTCAGTAGCCTTGGCCCCGCGTTGATCAATCCTTTCTTTGACAACATGTACGCTCAGGACTGGAACCTGACGATCGAGCGCCAGCTGAGCTCGTCGCTCGGGTTGGAGGTGGCCTATGTCGGACTGAGAGGCACTCATTTGCAGCTCACCCAGAATATCAATCAACCCTTTGTGACCGGTGGCAACTACGGTTCGACCAGGCCTTTCCCAACCCTTCCGCAAACCAGTCCAGTCATTCCGTCGCAATGTCAGGCTCCGAATACCTGCGCGCTAAACAACCTCAACCAGATCAACAGCGGCGGCATCAGCAATTACAACGCTGTGTGGGCCACGCTGAACCAGCATCTCTCTCACGGCGTGCAACTGCTGGCCACCTACACCTACTCGAAGTCACTGGACTACAACTCCTTGTCCACGGGCGAGAGCTTGGTGATTCAAAACGCTTACAATCCGCGCGGCGACTACGGGCTCTCGGAGTTCGACGCCCGTCATCGCATCGTGGCCAGCGGATTCTACACCTTGCCCTTCAAGTCCCACACGCCCAAGCTCATCACCGGCTGGCAAGTTGGCGCAATTAGTTCGTGGCAGACCGGCAATCCCCTTACCCCGTCGCTGCTCATCGCCCCCGGACCCGGAATCTCCTTAACCGTAAGGCCAGATATCACTGGCCCGGTTCAGACCACAGGAAATCCGGCGCAGTGGTTCGCCAACACGGCCGTCTTTGCGAGGCCCTGCGTGGGTACGGTTTGCCATCCCGGCAACCTCGGCCGCAATGCGATCACGGGACCGGGCTTCGTGAACACCGATGCCTCGCTCGTAAAGGACACCAAGCTGACAGAAAGAGTCAATCTTCAGTTCCGGACGGAAGTATTTGACATCTTCAATCATCCGAACTTTGGCAATCCGTTCTTAACCACTACCAGCAGCGCGTTTGGCCAGATTACGAGCACGCGTTTCCCGACCGGCGATTTCGGCTCTTCACGCCAGCTCCAGTTTGCTTTGAAGTTGATGTTCTAACCGCTGGCCATTCGTAATTCCACGAGGGCGGGCTCCGGCCCGCCCTTCTTTTATTTTTGGCCTTAAGCTTATGGCATGAAAACTCACCCCGATCGAGCGAGGCGAGCCAGGAAGTGCGCCGCACATCAAGCAGTGACGGGTTTCGGTTGACGTACCTTTCGAGGGCCGAGGTCCGGCAGGAACGCCGTCAGGATGCCAATCGCCGGCAGGTACGCGCACACGTGGTAGACGAAATCAATGCTGGTCCTATCGGCGAGCTTGCCGAGGACCGCTGCGCCGACTCCACCCATGCCAAACGCGAAGCCAAAAAACAGACCCGAAACCGCGCCAATCCGCCCCGGCATGAGCTCCTGCGCATAAACCAGAATGGCAGAAAACGCGGACGCCAGAATCAATCCGATGACCACGCTCAAAATCCTGGTCCAGACGAGATTCGCATAGGGCAGAACCAGCGTGAACGGCAGAACGCCAAGGATGGAGCACCAGATAACCAGTTTGCGACCCACCCGGTCACCCACCGGCCCGCCGATAAACGTT
>DATAIH010000191.1:0-44276 GCA_036262755.1 Candidatus Acidiferrum sp.
AGCGCGACTGAAGGATATCGCCGGGAGAGTCAAGAACGAGTTGCACGGCGACCTCACAGCCGCCCTCGAAAAGCGGATCGAGCAAGTGCAAGACAAGCCGGGGACCCTTGCTCGAGAGAACAAGCTCAAGCCCGCGAAGAAACTGCTCCAGGAATTTCCCACGATCGGAGAGCCCAGCGCAGAAAAGATCCTGCTGTTTTCCGGGCTGGCGCCCGTTGCGGCCGTGCCGTCCGCGTTCGTAGGAGTCCCCGTGCGGCTGTTTGTCGGAGAACCGGGAAAGAACTATGCCGCCGACTACCGGGTGGCGAGAGAGATCCTGGACACGGGATTGCCCCCCAGGCTCGAGGCGCGGCAGCGCGCTTACCTGCTGCTGAAGAGGCACGGCCAGGAGATCTGCAAGCGCTCCAAGCCGAAGTGTGAAATATGTCCACTAACGGCCCATTGTGCTTTCCTTCAAGCGAAGGCCGCCGATAGCAATAGCGAGTGAGTAGGGAGCCGCGCCGTTGACAAGAAGGGCAAAAAACTGCAGGTCGTGCGCAGCTTCCTTGACTTGGCCGTAACCCCTCTGAATAATGGTAAAGCATGAGCGTGCGCGCCGGAGGCGCTGAACCGATGTTCCTGGACGTCAAGGAATTAGCCGTCCGCAAGCTCCGCATCCACAAGGCCTATGCGCCGGGCAGCATCGACTTCCATTCGGCGGAAATCAAACAGATTGCGCCGCTGGAAGTGACTGCCACCGCGGAGTTGCTGGAAGGCCAGATTCGCGTCGAGGGCAACCTCGAAACCAAGGTGGAACTGGTTTGCGCGCGCTGTCTTGAACCGGTCGCCGAGGAAGTGAGCCGCTCGTTTGACCTTTTTTATGCACCGCTTCCGAACGGTGCCAGCCTCACCAAGCATCGCGAGGACCGGTTGAAGGATGACGATACGGAAATCGGCTTTTACGAAGGAGATGGCCTTTTCTTGGCGGACGTGTTGAAAGAGCAGGTGCTTTTGGCGCTTCCCATCAAGGCCATTTGCCAGAGCAATTGCCGGGGGCTGTGCCCGAATTGCGGCGCCAACCTGAACCACGAAGAGTGCCGGTGCGAGACCCACGCCACGGATCCCCGCTTGGCTTCTCTTGCACGTCTCAAGCAGGACTGGCTGAAAAAACAATAGCTTTTCCAGGGCGAAAGCCCTATATAATCCGCCCAACGCGGCGGGAACGAGGTGTAGTGTTATGCCTAACCCAAAACGGAGGCATTCTAAGAGAAGGACGAGCACGCGGCGGGCCCACGATTTTCTGGCCAAGCCCGGGCTGGGCAAATGTCCGAATTGCCAGGAAATGAAACAGCCGCACCAGGCGTGTCCGCATTGCGGCTACTACAAAGGCAAGGCGGTACAAGCGTCGGCTTAGGCTTTTTCGTTTCGCTGATTCTGCGAGCAAAATCCCATGATCACCATCGCCGTTGACGCCATGGGCGGGGACCATGCACCACGTCCTGAAGTGGAAGGCAGTGTGCTGGCGGCACGCGAACTTAACGTGCGGGTTTTGCTTGTGGGGCAGCCCAATGTGGTGCGCGCCGAACTTGCCAAGCACTCGGCGCCGAACCTGCCGATCGAGATTATTCCGGCGAGCGAGGTGATCACCATGAACGATCACCCAGCGCAGGCCTTTCGGCGCAAGAAAGACAGCTCGGTGCACGTGGCGGCACGTCTGGTTCACGATGGCAAGGCCGATGGCTTGGTCAGCGCCGGAAATACCGGTGCGGTCATGACCGCGGCGAAGTTCATTCTCGGGACGCTCGAGTCCGTGGACCGCGTCGCGCTGGCTGCTCCTTTTCCCAACGCCAGGGGCGGTGTCTCCGTGCTGCTGGACGTGGGCGCGAATGTGGATTCGAAGCCCGAGCATCTGCTGCAGTTCGCGGTGATGGGCGAAGTGTATTACCGCGCGACGTTCGGAAGCAGGCGCCCTCGTGTTGGATTGCTTTCGGTGGGCGAGGAAGAGATCAAGGGCAACGTGCTGACCCGCGAAGTGTACACGCTGCTGAAGAAAAGCCCGGTCCATTTTGTAGGCAACGTCGAAGGCGGAGATCTTTTCTCTGGCAGCGTCGACGTGATTGTCTGCGACGGTTTTGTGGGCAACATTGCCTTGAAGATTTGCGAAGGTCTGGCGGTTTCGATCTTCGATTTGCTGAAGAAGTCGCTGAGAAGCTCAATTCTTTCGCAGGTCGGCGCCAAGCTTTCGCAAGGGGCATTCAAAGGCTTGAAGAAGAAGATCGACTATACGGAGTACGGTGGCGCGCCGCTTCTGGGTGTCCGCGGTGTGTGCGTGATTGGCCACGGACGTTCGAACGCCAATGCCGTGAAAAACGCCGTCCGCGTGGCCGCGGGGCTCGCCCGCGCGCACATCAACGAAAGAATCGAACAGGAGCTCTCCGCCACCGCGGTTCCCGCGTGACGGTGGCAGAGAGGAATCGGCCATGAGCAAAGTCGCATTTGTGTTTCCCGGACAAGCTTCGCAATACCCGGGCATGGGCAAAGAACTCGCAGAGAGATATGCCACCGCCAGGGCTGTATTCGATGAAGCAGACAAGGCGCTGGGCTTTTCAATTTCCAAGCTTTGCTTCGAGGGAAACGAGGAAGACCTCAAGCTCACCGCCAATACGCAGCCGGCAATTCTAACCTGTTCCGTCGCCGTTTTTCGCGTGCTGGCGGAAAAAGGCTTGGAGCCGGATTTCGTAGCAGGCCACAGCCTCGGTGAATATTCCGCGCTGGTCTGTGTTGGTTCACTGAAGTTTGCCGATGCCGTGCGGCTCGTCCGCAAGCGCGGCGCGTACATGCAGGACGCGGTTCCCCTGGGAGTGGGCGCCATGGCCGCGATCATGGGCTTGTCTCATGCGGTCGTTGCGGACGTTTGCAAGCGCGCTGCAAACGGCGAAATCTGCGCGCCGGCGAATTTGAATTCGCCGGACCAGACGGTTATCTCCGGGCACGCCGGCGCGGTAAAGCGGGCGGTCGAGTTGGCTTCGCAAGCGGGCGCGAAGCGCGCCGTGATTTTGCCGGTCTCCGCGCCGTTTCATTCCGCGCTGATGGCGGCGATCGAGGAGAAGTTTGCGCAGGACCTACGGGGAGCGGAGTTTTCGGATTTGCGCGTGCCGCTGGTCACCAACGCCGACGCAGATACCATCACCACCGGCGGCGAAGCACGCGAGGCCCTGATCCGCCAAATTTCCATGCCGGTGCGCTGGGAAGAGTCGGTGCGCCTGCTCATCGACGAGGGAGTGAACACTTTCGTGGAAGTCGGCCCAAGCCACGTGCTGACCGGATTGCTGCGACAGATCGAGCGCTCCGTGGCGGCGCTCAACGTCGAGGACGAGAAGAGTCTAGCGGCCACGGTCGAAAAGATTGCGGCCGCGCGCTCGGATGCGGCATGAAATCATATCTAACTCTTCCGTCATAAGTTAGTTCTGAGCAGGAACAAACGGCGAGTAAGGCTCAGGAAATGACTGGAGAACGCAATGCGGCCGCGCAGCAGGATTTCGTGGATGGCTTCTGTTCGGAAGACCTCGGCTCGCTGCTTACACAGAAGGCCAGGCTTATAACCGTGGGGCATTTGTGGAATGTTCAGCCTGAAAGATAAAGTAGCCCTCGTCACCGGCGCTTCGCAGGGCATCGGGCGGGACACCGCGCTGGCGCTCGCTGAAGCCGGCGCGAAAGTCGCCGTCGCTGCGCGCAATGAGGAAAAACTCGCGGCGCTGGCGAAGGACATTGCCGCGGCGGGCGGAGAAGCCTTCGCGGTGAAGATGGACGTGGCCGAGCCGGAGCAGGTGAAGGCAGGATTCAAGGCGGTTATCGAGAAGTTTGCCCGACTCGACATTCTGGTGAACAACGCCGCAATTACGCGCGATGGTCTGGCTATGCGGATGAACGCTGACGATTGGGACACGGTGATTCGCACGAACCTGACTGGCGCGCATTTGTGCATACAGCAGGCCCTGCCCACCATGATGCGGGCCCGGGCAGGCCGCATTATTAACATTGCTTCCGTTGTCGCGCAAATGGGCAACGCGGGCCAGGCCAACTACGTGGCTGCCAAAGCCGGCCTCATCGGGCTGACCAAAGCCATCGCTATAGAAATCGCCTCCCGCAACATCACCGTGAATGCCGTCGCGCCTGGTTTCATTGAAACGCCCATGACCGAGGTGCTTTCCGACCAGGTGAAGGACGATTTGAAGACGCGCATTCCTTTGGGGCGCATGGGCTGCCCGCGCGACGTCGCTTCCGCCATTGTTTTCCTCGCCAGCGACGAAGCCGGATACATCACCGGCCACGTCCTCGACGTCAACGGCGGCATGTATTTAGCTTGAGACGGAAGGCCGGCCGCATGTTTTTTCGACAGACGCTTGCTCCTCGGCGAGGGAGTGCTTTCGATGGTTCCGGCTACTATATTGGATCATGGGGGCCGATACGCGGTCGAAGACAGCGAGTCTGTGCAAGGAATGTCTGGAGGTTCACGAACTTAGGGTGCGTAACCTGGATGGTTGGGTCTCCCGCCGGGATCGCGGCAACCCATCGAGCGGCCCTTCGTCTTTTTGCTTTGCGGGTTTCCGTGTGGCGCCATGGCCTGCGTGTGTGGCGCACCGCACCAGGTGGCATTGCGAAACGCACTCACCCAATGCGGTTCTTCAAGTTGACCTTGCCGGGGCCCCTGACTAGAATGGGCAGGTTATTCGGGGCCCTATTTTCAAGGCAAATAGGCAGGTAACCGCGGCCGGGCGTCGTGAAGCGGATCCTACGGCACGACACACACGATTTTCGCGCGGCTGTACTCCGCGCAAGCAAGGCAGGCTCTTCAGCCTGAGACCAGCGGACGAAAGTTGCACGTACTTTGACTTGACATTGCGGAGGAACACGGATGGCCAGCGTAGAAGAACGCGTGAAGCAGATTATCGTCGAGCAACTCGGCGTGGATGAAGCGGAAGTGACGCCTACCGCGTCGTTTGTTGACGATCTGGGAGCCGACTCGCTTGATCAGGTAGAATTGGTGATGGCCTTTGAGGAAGCCTTCGGCATTGAAGTGCCGGATGAGGACGCCGAAAAGATGACCACGGTGAAAGACGCCGTCGAATACATCGACAAACACGCCAAAGGTAAGTAAGCCACGGAACCATCAACTCAACAGGGAGTGTCAGAGCTGTGACTCGCCGAGTCGTCGTTACCGGTGTTGGGCTGGTCTGCGCGCTGGGCATCGGCACGGAGGAAACCTGGAGAAATCTCATCGCCGGATGCAGCGGCATTGCGCCGATCACCAGCTTCGATGCGGCCGGCTTCGATTGCCGGTTCGCCGGCGAGGTGAAGAACTTCGACCCCCTCCAGTGGATGGAGAAAAAAGAACTCAAGAAAATGGCGCGCTTCATCCAGATTGGGCTGGCCGGCGCCGATTTTGCTGTGAAATCAGCCAACTGGAAGCCGGAGGATTCGAATCTCGACGAAGTCGGCGTTTACGTTTCTTCCGGCATCGGCGGGTTCGACATCATCGAGCGCGAGCACGGGAAGCTGCTGTACGGCGGACCAAACAAGATTTCTCCCTTCTTCATTCCTTCCGCCATCGTTAATTTGGCCTCAGGGCAAATTTCTATTCGTTATGGCGCGCGCGGGCCGAATTCCGCGACAGCCACGGCGTGTTCCGCTTCCGCGCATGCCGTTGGCGATTCCTTCAAGATTATCGAGCGCGGCGCTGCAGAAATGATGATTTGCGGTGGCGCCGAAGCCACCATCACGCCCATGGGCATCGGGGGATTTGCCGCCATGAAGGCGCTCTCCACCCGCAATGACGATCCCGCGCATGCCAGCCGCCCGTGGGATTCTGGCCGCGATGGCTTTGTCGTCGGCGAAGGCGCAGGCATCCTCGTCCTCGAATCCCTCGAACACGCACAGAAGCGCGATGCGCCGATCCTCGCGGAAATCGTCGGCTACGGAATGTCGGGCGACGCCTATCACATGACGCAGCCGGAGGAGAATGGCGACGGCGCCTATCGCGTGATGATGGCGGCGCTCAAGGACGCCAAGCTTGCGCCCGATGACATTGGCTACGTGAATGCCCACGGAACTTCCACGCCCATCGGTGACGTCATTGAAACGCGCGCGCTCAAGCGCGTGTTCCGCGAGCGCGCTAAGAAAGTGGCTGTGAGTTCGACGAAATCCATGACCGGCCACTTGCTTGGCGGCGCGGGCGGCCTGGAGGCCGGCATCAGTGTGCTGGCGCTGCGCGACCAGACGTTGCCGCCCACCATTAACCTCGAGAATCCCGATCCCGAGTGCGATCTTGATTACGTGCCCAATCACCCCCGCAAGGCGTCGGTTGAATACGCGCTCTCGAATTCCTTTGGATTTGGCGGCACCAACGCCGCGCTGGTTTTCCGGCGCTGGTCCGGGAAGTGACGCCCGCCGCAAAACGTGCGTCATCCTCAGGCCGCGCCCTTTGTGGTCGAACGATCGCAGCGTCCGCATCGAGCGCGCGGTCATACGGTGGTTGTCATTCGGAGCGAATTGACAAGCTTCGGCGAAGAATCTCAACCTGGCGAGTGTGGCAAGCAAATTGGACTCTGAGCCATTTCGCTCCGCTCAGGTCGCAGGCAATCCCTTGGTAACGCAGGTAGAGGAAGAAATCCGTGAACATCATCGTGTGCATCAAGCAGGTTCCCGCGAAAGACGCGCCGCTGGCCATCGCCGGAAACTGGATCAAGGAATCCGACATCGGCTTTGAGATGAACGAGCCGGACAGCTACGCGCTCGAAGAGGCACTGCGCCTCAAGGAAAAACACGGAGGGGAAGTCGTCGCGCTTTCGATGGGACCGGAGCGCGTGAAGCAAACGATCAAGGAAGCACTCGCGAAGGGTGCTGACCGCGGCATTCACATAGCCGATGACCAGTTTGCGCAGCTGGATCCCCTCGGCTCGGCGAGGGCGCTCGCCGCAGCCGTTCAGAAAGAGAAGGTGGATCTCGTCCTTACCGGCCTGCAGAGTGACGACCATGGGTTCGGCCAGACCGGCGTGCTGCTTGCAGCCTTGCTCGACCGCCCGCACGCCACCATCATCATGCAAATTGAAGTGCAAGATGGAAAGATGAAACTCAAACGCGAGCTCGAAGCAGGGTGGTTTCAGCGGATGGAATGCCCGCTTCCTGCGGTGCTGACGATTCAGTCTGGAATCAATAAAGTTCGCTACGCCACGCTGAAGGGCATTATGGCCGCGAAGAAAAAGGAAATCACTACCATTGCGCGCGAGTCCTTGGGTGTCCCCCGCGAAGCCACACAGAAAATCGAAAGAATCTACGTGCCCACGAAAACAAAGAAGACAGAATTCCTGACCGGCACAGCCAAAGAAGTGGCCTCTAAGCTCGTCGAGAAGCTGAAATTCGAAGCCCGGGTGATCTGACCATGAAAATTCTCGTGGTTACCGAACAACGGCAGGGGAAATGGAACAACGCGAGTTTCGAGACGCTTGCCGCCGCGCAGCAGATCGCCAAGGACACTTCGAGCGCGGTCAGTGGGCTCGTCATCGGCAAAGGCGTATCTGGCTTCGCCGCTGAGCTTCGAGCGAAGAACGTCTCTGAGGTTTTGACCGTCGAGCACGATCTGCTCGAGGCGTACACGCCGGACGGCTACTCGATCGCCCTCAAGCAAGTGATCGAATCTTCGAAGCCCGATCTCGTTTTGTTTCCGCATACCTATCAGGTCCGCGATTTCGCTCCCAAGCTCGCTGCCATGATGGGCAAAGGCATGATCGGTGACTGCATCGGGTATCGCAACGAAGGCGGTAAGCTGGTCTTCGTGCGCCAGATGTTCCAGGGCAAAACCGCCGCTGACGTCACTTTTACCGGCCCGGCGCCTTGGTTCGCCTCCTTCCAATCAGGCGCTTTTCGTGCGGACTTGCTGGCCGCGCATCCTTCGGGGCAAGCTCCCCTGAACGCCGCCACCGTCACGCTGAGCGCCGCACAGATTCGCACCACGCCGCTTGAACTTTTCAAGGAAGCCAAATCCGCCGTGGACCTCACCCAGGCGCCGCTCATCGTCGCCATCGGCCGCGGCATCAAAGCGCCGGAAAATATCCCGCAAGCGGAAGGGCTCGCGAAAGCCCTTGGCGCCGAAATCGCCGCCTCGCGTCCCATTTGTGATGAAGGCTGGCTCCCCATGGAGCGCCAGATCGGCAGCTCCGGCCAGACCGTCGCGCCAAAGCTTTATCTAGCGCTTGGCATCAGCGGCGCGATTCAGCACGTGGTCGGCATGAAAGGCGCGCGCACCGTCGTGGCCATCAACAAAGATGCGAACGCGCCGATTTTCGAAATCGCGGATTACGGCGTGGTTGGCGACATCTTTGAAATCATGCCTGCCCTTACCGAAGCCCTGGAAAAAGCCAAGTAAGCCGCGCGCCAGGAGATGCAGAACTGCTTTTCCTCCAACGCCATGGGGCGTGATATGACAAATTGGCGCTTGGTTCTGCGGCGTGCCGTGTGCTTAATAACGGGCGATCGCAGCAAACGGAGCAACCGATGGCCAATGTGGAAGGGTTCTCCTACGAGACCAGACTCAACATTCTTTGCCAGCCGTTGGAAATTATTGATGAACGAGCGCTCGCCTCTGCCTGCACCTACAAGTGGTACAACCAGACCCTTTGTCAGGTGAATGCGTCGGTGGTTCGTCTCGGTGTCGTGGAGGGCGAATACCATTGGCACAAGCATGACCATGATGACGAATTTTTCTACGTGGTCGAAGGGAAGCTGCTGATTGATCTCGAAGACCGCACCGTGGAACTGAGCCCAAGACAAGGCACCGTCGTCCCCATGGGAGTCTTGCATCGCACTCGCGCTCCACACCGCACCGTCATCCTTATGGTGGAGAACGCCGGCATCATCCCCACCGGAAACTAAAACACGGAACAGACAAATCTACGCGGCATTCCTTAAGGTCAATTATTGTGCTCTGATAGAATGGCTCGGTGGGGATCCAGCGCGAACAACTAGAAGCCGATGTTCTCATCGTCGGAGCGGGCCCTGCCGGGTTGTCTTGCGCGTTGCAACTGGCAAATCTGATCAAGAAGCACAACGCTTCCGGCGGGAAGCCCGAGCTTTCTGCCGAAAATATTTACGTCCTGGAGAAGGGCCGCGAGATCGGCGCGCACCAACTTTCCGGCGCAATTATGAATCCCAAGGCGCTTGCCGAGCTCGTTCCAGATTTCGAGCGCGCCGCGCCGCTGGATACTTCGGTCACCCATTCTGCGGCGTTGCTGTTCACCAAGAATTCCACCGTGCGTTTCCCGATTACTCCTCCCCCGTTTCAGAATAAGGGCAACTACGTTGTTTCGCTAAGCAAAGTCAGCAAATGGCTTGGCGGGCTTGTGGAGGCCGCCGGCGTCAACGTCTTCAAAGAATTTGGTGGCGCCGAACTCGTTTACGAAGGCGACGGAATCGCCGGCGTCATCACCGAAGACAAGGGCGTGGACAAGAACGGCAAGCCCAAAGACAACTTCACGCCCGGCTATGAGCTCCGCGCCAAAGTCACCGTCCTCGCCGAAGGCACGCGTGGCTCGCTCACTAAGAAACTCGTTTCCGCAAAGAAGCTCGACAACATCAATCCGCAAAGCTACGGTATCGGCATCAAAGAGCTCTGGGAGGTTCAGCCCGGACGGATTCAGCCCGGCTACGTGGCACATACGCTCGGCTGGCCGGTTCCCGCGAGCATGTATGGCGGGGGCTGGATTTACGGCCTTTCGAACCATCGCGTTTCCGTCGGCCTGGTTATCGCTCTCGAATACGCTGACCCGCAATTCGATCCCCACGCCGCGTTTCAAACCTGGAAGACGCACCCATTCCTCAAGAAACTTCTCGATGGCGGTAAGCTCGTTCGCTACGGCGCAAAGTCGCTGCCCTACGGGGGCTGGTACGCCATGCCTCGCACGTATGTCGACGGCGGCCTCATCATTGGAGATTCTGGCAGCTTTCTCGATTCGCAGCGCCTCAAGGGCATTCACCTGGCGATGAAGAGCGGCATGCTTGCGGCTGAAACCATTTTCGAGGCGCTGAAGTCCGGCGACACTTCCTCAAAAACGCTGAGCGCGTTCCCCAAGAGAGTCGAGCAGAGTTACATCAAGAAGGAACTCTGGCAAGTGCGCAATTTCCATCAATCGTTTCAGCACGGGATGATTCGCGGATTTTTTCATACCGCGATTCAGCAAATCACCGGTGGCCGCGGGCTGATCGATCCCATGCGCGCGCATCCGGGCTACGAAGCCTACAAACAAATCGACGGCCGGCTTGCGCCCGAACGCTTCAAAGGTGATGGCAAGCTCACTTTCGATCGGCTCACCGACGTCTACCATTCCGGAACGCGCCACGAAGAGGATCAGCCCTGCCACCTTCACATTGCTGACACCAACATTTGTTCCACAAAATGTGTCGTGGAGTACGGCAATCCCTGTCAGTATTTCTGTCCGGCGGCAGTCTATGAAATGGTCAGGGAGTCGGTTGGCCCGCCGAAGCTGAAAATCAACGCCTCGAATTGCGTGCACTGCAAAACCTGCGACATCGCCGATCCTTTTCAAATCATTGACTGGGTCGTTCCCGAAGGCGGCGGCGGTCCTAACTACGAAGGCATGTGACCATCCGACGAAGAAAAGGGTGATCCCCGGGGCCGAGGCACACCAGCTGTCGCCACGGTTCACTCCCGAGACGATTGCTCTCCTCGGACAAAGATCTTGGCCGTCCGGCCCTGCATGGAAGCCTGGCTGCGTTAGGGTTTGACCGGGCACCTCGGGACCTGACCTGCGCGGCCTGTCAGCCTCGCCCTAAGGCTATCTCGAGGCTTCGCCAACCCCTCGCGACCAAAGTTTGCGCACGAAGTGAACCACTCGATCGACCATGGAGGTTGCATCATTGCTCTGCGCTCCAGGCTTAACGGGCTTTGCCGCGGCCGGCGCGGGCGCCGTCGGAGCCGCCGAAACAGACGGAGAGGCCGGCAATTCTCCCTCCACGCGGCCCTGAAAAATGAGCGTAGGCCGGACGCGCACGCGTCGCACGACTACGATCTTGCTCGTGTCGACTTCCGGCTGAACTTCGGCGTTGGCATTGTAGACGAGCGGCGGGACGAAGAACTGATAGACCGGTCCGTCCTTTTCCGCGGGTTTATCCAATGGCAGAGGAGAAATGACGTCTCCCGATCCCAACGGTCGGGCGTGTGCGTCCTCGGTAGTCTGGATCGGAGGAACAAGCTCTAGTCGCGGTGGTGGCGAGTATTTTGTGAGCTGAGGATCGCACGAGCACCGGTCGCCGCCTGCTCGAAGCCCGTCCAATTGTCCGTTGACGAGCAAAACGTCCGCCGATTGGGGAACAACGATATTTTGGCTGGTGAGCTGTTGCTCCAGCCGCACCGCGCCGCGATAGGCGCGCACGCACATGGCACCGGTGGCGTCAAAACCAACCAGGGCATCCTGAGAGCCGTCGCCGATGGCGATGGGCTGAATCTGCAGCAGCGGAGTGTAAATGGTCACCGCGGGTCCTTGCTCGATCGAGAGGTGAATCGTGCCGGAATCCAGAGCCACGGTGACCAGATTTCCGACCTTCAAAACCGAAAAATGCGCCGGCCCGCAAATGCTGATCGACCCGCCTCCGGTGAGATCAAGCCGCGCGGTCCCCGATTTCACCAGCACGTCGCTGCCGCTGCGCAGGACGGTTCGCGGAAAGCCGCGCACGATTTCGACACGCATGGGGCCGGTCACGGCAAGGGCTGCGCCGTCGATGGTTCCGACCGAATCGGAAGCCGGCTCGTCAGAACGGGCGGTCAACGAGGTCAGAACGGCCACGCTGGCCAACACCATCAGGGCAGCGAAAAGCCAAAGGGCGCGGCGCCTTAAATTCATTGGGATGAAGCAAAACAACACTCGGTGTACTCCCGGCGCAAGGGCGGGGGCTCTCGCCTATACTATACGTCGGCGGGACCGCCGGCCGACCTTGACAGAATGGCTCGATCGCCAGGCAAAACTATGCGACCGCCCGACACCATCCTGGAGACCGTGAACAAGCTGGATCACGAGCCTGTCAATTCGCATTATGACACAAGGCTGCCGCCCCTGCGGTGGACGCGGCGCATCCAGATTCCCTTTATTGCCGCCGCGGTCTACAGCGTCATTCGAACGCTCGGACCGACGCTGCGCTACGAAGTGCTCGGCTGGCAGCATGCGCAAAAAGTTCACGCTTCCGGCAAGCGCATCATCTGGGCGTTCTGGCACCGCGTCATCCTCCCGATTGTGTGGTGGCACCGGCATCATGGCGTTGTGGTGATGAACACCACTGCGTTTGACGGACAATGGACACGCAAGGTTATCGAGTGGCTTGGATTTGGCACCGCGCAGGGGAGTTCATCACGCGGGGGATTACGAGGGCTGGCGGTGATGGCCCAGCGGCTCGAAGAAGGCCTGGATTGCGCGTTTACCATCGATGGGCCGCGCGGGCCGCGCTACGTGGCAAAGCCGGGGCCGGTGATGCTGGCGCGCAAAACTGGTTGCCCGATAATCGTTTTTCACATCGGTGTTGATCGCGGTACGACGTTCACCAAGACTTGGGACCACTTTCTGCTGCCAGGCCCTTTTGCCCGCACCGTGATTTTGTTTGCCCCGCCGATTTACGTGCCGGCGGATGCCAATGCGGAAGTGATGGAAGCGAAGCACGCGGAAATGCAGCGCGAACTGGAACGCGTCCGCGATATCGCCGAAGGCTGGTTTCTGTTGAGCGGCGACACCCGCGAAAAATTCCGCGCCGAATTCAGCCGCTAATTTAGCGCACTTCGGTGCCTCCTCCTCCAGTTCTCCAAATCTGTTGACGCCGGTCCTTTGGCCAGCGCTTTTCTCCCGGAGGAGAGATTGCCCCCGGTGGCCGCCGCCCGGACTAAGATAACCGTGGTTTATGAACCAAGCCCTGGCAAATGCGATGTTGCTTACCCATCTGGTATTCATTGGCTGGGTGGCGTTTGGCGCGTTGGCGACGCGAGCGCGCCCCTGGCTTGCCGGGTTACATATCGTCTCGGTTGTCTACGGCATCGTCGCGGAACTCGGGCCTTGGCCGTGCCCGCTTACCCTTGCGGAAAACTTCTTCGAAGCGCGCGCTGGCCTAGTACCTTACCAAGGTCCGTTCATGCTGCATTATCTGGACGCGATCGTATACCCGAACCTTCCCTCCGCGCTGGTGGTTGCCTCCGGCGTGCTGGTGTGCATCATCAATCTTTTGATTTATGGTTTTCGCCTGTACAGATATTGGGCGAAACGCAAAGTGTTGTGACCGGCCCGGCTACTCAGTGGAGCTGCAAGGGTGAGTGTTCAGTTGCCGAGCTCGCCGAGCTTCACCGGAATATCCGTCTTTTTTCCGCCGCGATACACGGTCACGTTGACGGTATCTCCCGGACGGCGATGATTGAGAATCCCGTTGATATCGAACTGGTCGGACACTTTCTGGCCGTCGATGGCCACGATGACATCGCCTCCTATGTAGAGCCGGGTCATGCCCGCGAGTACAACACGATCTCCGCCGCGAATGCCGGCCTTGGCCGCCGGTCCGCCCTTCGCGGCCACTTCGACCAACAGACCTTCCTGCACGGGCAAATCCAGCGCTTCGCCGAGCCCGCCGGCGATCGAAATCGTTTGAACGCCGAGGATGGCGCGATGCACATGGCCAGAGGTGATGAGGTCACTGGCGATATTTTTTGCGGTGTTGATAGGGATAGCGAAGCCGATCCCCGCCGTGGTTCCGGTGGGCGTGTAAATCGCCGTGTTGATGCCAATGACATCGCCGTGGGTGTCGATAAGCGGACCGCCGGAATTGCCTCGGTTGATGGCCGCATCGGTCTGGATCGCCTCTTCAATGGCCGTGGTGTCGGTGGTGCGCACGGTGCGGCCAACGGCGCTGACTACGCCGGTTGTAAGCGTAGACTGAAAGCCGAAGGGGTTGCCGATGGCCAGAACCTTCTGTCCTACTTGAATGGCGTTGGAATCCCCAAGCTTTAGTGTGGTGAGTTGTTTTCCCTTAGGGTCGATTTTGATCAGCGCGACGTCGTTGCGCTGATCGGCCCCAATATATTTCGCCGCATGGCGCGATTGATCTCCCAGAACCACTTCAATGGACTGCGCACCCTCGACGACGTGGTAGTTCGTGAGAATGTAGCCGCGCGGATCAATGATGAAACCGGAGCCGGCGCCCTCGACAGGTACCGGGTCCATGAACGAGTCGTATTCGGTCGCTTTGGTGAGGATGTTCGCCACGGCTGGCGAAGCCTGGCGGTAGATACGCACGTTGATGGATTCGTCCTCGGTCAATCCCGAGTCGCGCGCGGCCACCGGAGATAAATTGGGGCTGCCAAGCGGCACGGCTTCTACTCTGCCCGGATCGTGCGGACCGAAGCGAGCGCCGGCCCAGAAAGCGCCAAGGATCAGGATCAGCGCGGCAAGAATGATGCGCGCGCGATTGGAGGTGTTCCCTAAGTTCATCGGTTATCCCTTCCCTATGCACTCGATGCCTCTAGTATAGGCAAAATTGCGAAACTTGTTCACCGCCCTGCTTTGCTGCGGTGAAGCTTGGCGGCCAATGCCTCCACCTGTTTACGGGTTTGTCCGATCGCGCCGGTGCAGTCGATTTTCTCCGTCGCGTAACGCAGCTTCTCGTCCACCGGCATTTGCGCGGCAATGCGGCGGCGGGCTTCGTCTTCTCTCATGCCGCGGGCAGCCAGGCGCTCCAGCTGCTGCTCAGGGCGGCACCACGCAACCACGAGGCCGTCAAGCTGTTCGTGCATGCCAGCCTCGACGAGCAGCGCCGCTTCGACAAACGCGGCGTCGCGCATCCCGTCGCGTTGCCATTCGTCAAACTGGCGGGAAACGGCTTCGGCGACGGGCGGGTGGACAATGGCGTTCAAGCGGGCGAGCTTCGCGCCATCCGCGAAAACCAGAGCTCCAAGCTTGGCGCGGTCCACCCGTGCTTGACCGTCGGTGATCGACGGGCCAAATTCGCGGAGGACTTGCTCGTAGGCGGGCTGGCCAGGCTCGAGGAATTGGTGCGCGAGCGCGTCGGCGTCGAGAACGGAGAAACCTAGTTCGCGCAGCATGGCCGCGACCGCGCTCTTGCCGCTGGCGATGCCGCCGGTCAACCCAAGTCGCAACATTTTTTCAATCACCGGGCCGATGCGGTGGATTGCGACGTAGAAATCGCTGGTGAAGCGCGGCGGAGACGCGCGGCCTTGACCGTGTTGCTCATAAGCATGGTGATGGTCATGGGGCCGACCCCCCCGGGAACCGGAGTGAGCGCTCCGGCGGCGTTGACGACGTCGGGATGAACGTCGCCGACGAGTACCGAGCCTTTGGCGCGGAATTTTTCCAGGCGCGCGGGGAAATTGCGGAGAAGACGCTCGGCTTCGGCGGGGTCCTTGATGGTGTTCGTGCCAACATCGACGACGGTGGCACCGGGCTTGATCCAGTCGCTTTCGACGAAAGCAGGTTTGCCCATGGCGGCCACGACGATGTCCGCGCGGCGCACGATCCCGGGAAGATCGCGCGTTTTGGAATGGCAGATCGTGACCGTAGCGTTGGCGTGCATGAGCAGCAGGGCCATGGGCTTGCCAACGATGTCGCTGCGGCCGAGAACAACGGCATTCGCGCCTTCGATGGGAATGCTGCTGCGGCGAAGAATCTCCATCGAGCCCGCAGGAGTACAGGCAACCAGCCCGGGACGCCCGCTGACGAGGCGGCCGAGGTTGACGGGATGGAATCCGTCCACGTCTTTGGCGGGATCGACGGCTTCGAGGATGCGTTTGGTGTCCACCTGCGGGGGGAGAGGAAGCTGGACGAGGATACCGTCGACGTTATTGTCGTGATTTAAGTCGTCCACAACAGCCAGAAGCTCCCGCGTGGTGACGCTTCCGGGAGGTGTAAGTAGGCCGCTCGAGAGGCCAAGCTGTTCGCAAGCGGCGATCTTGCTTTTCACGTAGAGCTGCGAAGCCGGGTTTTCGCCGACGAGGACGGCTGCGAGGCCCGGTCGAACGCCCGCAGCAGTAAGCAGGCGAACCTCGTCTTTCAGTTCGGCAAAGATCTCGTCGCGGATTTTTTGTCCGTCAAGAATGCGCGCGGTCATCGAGCGCTCGCTTTCTGTACAGGTCAACAGAATCATAACATACGGGAAAAACCGTACCTTGCGGGATGACTCCTAACCGGTTGCTCCGGCCTCTCGAAGTTCAGGTAGCGCTTCACACCCAAGCGGGCGCTCGCATTGCGCGTGTCGGACATGGGTCGCGTGCCTATGCCCGCGAAGATCCAGGCGCCTGTGAAAAGGGCGGGGCACCCCAAACAGGGTCACGACCGCTGCCGCGCCACTAGCCGATCACGGGCGGCAGGTCCGCGCGCAACAGGCGGACTTCGCTACCGGTTTCACGGCGCGGAGGAAGGCGGCGATGAATTTGCCGGCGATCTGCGGGCCAACGGTCTCCGGATCGAGGCCCGCAGATCGAAGGATCTCGCTCGCTTCCTTGACACGGTAAACGCGGGTGGGTTCGACGTCGACGGAAGCGAATCCAGCACGGGCAAGTTTCTCGCGATATTCGTTTTCTTCGAGCGCCCCAGCAATGCAGCCGACCTAGAGTTCCATACTCTTGCGAATGCCGGCCGGCACCTCGCCGCGGACCACCACATCCGATATCGCCAAACGTCCGCCGGGCTAAAGAACACGAAACGCTTCGGCGAGGACGCGGTCTTTGTCGCCAGAGAGATTGATGACGCAGTTCGAAATGATCACGTCGACGGAGTCGTCCGGGAGAGGAATGTTTTCGATCGCGATGGGTTCAGCGGGCACTGCGCGCGAGCGCGTGCAGCATTCTTCGTAAAGAAAACTCATAACTTCGCGCAAAGCCTCGGTGTCCGCCGAGTACCACAGATAGGTGCTCTCCCGGCGGACCTTGACGAGGCCGACCTGTTTCAGTTTTTCGAGGTGGTGGGAAAGGGTGGAAGCCGGGATTCCGAGTTCTTCCTGGGCTTCGCCCGGGACCATGCCGGTAGGGTGGGCGGCGAGGAGACGAAGAATCTGGAGACGGGGCTCCGCACCGAAGGCGGAAAAGCGGTCTGCGGAGCGAGTAACAAGCAAAGGGTCGGGCCTGCGCATGTTTCGATAATTGCAGAAATATGGAAGGATGCCAATCTGCGCGGGCCCCAACGTTTTTTCGCCTTGCCGCATCCTAGCAGCGGGGCGCCCAAGGTCAGGAAACGCCCATGCATTTGACTTTTGACCCCCATTCCGCTGCATGGGATACTTTTACGTTCTGGGACAAACATGAAACTTCAACGGATAACCCTACTCGCCATTACCTTGGGCGTGGCCGGCGCGCCTGGCTTCGCGCAGACGCCGGGGCAGCCTCCCGCAGAGAATAAGAGCCAGGCTCCGGCCACGGCACAGAACCCCGCCGCAGGCGCGACGGGAGGAAATTCCGAAAAGGATTCCGCCCGCGGCGACGCCTACTACTACTACACGATGGGACACATTTACGAGCAGCAGTATGAGGCTTCGAGCAACCCGGACTACGCCACGAAGGCCATCGAGGCGTACAAAAAGGCCTATGCGCTGGATGCAAAATCGCCGGTGATTGGCGAGCGGCTCGCCGAGATGTACTGGAAGGCACAGCGAACCAGAGAGGCGGAAAGCGAAGCAAAGGATATTCTGAAGCGCGACCCCAATGATGTGCCGTCGCGCCGACTGCTGGGAAGAATCTATTTGCGAAGCCTCGGGGAGGCGAACGCCGGGAACAGCCAGTCGGAAACAGCGAACAAGGCCATCGAACAATTCCGCGAAATCAACCGGCTGGATCCCACGGATACGGAATCGGCGCTGTGGCTTGCGCGGCTTTACCGGCTGAAGAACGAGCACGACAAAAGCGAAGAGGTTTTGCGAGGCATCCTGAAAACCGATCCGGACAACGAACAAGCCGTTGAGCAACTGACGCAACTCTTGATGGATGAAGGCAAGTCCGAGGAAGCGGTGTCACTGCTCGAAGGCATAACGCAGCACTCCTCCTCACCGGTTTTGATGGACTTGCTCGGCGATGCCTACACGCAGGCACATGAGCTGCCAAAGGCAGAAACGGCCTACCGCAAAGCGGCGGAGATGGACCCTTCCGAATTGAGCCACCAGCGAGGGCTGGCGCAGACTTTGTTTTCAGAGGAAAAGTACTCCGAAGCCTTGAAGGTGTACCAGAAATTATCGGATTTGATGCCGGACGATTCCGACGTGTATTTGCGGATCGCGCAGATTTACCGGGAGCTGCATCAACTGGACAAGGCCGAAGAGAACCTGGTGAAGGCCCGCCAGTACGCGCCGGGCAGTCTTGAGGTGATGTACAACGAGGGCATGCTGTACGAGTCGCAGGGGCGCTATGGGGATGCGATTCGCGTGCTGTCCGATGCCGTGGCGGGAATCAAGGGGCAATCGACGACGATGCCCTCGCGGCGGAGGACGCTGTCGATCTTGTATCAGCAGCTCGGGCAGCTTTACCGCGAGGATCAGAATTACCAGGCGGCGATTTACACCTTTGAAGAGCTTGGGCGCCTGGGCGACGAAGAAGACCGGCGGGCGCGCCTGATGATCATGGACACCTATCGCGCGGCCAAAGATCTGCCGAAAGCGCTACAAATTGGCAAGGAAACCATGACAAAGTACCCGGCGGATCCGGGGATTCGCACTAGCTACGCGCTGCTGCTTGGAGAAAACGAGCAAACCGACGACGCCGTCAAAATCCTGCGCGCGCAGCTGCACGAGGATAGCAGCGACCGCGATACCTACCTGAACATCGCGCAAGTGTATGAACGCGGGCGACGGTACAAACAGGCCGAGGAATCGGCGCGCGCCGCGGAAACGCTGCCGGGGCAGCCGCGCGACAACGAGATGGTGTGGTTCCTGCTCGGCGCCATCTACGAACGGCAAAAGCTTTATGACCGGGCCGAGGAAGAGTTCAAAAAAGTGCTGGCCGTGAATCCCAAGGACGCTCCGGTGCTCAACTATTACGGCTACATGCTCGGAGACCTGGGAATCCGCCTGGACGAAGCGGAGTCGCTCGTCGAGCGGGCGTTGAAGGAAGAGCCCTACAACGGCGGGTATCTGGACAGCCTCGGATGGATTTATTTCAAGCAAAACAGAGCCTCCGATGCGGAAGCCACGCTGCGGAAGGCTCTGGCGCGCGAGAGTCACGATCCCACGATTCACGCGCACCTGGGCGATGTCTACGCGAAACTCGGCCGGCCCGAACTGGCCGCCGCGGAATGGGAAAAATCCTTGGCCGAGTGGCACAGGGCGCTGCCGGCAGACCTGGAAACCGACAAAGTGGCGGAGCTCGAAAAGAAGCTTTCGCAATCGAAACACCGCGTGGCACAGAAATCCACCGCTTCCGACGCCAAACCGTAGTTCACGAATGACCGAGGTGCGCATCCCGGCCTTCGCGAAAATCAATCTGTGCCTGGACATTCTGGGGAAACGCGCGGATGAATACCACGAACTGCGGACGATTTTTCAGACGATTTCCTTGCACGATGAACTCCGGCTTCGAACTTCGTCGCGACCTGGAATTAAGCTCACGATTCACGGAAACGCGACGCTCGCCGCCGAACCGATCGAGAAGAATCTGGCCTACCGCGCGGTAGATGCGGTCAAACGCGAGCTAAAAATCCCTGGCGGCGTGGAAATCGAGCTGAGAAAAAGGATTCCTGCGGGCGGAGGCCTCGGCGGGGGCTCGAGCGATGCAGGAGCCGCAATGTTCGGCTACCTGCAGCTGGCGCAAAAGAAGCTGGCCACTGCCGAAATGTTGGAAATCGCGGCTTCGCTTGGGGCGGATGTACCGTTTTTTCTTTTTGGAGGGCGGGCGCTGGGCGTGAACCGCGGCGATGAAATTTATCCTCTCCAGGACATCCCGACACTGCCTGTTCTGGTCGTGGTTCCACAAGAAATCCGCGTGAGGACGGCTGACGCCTTTCGCTGGGTGCATGCCAAACCTCTCGGTTTGACAAAAGCCGCTCGAAACTCTAAACTTTTACAGTTCTGTGCTCTATCGTGGAGCGCGCTTGGAAGCGGCCTCGCCAACGATTTCGAGGGGCCGGTTTTCCGGCGTCATCCCCGGCTCGACCGAATCAAACGGGTCTTGCTCCAAAGAGGAGCGACAGAAGCCTCGCTGGCGGGTAGCGGTTCGGCGGTGTTTGGAATATTTCCGAGCCCAGCGATGGCGCGCCGAGCTGCTGTTAGGTTTCCGCACGATCAGACCTTCGTTTGCGAGACACTCTCGCGCGACAGGTACGCTCGTAGGATGCATATCGCGGGGTGAATCCGCGCGTGTGCTCGAAGTGGAATCGGCCTTCAGCGTCTCTTCGTGTCCATCTTGAATTAGAAAATCATGCGGGCCATGCACGAGAGAAGGCGCGGCCGCTCCAGTGGCTGCGCGGAGAACTGGCGTCGTGAATGACGACCGATTCAAGATTTTCTCGGGGACGGCAAACCCGGTGCTTGCGGAGAGCATTTGCCGGCATTTGAACGTTTCGTTGGGCAAGGCGCTGCTCGGGCGGTTCAGTGATGGCGAGATTTACTTCCAGATTCTCGAAAACGTCCGCGGGGCGGATGTTTTCGTGGTGCAGCCGTGCCATCACCCGGTGGACAGCCACCTGCTGGAACTGCTGCTGATGATTGATGCGTTCAAGCGCGCGTCGGCGTGGCGCATCACCGCGGTGCTGCCGTATTACTGCTACGCGCGGCAGGACCGCAAGGACAAGCCGCGTGTCCCGATTTCCGCGAAGCTGGTGGCTGACTTGCTGGAAACGGCCGGGGCCAGTAGGGCACTGACACTGGACTTGCACGCCCCGCAGATTCAAGGGTATTTCGACGTGCCGGTGGATCATTTGTACGCATCGCCAGTGCTGGTCGAATACTTCCGGCACCTGAAGCTCCCGGACCTCACGGTGGTTGCACCGGATGCGGGTGGCGTGGAGCGCGCCCGGTTTTTTGCCAAGAGGCTGGACGCGCCGCTGGCCATCGTCGACAAGCGGCGCGTGGACGTCGATGTGAGCGAAGTGATGAACCTGATCGGCGACGTGCGCGGTCGCAGCGCGCTGGTGGTGGACGACATTATCGATACCGCGGGCACGCTGGTGAAAACGGCCGAAGTTTTGCTGCGGGAAGGCGCCACACAGGTTTATGCAGCCTGTACGCACGCCGTGCTTTCCGGCCCGGCGGTCGAGAGGTTGCAGAAGTCCAAGATCACCGAGGTGGTGGCCACGGATTCCGTGCCGCTTACACAGATGGCGAAGAAGGTGGGGAAGATCAAAGTGTTGAGCGTGGCGGATTTGCTGGCGCGCGGGATTCGCTCAATTCATGAAGAGACGTCGATCAGCGAGTTGTTTATTTAGCGGATGAGCAGAGTGTAACAGTTCAGAAGAAGGGAAGAAGGCCATGGCAGAGCGATCAGAAGCAGTGGTAGTAGACGGCGCCCCGCGTGCCACGCGGGGCAAGAATGAAGCGCGCCGGTTGCGCCGGACCGGGCAAGTTCCGGCGGTGTTGTACGGGGGCAAGAGCGGTCCGGTTACTCTGTCGGTGAACGCCAAGCAGGTGAGCGCCATCCTGCGGTCGTCGACCGGACACAATACACTTTTTAACGTGAAGTTGGGAGGCAAGCCCGAGCCCGCCATCCTGAAGGATTGGCTGGTCGATCCAACCACCGGAAAACTCTTGCATGTGGATCTAATGCGTGTGGCGATGGACGTGCGCATGAAAGTGAAGGTTCCGGTGCACACGTTCGGCGAGCCTGCAGGCGTGAAAGTACAGGGCGGCGTCTTTGAAGTCGTCACCCGCGAGGTGGAAGTGGAATGCCTGCCGAGCGACATCCCCGCGGAGTTCCGCATGGACGTCACCGAGCTGATGCTCGGCAAACAGTTGCGCGTGGGGGACCTACCGATTGATCCGGCAAAGATCAAACTGCTCACCGAGCCAGAGCGCGTGATCGCGCACGTCGTAGCGCTCAAGGTCGAAGAAGAGAAGCCCGCGGAAGCTGCGGTAGCGGAAGGAGCGGTGCCCGCCGAGCCCGAGGTCATCAAGAAGGGCAAGAAGGAAGTGGAAGGCGAGGAAGGTGCGGAGCCAGCGGAAGCCAAGGCCGAAAAAACGGAGAAACCCGAGAAAGCGGAGAAGAAAGAAAAGAAGTAAGCGTTTGGATTACGGAACAAGACGCGCGCGGACTTTGGATAGGAGGCTATGCGGCTCATTGTCGGACTTGGGAATCCGGACCCGGAGTACCAGTGGACGCCGCACAACCTGGGATTCATGGTCGTGGACGAACTGGCGAATCGCAATGAGATTCGCGTCGAGCGGCCTGAAGGCAAGGCCTTGGTGGGCCGGGGCAAGGTGGCCGGAGAAGAGGTGGTTCTGGCCAAGCCGCAGACGTACATGAACTTGAGCGGCATCTCCGTAAGAGAGCTGCTCGCGAAGTACGACTTGGATGTCGAGGCACTGCTGGTGATGTGGGATGAGGTGCAACTGCCGCTGGGCACGATTCGCATTCATCCGGACGGCAGCGCGGGGAGCCACAATGGCGCGCGGTCGGTGATTAGCGCCGTAGGCACGCAGAAGTTTGCGAGGTTGCGGCTCGGCTGCGGGCCCGATCATCCGCTGAGTAGTCGTAAGGAGCACGTGCTGCGGCCGATGAGGAAAGCGGAATTGGAAGCAGCGTCAGAGATGGTGGGCGAGGCCGGCGACGCTGTGGAAATGATTCTGACGCAGGGTTTGGACGCAGCGATGACGAAATACAACCGACGCAGGCCCGCTGAACCGGAATAGGCGGAGCAGAAGTAGGGAAGGATTCGCCCGACCGCGCGCCGGAGGCAGCGGGGGCGGGCACACCACAGGTTTGAGAGAGGGAAAGAGGTCATCATGGAAGAGCGCTATTACGATTTGATTTTCATCGTTCGGCCGGCCACGCCGGAAGAGGAGATCAAGAAGATTCTCGGAGTGGTGGACCACACCTGCGCTGAAAAGGGCGGCAAGGTGGAGAAGACCGAGCAATGGGGCACGCGCAAGCTGGCCTATCGTGTGCACAAGCATCGTGAAGGCATTTACGTGCATCAGGAGATTCGCACCGCGCATGGCGAGCTGATTGCCGAGCTCGAGCGCCGCCTGCGTACCCAGGACGCAGTGATCAAATACCAGACCGTGCGCCTGGACGAAGATTTGAAGCGGCAGAAGAAGCTCTCGCAGAAGCGCGAGAAGCGCGCCGCGCGGCGTCCCCGGCGCGCCACGGCGCCCGCGGCAGCGACTCAGGAGCAGACGGCGGCGACGAACCGCTCGCTTGCGGAGGGCTCCTAACTCGAGAATTCTCCAGTCCGAATCGGACTTACGGTAGGAATGCTCCTGGCTTTGGTCGGGGCAAATAGGAAAGGGTGGCAGGCATGGCAGAGGATCAGAAGCAAGCATCGGCGCCGGCGCCGAGTGGACCTCCGCGGCGCGAAGGCGGACCCGGCGGGCGGCGCGAAGGCGGCCCTGGCGGGGGCGGACCGGGTGGCGGCCCCGGCGGACGCCCGCGCGGAAAGCGGCAGTATTTTCGAAAAAAGAAAGTCTGCAAGTTCTGTGTCGAGAAGATGGACTTCATCGACTACAAGCGCGCGGACATTCTGTCGCAATTCGTGCAGGAGCGGGGCAAGATCCTGCCTCGCCGCATGACCGGCGTCTGCGCGCGGCACCAGCGTGGGTTGGGCGTGGCCATCAAGCGCGCGCGCAATATCGCGTTGTTGCCCTTTTCGGGCAGCGCGGCGAACACTCAGGCCCCGCGTGCGGTGACTCCGGGGGCGCCACATGGCGCGCACGCGCCAGCCGCGACGCATCCACCGGCAGCCGAAGCGCCCAAGGCGTGACCAACCCGTTTTGCAGTGGCAGCGAAAACAAAGCATTTGTTTCATACTACTTTGAACTTACAACACAAAACTTGGAGCGAATCGCGCAGGAGCTTAGAGACGCAAGATGCAAATCATTCTTCAGGAAGACATCGATAAATTGGGGCACCGCGGCGACGTGGTGACGGTTAAGCCCGGTTACGCGCGCAACTACCTGCTGCCGCGCAAGCTCGCGGTGGAGGCCACCGAGGGCAACCTCAAAGCCATCGAGCGCATTCGCGCCTCGCTGGCCAAGAGGACCGCCACGGAGCTCGACGCGGCGCACCAGCAGGCCGAGTTGCTGAATATCGTCGCGCTGAAGTTCACACGCAAAACGGGCGAGAACGATCAGATGTTCGGCTCCGTAACGGCCGCGGACATTTGTGACGCGCTGGCCGCGCAAGGCTTCAAGATCGACAAGCGCCAGGTGCAGCTTGCCGAGCCCATCAGGATCATCGGTGAATCACAAGTGATCATCAAAGTGTTCCGCGACGTCACAGCGCAAATCAAAGTCGGCGTCGAGAAGGAATCGTAGTCCAGGCGCTGGTTCGCAGCAGCCTTGTAGAGGCGGGTGTTTAGACGCGTATTCTTTCCTTTTTGCCGCTCCATGGATTGAGCCGGGCGCAAGGTATTTTGCCCCTTTTTTGTGCTACGAAGTTTTTCGAGTTTTCCGAAGCGATTCACAGTCCTGCACAAGCACACCTGTTGACGCGAGCGGCAACGGCGCGCACAATGCGCCAACGATTTAAGCAGTCAAACAGGATTTGGTCGAGCCCAGCCTGCCTGTCTCTTGGCAAGCGTAACCCTGGACCACCTGAAGGTTGTCCAAGCGCTCCGTGCGGCAATGACTTGCACTCGCAGGAAGCGTGTGTTTCAATAGAGGCGAATAAAAAGCGAATAATAGGACGATGCCATAGAGCTATGCCGGCGGACACCACCCTCGAAAAGCCTTTGCCGAATAATCTGGAGGCGGAACGCTCCGTCCTCGGCGCCATTCTCCTGGACAACCACGCGCTGAACACCGCCATCGAAACGCTGCGACCCGAAGACTTTTTCCTCGATCAACACCGTCGTGTCTTTACACACATGATTGCGCTTGGCGAAAGCCAGCAGGCCATCGACCTGGTGACCCTGACTGAAGAGTTGCACCGCAAAGGTGAACTCGAAGCTTCCGGCGGCGCGCCGTACCTCGCTTCGTTGGCCGACGGCTTGCCGCGCGTATCCAACATCGAGCACTATGCGCGCATCGTCAAAGAGAAAGCGATCCTGCGCAACCTGATCCACGCCACGCACGATATTCAGCAGCGCGCGTTCGAAGGAGAGGAGGGCGCCGACGCCATCCTGGATGGCGCCGAGTCCTCGATCTTCGCGCTGGCCGAAGACCGCGTGCGTGTCGGCCTGATCCCAGTCAAGGACATCGTTCGCGACAACTTTGAACGGCTGGAAAAAATCTTCAAGGAGGGCAAGAGCGTCACCGGGGTTCCCACCGGCTACACGGAACTGGACAAGCTCACGTCCGGCTTCCAGCCTTCGGAGTTGCTCATTCTTGCCGCGCGGCCTTCGCAGGGAAAAACCGCGCTGGCGCTGAACGTGATGGAAAACATCGCCATTCGCAGCGGCCATCCGGTCGCGATGTTCAGCCTGGAAATGTCCAAGGAATCGCTGCTGCAGCGGCTCATCGCTTCGGTGGCGCAAGTTGACGCGCACAAATTCCGCACCGGCCATCTAAACCGTGAAGACTGGCGGCGCATGACCGAAGCGCTCGGAACCATTTCATCCTCGCCGCTGTGGATCGACGACTCCGGCTCGATCAGCGTGCTCGAGATTGGCGCCAAAGCCCGCAGGCTGAAGCGCGACAAAGGCATGTCCCTGCTGATCGTCGATTATCTCCAGCTCATCACCGCGCGCGGAAGATTTGGCAATCGCCAAGAAGAAGTCGCCAGCATCTCGCGCGGCTTGAAGGGTCTTGCCAAAGAGTTGCAGACCCCCGTGCTCGTGCTCAGCCAGCTCACCCGCGCTCCCGAGCGCGACGAGCGCGGCCCGCAGCTCTCTGATCTGCGCGAATCGGGGGCTATCGAGCAGGACGCCGATGTGGTGATGTTCATCCACCGGCCGCTCTTCTTCAAGGCCGGCGCCACTCCCGAAGAGCGCGAAGAAACCGAGCTGCGCATCGCCAAGCAGCGCAATGGCCCAACGGACATGGTCAAATTCGTTTTCCGCAGCCGCTTCACGCGCTTCGAGGAAGCCGCGCCGGATGCCTTCTCGTCTTTTGCCCCGGATGAAATGTAACTTTTCGGCGGCCTGCGGTAAGCTTGCCACAGCGTGGACGCCCAGCCACGCGGTGCGGAATTGGCGCTCATCCGAGTGCTTTTCTTCTAATCCTCGCGCTCGGTCGCTAAGTGCTTCAAGATGCGGGGCTTAAGAGCGCTTCTCTGCGTGCGCACAACGCGCAGGCCTCGCAGATCGTTGGGCCCTATAAGTGCCTGCTCGTATGCACGAGCCCGGACAAACCCGGCGGTTATGGCGTGTTGTCTCTTGCGCGCGGCCGCCAATGTGGAGGTCTTTCCGCGCGAGGCAGTTGTCGTAAACTGACATTTTCGGCAGCGGGGTGAACCCGCTCGAACATTGAAGGCCCCATGCCAAGCAAACAGAAAGGTTCGCGCAAGGAAACAAGAAGACCCGTCTGGGCGGAGGTGTCGCTCGGTCGGCTGGCGCACAACCTCGCGGCTATTCGGAAGTACGTGAATCCGCCGGAAGAGAACCGCAAGGCACCGCGCAAGATGCTGTCCATCGTCAAAGGCAACGGCTACGGCCACGGCGGCCCACAAGTCGCCAAGGCCCTTGAGAAAGCCGGCTCGGACTGGTTTGGCGTGACCTGCACCGACGAAGGCATCGCCGTGCGCGAAGCTGGCGTGCGCAGGCCCATTCTCGTGCTGACGGGTTTCGTCGCGGGCGAGGAAGCGCGCCTGCTCAAGCACGACCTCACCGCCGTGGTCCATCGGTGCGACCAGTTGCCGCTGCTCGAGCGCGCGGCGGCACGACGCGGTGGCAAGCCCGCCTCCTTTCATCTGAAAATCGACACTGGCATGAACCGCCTGGGAATCTCGCTTTCCGATGTCGATTGCTTCGCACGGCAAGTCGGCAAATGCAGGCACCTCCAACTCACGGGCATCTTTTCCCACTTTGCGTCTTCGGAAGTTTTCACCGACAGCGCCGCCGGCAAGCAAACGCAGGAACAGGAGGAGCGCTTCTACGCCGCACTCGACCGTCTGCGCGCGCTGGGCATCGACCCGGGCCTGGTCCATCTCGCCAATAGCGCCGCCATCGTCTCGCGTCCAGAGACCTGGGCGGACATGGTGCGGCCCGGCGCGATTCTGTACGGCTACCATCCCGGCTACGATCCCATGGAAAAGCGCGAGGAAGCGGAGAGGCTCTTGCCACTGAAGCCGGTGATGAGCTTGCGGAGCAAAATCATCCATTTGCGCCGCGTGCCAGCTGGCGCGGGAGTCGGCTACGACGCGACGTTTCTTCCTAAGCGCCCTTCGCTTATTGGCGTGCTGGCCGCCGGCTATGGCGACGGCATCCATCGCTCGCTAGGCAATCGCGGCAGCGTGCTGGTGCGCGGCAAGCTCGCACCCATCGTGGGCATTGTCTCAATGGACGTCACCATGATTGACGTGACCGACATTGAGGGTGTGGCTGTCGGCGACGTGGCCACCATCTACGGGCCGGACGACTGCGGCCAAGTGCTCCTCGCGAACCGGGTCGCGCGAAGCATCGGCACGGTCACCTCCGATCTGCTCTGCGGGGTAAGCCAGCGCGTCGAGCGGATTTACGTCCGCTGATCGCCCATCACTCCATCCAGGTTCATATTTGGCAATCCGTCGGAATCTAACGGTAGCCGGCGCTAGGACCCCATGCACACAAAACGAGTGCACAGGGAAGCCTCGCCTAGGGCGCCATTCAGAACCTGCGCGAGAAGCGAATGATCCCGGCCGGGTGCCGCAAAGAGCTGCTCAATGAGCTAGCGAGAATTGTGTTCAAGACGCGCAAAGATGCCCCGCGTCCGGTAGGTCCGCCTGCCGGGAGCTCGCTCTCTACCAACCCTTCCAAAATTCGCCCCATACTCCCGCTTGAGGTAAACTCAAACTCTTGCGCATACGCCTCCGGGGCAAGTGGGCGGATGCCGCTTCCAAGATGAGTCGAATCACCGCCATTTTGCCGGCTGCCGGCCTGGGAACGCGCATGGGCGCGGAGATGCCCAAACAGTTCCTCGAGCTGAACGGCACGCCCATCGTGATCCTTAGCCTGCGGCGCATCGCTTCCTGCTCGCTGGTCACCGACCTCATCGTGGCCACGCGAACCGATGAAGTGAAACGCCTCGAAGAGCGCATCGCCAGGGAGAACTTCAAGCAGCCCGTGCGCGTGGTCAAAGGAGGCGATTCCCGGCAGGATTCTGTAGCCGCGGCGTTGCGTGAAGTGCCGAACGACGCGGAAATTGTGCTGGTGCACGACGCCGTGCGGCCGTTCGTGACCGTCGAGCAGATTACCCGCGTCATCGAGGAGGCCCGCCGCTGCCACGCCGCGATTCTGGGCATCCCCGCGATGGACACGGTAAAAGAAGTGAAGCGCGCTAGCCTGCCGGAAGATGTGGCCCTCATCACCGGCACCATCCCCCGCGAGCGCCTGGTAATGGCGCAGACGCCGCAGGTCTTCGCCACCAAGCTGCTGAAAGAGGCCTTTGAGCGCGCCCAGTCCGACGGCGTGAACGCCTCGGACGAAGCCGGGCTCGTCGAGCGCCTGGGTCACGACGTGCACGTCGTGCTCGGCTCCGAGCGCAACATGAAAATCACGAAGCCGGCTGACATGGAACTCGCCCGCTTTTACCTCGACCGCGAGACACAAAAAGCATGAGCACGCGCTGCGGCATCGGCTACGATTTGCATCGGCTGGCCGAAGGGCGAAAGCTCATCATCGGCGGCATCGAATTGCCATTCGACAAAGGCCCGGTGGGGCATTCCGATGGCGACGTGCTTGCTCACGCGCTTTGCGACGCTTTGTTGGGGGCGGCCGGGCTTGGCGACATCGGCACGCATTTCCCGGACACCGATCCGAAATGGAAGGGCGCGAACAGCCTCCTGTTCCTGGAGCATGCCAGGAAGTTACTCGCGGATAAAAACTTCGCCATCGAACATGTCGATGCCGTCGTGATCGCCGAAAAGCCGAAGCTCGGTCCGCATTTTCCTCGAATGCGCGAAGCCCTTGCCAAAGCTCTCGGTGTTCCGCCCAACAAAATCCATTTGAAGGCTAAGACCAACGAAGGTGTCGACGCCGTTGGCCGCGGCGAGGCCATCGCCGCCCACGTTGTCGCCACGCTGTCCTCGCATTGAATGATGGAAAAGCGCGACCAAACGAGCGGCACCCTTGCCGCGAATCCCTTCACGGCGGCTGACGTTCTGGGCATTCTACGCGAACGTGGCTGGCTAACGACGGATCCCACGCCGGAAATCGACGCCTGGTGTGGTCATGCCGCGGCCATTCTTGGCACGCAATCGCCCGATCGGACCGTTCTTAGTGAATTGCTTGGGCTCGTTTTTCACTACGACGCCGGACAAATCCTCGCGAAAGTGGAAACGCACGAAGTACTCGCGCGCTACGCTGCGCGCGACGTCGTTCGGCAATTGGCGCTGCTGCTCTTGGATGGTGCGCCGCTGACCTCCGAGCGATTCAAAGAGATCATCAGCAAATTGAAAGAACAACTGCAATTGCCGGGCCGGGAGTTGCTCTATCCTCTCCGGCTCGCCCTTGCGGGCCGACCGGGCGACGGCTCGCTCGACCGCGTCATCCTGCTGCTCGCCGATGCCGCCCCTCTGCTCTTTGCCGTCCCTGTGAAATCCGCTCGCGCGCGCATCCTAGAATTTTGCTCCGAGCTCACCTGATTCTTCGTAATTTGAAGAGTGGCCCTTCCTCGCCGTAGCTCCCGTGACGCGCAGTTCTCAACCCCCCACTGTCAACCGCAGACCGTCGCTTGTAAACTATCCTTCCCATGGACAAGCTGAGGGGCATCCACGCGGTGAAAGAGGCGCTCGAAGCGCAGCGTCCCATCGACCGCATCGCCATTGCCAAGGGCCGGCAGGACACGCGCATCGAAGAAATCGTGCAGCTCGCGCGGAAGAATAGCATTCCCGTGCGCTTCGAAGACCGCAACCAACTCGACCGCCTCGCCAACTCGAAGGATCATCAAGGCGTGGTCGCGCTGGCGGCCGCCCGCGCCGCGGCGACTCTGGACGACATTCTCGCAACAGGGAATCAAGCGCGTGGCCAAATCGGCCTCATCATTCTGCTCGACGGCATCGAAGACCCGCACAATCTGGGCGCCATCGTTCGCACCGCGCTGGCGGCAGGCGCGTACGGCGTGGTCATTCCCGAACGCCGCGCCGCCGGTCTCACCGACACCGTGACGCGCACTTCCGCCGGAGCGCTGGCGCATCTTCCCGTCGTCAAAGTGACAAATCTCGCCCGCGCGATGGAAGAATTGAAACAAGCTGGCTACTGGCTCGTGGGACTGGATGAGCGCGCAGACAAGACGTACACGGAGGTGGACTACACGTCTCCCGTGGGCATCGTTCTCGGCAGCGAAGGCCAGGGTCTGCACGAATTGACGCGCAAACGATGCGACTTCGTGGTCTCGTTGCCTACAACAGGCCCGGTCAAATCCCTCAACGCTTCGGTCGCTGCCGGTATCGTCCTCTTCGAAGCCGTCCGCCAGCGCAAGCTGGGAAAATGACGCCGAACGATGCGCGACAGAGAGGTCCTCGTTGGTTCCTTTGCGGCTTGGCTCGCAGGTAAGGTTTTCACAGTTATGTTTAATCGCCCGCGGACGGCAAAACTTATTTATCGTACTGAATCAGCGAGAAAACATCCACGCCATTGAGTTTCTTGCGCCCTCCGAGAAACGTAAGCTCTACGGCAAAGGCCGCGCCTTCCACCGTGCCACCAAGCTTCTCGACAAGTTTTGCCGTCGCCGAAGCCGTTCCTCCCGTGGCCAGCAGGTCATCGCAGATAATCACTCTCTGTCCCGGCTTCACCGCATCTTCGTGAATCTCCAGCGTGTCCGTACCGTACTCCAGGGCGTACGAAATGCTTGCCGTCTTGGCGGGCAACTTCTTCGGCTTGCGCACCGGCACAAAACCGGCTCGCAGCTGGTATGCGAGCGCAGGCGCGAAAATAAATCCGCGCGCCTCGATCCCCGCTACCACGTCAATCGTATGACCGCTGTAGTGTTCGCAGAGCCGGTCGATCAACAGGTGAAAACCTTGCTTATCTTTCAGCAGCGTGGTGAGATCGTAGAAAAGAATTCCCGGCTTGGGATAGTCTGGCACTTCGCGGATCAGTCTCTTTAGATCATTCATTCACCCGTTCTCCTCGTTTTTCGAGTTCTGGAGGGCCTTGTAGGCGCAGCCTTGCTGGACTTTGAGCCCAATCAGGCGCTGGGATTGATCACGAACCCCTCTTCGTACCGCGCCTCCACCGCCACCGGCTCAACCAACACATCCGCCACATCCGAGCCCATCGGCCCTCGTTCCAGCAACCTCCGCAATTCCTTGTGCTGCTCCGGCGTTCCCACGGCCAACACTTCCACGCGCCCGTCCCAAAGGTTTCTCACGAAGCCGCTGATCCTCAGCTTTTCCGCGGCGCGTTGCGTGAAAAGGCGGAAACCCACACCCTGTACCATGCCCGACACGAAATAGCGTTTTGCCAATCTTGTTTCGCTCACAAGCCAAAAAATTGTAGCAGACGCGTGCCGTTTCTTCCTCTCGGATGAAGAATTGTTTTTTGGAGTCCCCGCCGGCGCTTGCAACCGCGCCTTTGGTGCGGCGCGGCAGCCCTGCCCCTTTTCCGCGTGCCCTTAGCCTCAATTGTGGTCGTCGTCCGGCTCTCCCTGCGCTACACTGGTGTATGGAACAAATTGCGTTCGGTGGCCTCGCCACTCAGGCCCCCTCGAGACACATTGCGCGCATCTAAGCCTTTATGATCCAAGCCCGAGCGAACCCCGGTCGCCTTTGCGGGTTTACCCTGTTGCGCACGCTTCTTTTGGCGCTGATGGTTGGCGCATCCCCGCTTCTTGCTCAAGATGTGCCTCAGGGTCCCATGGCCCCTCCGCGTGACCATCACGTTGCCCGCATCGGCAACGAGCCAGAGGCCCCGGCACCGCCTTCGCTTCCCGAATCCGAAATCATCAAGCGCTTTTCGCAGAAGGAAGACGAGTACGTCGCTATGCGCACGCATTTCACCTACAAGAGAACCATTCGTATCGAGGAGTTTGGCCAGGACGGCAAGCCTGCCGGCGAATTCGTGCTGGTGACCGAGCCCGCGCGCGATGCCGACGGGAAATTCTACGAGCGAGTCGTCGAGCGGCCGGAATCTACTCTCCAACACTTCTATCTGCGCTCGGAGGATCTCGACGGAGTACAGCGCATTCCGCCATTTCCTCTGACCACGGCCCAGCTCGTGAATTACAACTTGAAGTATCTCGGCAAGGAGCAGGTCGACGAAGTCAACTGCTACATTTTTCAAGTGAAGCCCAAGGTTCTTGAACGCCAAAAGGCTCATTTCGACGGCGTCGTTTGGGTCGATTCGAAGTACCTCGAGGTGGTCAAAACCTACGGACAGTGGATGACCGATCTCGGCCCCATGCACGTCGTCCCGCAGTTTCCTTTCGGCCTGTTTGAAACCTACCGTGAAAATGTCCAGGGGAAATACTGGTTTCCCGACTACTCCCGCTCCGACGACACCGTGGACGTGAAGGGCCAGCAAATCCCCGTCCGCATGGTCATCAAGTGGACCGATTTCAAGCCGCTTCCTACGGCTCCGCAAGTCGCTGCCCCGGCCGCCACTTCTCCGGCGCCTGCAAATCCGTGAGGGATTATCTCTGTCCGTTGCGCAGGCGGTTCAACAGGTCCGGCAGTTCCTCGAGCGAGCCGATGAGAAACTCCGGCCGCGCCGCGCGCAAGCGCTTCTCGGTCGGGAAGGGCCCGAGCACCCCAATCGCCCGCACGCCGGCCCTTCGCGCCATCTCCACGTCCTGCGGCGCGTCGCCCACATACACACAACAAGCCGCCTCCAACTCCATTTGCCGCAAGGCGAGCCGCAGCGGCTCCGGATGCGGTTTTTTCCTGCGCGTATCCCCGCTGCAAACCCGCGCCGAAAATAGCCGCGTGAGGCGAAAGTCGCGCAATTGACGTGCCACGCGGTCGCGATCCCCGCTGGTAACCAGCCCAAGCAAGTGCTTCGTTCGAATGGTTTCCAGCACGGCCCGCGCCCCGGCAATCAATTTTGGACGGTGCTCGGCGTAGTGTGTTCGCCACACCCGGTCGGCTTGGTTCCACAGTCTGCGCGGCAACTTCGCCGCGCGATATACCTGATACCAATTGGGCGAGTAGTGCCTCTCCAATTCCTCGATCCCCCATGCGATACCCATTTCCTTAAACATCGCCAGGTAAGCGGAAGCGTCGGCGCGGTAGGAATCAATTAGCGTGCCATCCCAATCAAAGAGCACGCCCTCGAAACACAGTTTCTGCTTCGCCGCCATCGCGCCTCAGGGTAGCAGAAACTTCCGTACGATCGTATTTCGCACTCGGTTTTTTCAAATATTTCGATAAGAGATCGGCGCGATGCGGGACCGTCAGGAGGCAGGAGAATCTACGGCTTCAGAAAACGCGAAGGCAAATCATCGTCATGATCGAACTGCACGTCGTCGAAAAACGCCGCTAATCCATACCATCCCGGCGTGGCCGCCGCTTCGGCGCGGCATATATGCGCCATCGTGGTCATGACCACGCTCCCGCGGCCCAGGGGCTTGCTGACCAGGACAACCTCCAGTTCCACGCGGGTCCCGACCGTCAATTGCTTGGGGCACAGGAAGTAGACGCCCGTCGAACTGATGTTGCGCATCACCAGGGTGATGGGATACTGCTCGAGCTCACCGCCGACGGCGCGAAGGCGCAAGGGCAGTTTCAATTTAGCCCGCGGGTCCTGACGGTGTTCAGGATGCACACCCACCGCATGGGTCGGCACGCGCACAAATTGTCGTGGTAGAGAGGATCGCAGCAGGGGAAGCAGGCGCAAGGCTGGCTTGCGCGGCAGTTCGGTAACAACCGGCTGCGCCGCGGCCATGATTTGCGCCGTCCTCGAGATTTGCGGCTTCGCCGCACCAACCTGAGGAGCCGCAGCCGCTTCTGGCGGGTCCGTGGCGGACTCGGCCGGCTGGGCTTCGGCTGGAATTGCGCGTCTCGTCGCGCTCATTTCGCCCCTCAGAGACGAAACTTCAACGAATGCTGGCTTTGGCCCAACAAGCTACTGCCCATTTAAACTTTCTGGAAAATTGCCCCACGCCCGTGCGGTGTGGGACGATAAGATGGCAGCTGAAAGAGCCCAAGTCAATCTGTGGAAAACGGCAAAAGTGTCTTATCCTCCAACACATAGTAATGGTACGCAAGGTCGCACACCACATTCTGTGGATTCTCGCGCCAACAGCCCAACCAATATGGTCCTCGACACTCCGGCAATCGCCGATTATTGCTAATCGTTTGGGTTTCTCTTCCGAGCGATGCTTGGTTTGCTGATCTTTTTTGCCGATCGTTTTCGGATGGTTTTGTCTCGCCGTCCCGGCTATTTCTATTTCTTGGCGTAGAAGCCGAGCATGATCCCTATCACAACACCAAAGCAGACCTTGCGGAAGGCTACAAAGGCTCCCGGGCGGTTACTCCCCCACGCGACGCCCCCCCTTGTTCTGGCGGCCTTTGCTGCGGTCTACCTCCTCTGGGGCTCGACCTACCTGGCCATCCGCGTGGGGGTCGAGACTGTGCCTCCGCTCATTCTGGCCGGGCTCCGCCACTTCACCGTTGGTTTGTTTCTCTATCCCATCCTTCGCTGGAAGAGTGGAGTTCGGCCCACCGCCGCGAATTGGAAATCGGCCGCCGTGACCGGTTTCCTGTTGCTGTTTGTCGGAAATGGCGGCGTCAGCTGGGCCGAGCAAATCGTTCCCTCGGGGGTTACCGCGCTGCTGGTGAGCATGGTTTCGCTGTGGCTGGTCGTTGTGGACTGGCTTCGTCCCGGCGGCGTTCGTCCTGTTCCTAAAGTTCTGTTCGGACTTGTATTGGGTTTTGCTGGAGTGGTGTTGCTCGTTGGTCCCTCGCACCTGGGAGCGTCCGACCGCGCGGACCTGCGCGGCGTCGCCGTTTTGGCGATCGCCTCTTTCGCTTGGGCTTGCGGATCCATCTATTCGAAGCACGACGGCATGCCCCGCTCGGCCCTGCTGGGAGTGGCCATGCAGAGTTTCTCGGGAGGCGTCGCTCTTCTCATCGCCGGCTTCCTCAACGGGGAGTTCCATCGCTTCCACTTTGCCGCCGTTTCCTGGCGCTCTTGGGTCGCGCTGGCTTACCTGATCATATTCGGCTCGTGCATCGGCCTCAGTGCGTACATTTACATTCTGCGGAAGAGCACGTCCGCGCGCGTGGCCACTTACGCGCTCGTGAATCCCGTGGTGGCGCTCATTCTCGGTTGGCTCTTTGCCGGCGAGATCATCTCACTCCGCACCGTCATCGCCGCTGTTGTTATCCTCACCGCGGTCGTCCTGGTTATCACCGCTCCGCATCCTGCTCCCGTGCGCAAAGAGGATCTCGGGTCCGTACCCGCGCCCGGCGAAGTCTGATCGTTCCAAGGGATGCCGCTTGTCACTTTGCCGCGCAGGTTCGCAGGCATGCAATCTGCTTTGCCGCGCGTTTCCGGATAGAATGGTGGTTTCAGCCGCGCTATCTTGTGCTCGTGTACAGGACAGCAAAGATGACCCGAACATTAACCAACCACACCGAACCTATCACTCCGCTCATCGCCGCGCGGTACTGGCGCGCCACGCGCGCTCGCGACCCCCGCGCCGACGGCACTTTCGTCCTCGCCGTGCGCTCCACGCATATTTATTGCCGTCCGTCGTGCCCGGCGCGGAGACCGCTGCGCCGCAACGTGACCTTCTACCGCACGCGCGAGGAAGCGGAACGCAACGGCTACCGTCCCTGCCTGCGTTGCCGCCCTCACGAAATCTCCGGCCCTGTTGCGCTGGTTCAGCGCGCCGCAGACCTTCTCGGGCAATCTACCGAAGAAGGCCTAACGCTCGGCCGACTCGGCCAGACGCTCGGGGCAACGCAATCCACTTTGCGCCGCGCCTTTTTCCAAGTCACGGGCCTGAGGCCCCGCGAACTCGCCGAAGCCCTTCGCCTTAGGCGCTTTAAAGCGCTGATGCGCTCGGGCAAGAGCATCACCGACGCGCTCTACGAAACCGGCTACGGCTCCTCCAGCCGCGTCTATGAACGAAGCAATGCCCAGCTCGGCATGACGCCTGCGACGTATCGCAAGGGAGGCTTGGGCATGCAGCTCGGCTACACCATTGCCAAATCCCTGCTCGGAAAGGTTCTCGTTGCCGCCACTGAGCGCGGCGTTTCCGCCGTCTATCTCGGCGACGACGATACCGAGCTTATTGCGGAGCTGCGCGAGGAATACCCGCGGGCGGAAATCGCCGCCGCCGCCAACTGCTTCGAGCGCTGGGTCAAGGAAGTCCTCGAGCGCATCGAAGGCCGTCCGCCGCACATCGAGCTCCCGCTTGATCTGCAGGCCACCGCGTTTCAACGCCGCGTTTGGAAGGAGTTGCAACGCATCCCGCGGGGACGCACGCGCACCTACTCACAGGTCGCGCGCTCACTCGGCGAGCCAAGAGCGGTCCGCGCCGTGGCTCGCGCTTGCGCCAGCAACCCTGTCTCCGTCGTGGTGCCCTGTCATCGCGTCATCCGCGAGGATGGCGCCCTGGCCGGCTACCGCTGGGGCCTCTCCCGCAAGGAGCAGCTCCTCGCCTGTGAACGCGCCGACCCCTAGCCTTGGGGGCTTGGACCTTCAGGTCCGACGAACCGTCCTGCTGCCGGCAGCAGATCTTGACGTGGTGTCGGCCTTCTGAGGCCGACCATAGCGGGCGCAACCCGATTCTTCATCTTCCGTTCGTGATCTTTCGCTGCGATGCGATGCCACGGCCCCCCGGTTACCCAGCCCTTTATCTTTTCCAGCCATTCGGCGTGTTGTGCTTGCGCAATCTCAAGCGCATTTAACTCTTTTCGTGTCTTTGGCCTGCGCACTCTTTTTCATTGCCACGGAGGGTGCAGAGGGCATTCGTGCACAAATCTGCTCGAGACGCTACTTGGGCTCGCAAACCAGAATGCAGGCTTACAAAAAACGGGGGGAGCGGGCAGGGAACTATCCGCGGGGCTTCACCCGGGTGACGCTTTTGGGCCAGTCCTGCTTGAATTGGCCGTCGCTTACCTGGAGGTTCTTCATCTCGTTGGTGTAGTGAAACAGGAAGTAATCGCCCGAGCCAGCTTCAAAGAACTTCTGCTGTACGGGCAGCCAGGAAGCTTCATCGACCCACATTTCAATCTTGTTGATCTGATCGCGAATCTCCTCCGACTTGGGCGTCAGCTCCAGAACCACAGTCTTTTTGTTGTCGAGGTCTTCTTCGCCAAGGACGGACACGAGGTAACTCTTCTTGATGTTTTCGCCCTTGGTGCCGAAGCCCAGCAGGACGTATTGATCGACCATCTGGCGGTTTTTGCCCAGGTTGTACTCTTCGACGCGGTTTATTTTCGGGTTGAAGACGAACAGGTTGTCGCCGGTGCGCAAAATCGTGCGCGGATCGGGCTTGGTGATATCGATGCGCATCTTTTCGTCACGCCGCACGAAGATGTGACCCGTTTCCGTGGATGTATCTTTCACTACCGCGGTGTATTTCACATGTTCGAGATCAGCGGTAAGCGTGTGGAAGTCCTGCGCGGCCTTGTCCATCATGCCGAGGACTCCTTCAATCGTCCATTTGGTTGGCGCCGGATTCGGCTCCACGGGGCTGGTTTGCGCAAAAAGCATGGCCGTTTCCGCGGAAAGGCAGTAAAGTCCGGCCAGCGCCAGACAAAACAGCCCGCACCGCAGACGCGTCCTCGAACAAAGCAATGCTGTGTGCCTCATAAAGGGTCCCGCAATCCTAACATATATAAGAAGATGCGCGAACCAGCGGTGCCGTTTCGCAGAGCTTCTGGCACTGCCATCGCATCCACACTTCCAAAAACACAGATCCCTCACCTCCGTTTGCGAACGGCCCGACCCGGTTCGGGATGACAGATCCTAGCGTTGCCGAAAGCGCTAATGCCGGATTTCCACCTGGTAGGCAATCACCGTGCCCTGCTCGTCGCGGAGCGGCTCGATTCTGGAAATAGAAAAGTTGCCGTTGCGCAATTCCGGCAGTGCCTCTTGCAGCGCGGTGTGCAGATCGTTCTGCAGCGCCAGTCTTGTTGGCGGCGCCAGGATGTGCGCATCCACACGATAGGTTTGCCGGTTTCCTTCTTTGAAAAGGAGCTGCACCTGTCCAGGCGCCGCCGGACCGCCGCCTTGCGGCTGATCGCGGAACCAGTTCCTGGGCGTAAGCAGCGCGAACACTAAAATGAGGATTACTGCGACGTCGTATTGCCAAGTGCCGCGCTCGTACGACCAGAAAAACGTTTTCGAGAGGACTCGTCCCAGGCTAGCCATGTCAGTCCGCGGGCACGCCGTCGACGATGATGCCGTCGCGCATGTGCACCACGCGATCGAAGTAAGTGGTCGCTTCCGGGTTATGCGTGATCATCACCACCGTCTGGCCCAGCTCTTTGTTGAGTCGCCGGAGCATTTCTAGCACGATGTCCGAGTTTTTGGAATCCAGGTTCCCGGTAGGCTCGTCAGCGAGAAGGATTTTCGGCTCGTTGATGATCGCCCTGGCGATGGCCACGCGCTGCTGCTCGCCTCCGGAGAGTTCGGAGGGCTTGTGATGCAGGCGGCCTGCCAGGCCGAGCATCTGGGTGACCACCTCAAAGCGGTGCGGATCGAAGCCGTCGCCGTGAATGAACTGGGCAATGGCGATGTTGCCTTTGGCGGTCAACGTAGGGAGGAGATTAAAACGTTGGAAAACGAAACCGATTTTGTGGCGGCGCAGTTTGGTGCGCGCCGCGTCACTGAGTGCCGTGAGATCGTTGCCGTCTACCAGGACTTTGCCGCGCGTGGCTTGCGCCAGCCCGCCGATCACGTAGAGAAGCGAGGACTTGCCGCATCCCGACGGCCCCATAACCGCGACGGATTCCCCGGGCACGACCTCGAAATTCACGCCACGCAGGGCCGGTACCTCCACCTTGCCCGCGCGGTACAGCTTCCATAGATTTTCGGTCCTGAGAATCGGCTCCACGCTTTTTTTTCCCTGGAGGATCGAACTTTCCGCAGGTTCCGTTATTGTAGCTGCGATTGCCATCCGTGCCTAGCCGTGCCGCCTGTTCGGCGGTCCCTTCTCTGGCGTTCTCCTGCCGGTGAACCACCTGGTCCGGCGTTCTTCGCGCGCCCTAAGCTCCCTGCGTTCTCCGCGTTGGGTCCCTTTCCCTTAATCGTAAGACAATGCGTCCACTGCGTCTTTCCGGCTTGCCATCCAGGCCGGGTAGCTCGCGCCGAGCACGGCTCCGGCCAGGGCAATCAATCCCGCGCGAAAAATCCAGTCTGTGGTGATCGAGATCGACAGCGTAGGAAATTTCCAGAGGAATCCGGCGCGCACGAGATAGCTCAAACCGACGCCGGCGCCTACTCCGAGCACGCAAAGGGCCGCCGATTCCGAGAGTAATGAGCGGACGACGAACCAATGGTTCGCTCCAAGCGATTTTAAAACGCCGATGTCCCGCGTGCGCTCGATCACCGTGGTGTACATGGTCAGAAAAATCACGAGCAGGCCGATAGAGACCGCCAGCGCAATCATCGCGCTAATGAACGACTGCAAGCCGGGAATATTGGTGGCCGTCATCAAGGAGAGAAAATCTCTCAAAGGGCGCACGGTGTAACCGGGCAAAAGATGGCGCATTTCTTCCATCACCGCGTCGGTGTGCTCGGGCCGCGTGCATTTGACCAGAAAGATGGAAGCTTTATCGCGCGCCCCGACGAGGTTCTGCAAAGTCGTTAGCGGCACGAAAAGCCGCGCGCCTTTGCCGTGCTCGACGATTCCGACAACGTGCCAGTCGTGGTTGAGCACGTTGTAGGTGTCGCCGACCTTCAAGTTTTTGGCTTTGGCGGCCCAGTCGTCGACCAGCAAGTCGTCCTGGCCTTCCATGTCGTGACCCGCAAGGAAGACAAAGCCCCCGGAAACCGCGCGGAAGCTATCCTTGTCAATGCCCCAGATGGTTTCTACGGCTCCGCTCGAGTTGAATTGAAGCAGCGCGGGCGCAACATCTCTCACATATTTCAGCTCGGCAACTTTTTCACCGATCTTGGTGGGCATTGGCGAGCCGCTGAAATTGATGATGATGGACGCGGCCGGCGGCTGGAGCATGAGGTCCGCGCCAATGCCCTCGATTCTCTTGGCGGTTTCGGTCAGTAAGCCGCTGGTTAGCCCCACGATGAGGATTACCAGCGCGACCTCAACGGCGACGCCCATGGCCCCGATCAGCGTGCGCATCGGACGGTGCAGCAGATTGCGCAGGATGAGCTCTCCCATCATTGTGGTTTGCTCTCCGTGGCCGGCTTGAGGTCTGCGTTCTCGCCGACGTGGACCAATTCCGAGCCTGCGGGCTGCTCGAGCTTGAAGCCGTCCGGCGGGATCGCCCCGTTCACGGTCATCTTGGTCGCCTGCATATCGAGCGTGTAGTCATCGTGGAGCCGTTCGATGTGGATGGATCGCGGAAAGGCGGTGATCGCCTGCGACGCGGGAGCCGGTGTTGCGGGTGGATTGGTTTGCCCCGCTGCGGGGTTATCCACGGGCCCCCAGTCGGCGAAGGATGCGTCCGAGAGCAGTACTCCTTTAGGCCCGAAGGTCTGAATGCGCGCGACCTGGAGATTCGAACGGTCAAACCAGATTTCGCGCAAGACTTCCAACTGGTAACCGCCACGCAAAACGGTCAAGACGTAGTAGCGTCCCTTTTCGTCATTGAACTCGGTCATGGTGAAGGCTTCTTCTTTGCGAATTGGGGGCCAAAGCAGCGCGTCCAGCAAATGCTGTGGCCGGAGATTCTCGATGGGCTTGGAGCTGTTTCGCTCGCTTGCCACGGAGCCAACGAGGAATTTGTTCTTTGTCGGAATCGACACACGGAAAGTATCTCCATCGCTGGCCATATCGAATACCGTTTTTCCGATCACCGGCGCCTGCCCGATGACGCGAATTTCCGAGGGGCGCTCCGCCAGTAAAAAAGCCTTCACTTCGTGATACTCATCGATGACCCCGCTATATTTCGAACCGGCCGTGGGCTTGAGTTCAACGGTGGCAACCAGGGTTTTCAGGTTCCTGGCGATCGCATTGTAAGCGTCCAGCAACTCCTCCCGTGTGGCATCCTTTGTCACGGGCCGCAGCGCGGGAGGGATCTGCGTATGCCCGGTGACAACCGCGCCGTGGCAGCTGCAGCAGATAGCTGCCAGTGTCGTCAGAAGCAGGCAGGTTTGTACACGTTGTAGCAAGAAGTTGCGCTCTCCTCCACACAAATGAAGCAATCTAGCAACCAGTCGGATGCCCGTCAATCTAGGCGGTCGTGCAGGAAGACGGCCCTCAATTCGGCCGCGCAATGTGAACGTCAAATCTTTGGACCGCCGGTCGCAAACGCCGGATCATTTCGCTGGGCCAGAGGGCCTCGCTCAAAATCGTTACCCATCCATCCTCGGGCTCGCAAACCGCGCAAAACAGATAGCGGGTATAGGCCTGCTGGTAGGCATCTAGCCCGCGCCCGGAAAGATCACCTTCGAGTGCGCTATCGGCGGTTTGCGTGGCGCTTCCGGCGCGGATGCCAAAGGTTTCGCCCTCGAAGCGCCCGAAGAGCTGGCGCAACTGTTGAGCGCCCGGCGAAGGAATCACAATGCAACGTTCCGCCGCTTCCCGCCAGTCGATTTTTCGGGATTTGCAGAACTCGCGCACGCGATCGATGTGGCTGAAAAAATCCACAACATAGGGATCTTTGCCCGCCAGCGCGGGAAAAACCTCTGACCAGATTTCCGTGCCTTCTGTCCCACGCACCGGCTCGCGGTTTTCTGTCTCCACCAACTCCAGCCCGACCGCCTTCACCTCGTTGCCGAGGTCCAGCGCCTGCACATCCAGGGAGAAAGGAGGCAACTCGAGCGCGCCACTCCCCATGGCGGGAACGTCGGGCGTGCTCATTCTTCGTCCTCAGCACGGGGAAATCTTTGCTGAAATTCGGGCGACCGCTTGCGGACGTCCAGCCAATCGAAGAAGGAATCAGGGGTCTCCAGCCAGATGCGGAACCAAGTGGCAATCTCGACTTTCTCCGAGCGCTTTTGGGGTTCAACTTTGTGGTTACGAGCAATCATCTCCGCACGCCGCTTTCCCAGCCTGCCGACTTCCAGCACGCGCTCCACGGCGGCCTTCTCGCCCTGCCCACGAAACTTCCGCAGCAACTCGTCCAGCCGCATGATGCTGACTTCGGCGTCCCCTAACGTTTTGAAGTGCAGCAGATCTTCAAACTCCTCTTCGTATTGTTCCTCGGCCTCTTCCTGCATCGAGAGCAGAACTTTGTGCCCGGCATCCTTCAAAACATCGGCGATATACTCCGTGCCGGTTTTGCCCGCTTCGCCGTGTTCTGCCAGAAGCCTCAACCGCAGCTGCTCAATCTCGGCAGGTGTCCATTTTTGGGCATTGATCTCGCGCGCGGTTTCCAGTATCAGCGCTTTCTTGTTCTTGAGTCCCTGGGTCATCGAGCATTGCCTCGGTGCTGCTTTTGCTGAGGTGTTGCCGGGTTCGCGGGGCGTTTCTTTGCGCTTTCTGGCGGAGGCGGCGGGTCTGCGGGAAGCCCCTCCAGCATCCGGTGATACTTCAGCACATTTCTATTGTGCTCCTCCAGCGTAGAGCTGAAAAAATGCCCGCCCTGGGTATTTGCAACGAAGTAAAGCAAATCGGTTTCCGCAGGATGCAACGCCGCGCGCAAGGATGCTTCCCCGGGATTTCCGATTGGGCCAGGCGGCAGTCCGCCGTGCGCGTAGGTATTGTACGGCGAATCGAAGGCCAAATCTTCTTTGGTTAGCGAGCCTTGGTACTGGCCCACCCGCTCCAAGCTGTAAATCACGGTGGGGTCGCATTGCAGGCGCATTCCTTTGTGAAGCCGGTTATTGAAAACACTGGCCACCTTGGGGCGCTCCTCCGGCTTAGGTGTTTCCCGTTCGACGAGCGAAGCGAGCGTCACGAGGTGCAGCCGCGCGGTGGGACTTTCCATTTTCGAAAGGCCCGGTACACCGGTTTCCGTCTCCGCAGCGCTTGGTTCGCCCGGAGCCGTCTGGCCGTCGGCGTCGGAAGCGGCGATGCGCTTCCACTCTTCTTTGAACTTGTGCACCATTTGTGCGGTTAGCTCGCTCGCTACGGGATGGCGTGGAAGTTCGTAGGTGGCAGGAAAGAGAAATCCTTCAAGCGTCCGGGCCTCGGGCGCGAAATCGCGAATCAGAGACGGGTCGCTGGCAGCCAAAATGAAATCGCCCGCCGGCATGAACTTGCCGGCTTGCAAATTGTGGGCGATTTCAAAAATGGTTTCGCCTTCGCGTACCGTGAAAGCCTGCTCATAAATCTGGCCGCCGGCGATTTTCCAGAAAACGTCGCTTCCCGTCATAGGATGGTCGAAGAGGTATTCGCCGGCCCGCAGCGTGGCTCTCGGATGACGCCGCGCATAGACCTCGAAGGCCAGCTTGCTGCGAATCACGCCGTCCTGCTTCAGTAAATAGCCGACGAGCCGGGGCGAAGCCCCGTGGGGAATGTCAACGAACACTCCCTCTTCAGGGAAATCCTGGTATGGCTGCGTAAGGCTGTACCACATCCACCCGGCGTAGCCACCCGCGGCCAGAACGACAACCAGGACCAGATATCGGAAATATTTCAATCCCGCCTCGCGTTCGCCGTTCCCATTCGAGTCGCAACGCTGTCCGCTAGCTGCGGCTGCCGCCTGAGATATTCATTCAGGATCACGGCCGCGGCTACGGCATCGACGGTGGCTCTCTCCGGCGCTTTTCTCTGCGTCCGGCCGCCGGCCTTTTGAGGGCCATGGAGAAACCTTCCCTGCGTTTCTTCGAGCAAACGTTCCGCTTCCCAACTCGTCAACCGCTCATCAACCATTTCCACCAGCACGCCTAGCTGCTTCCGAACACGCCGCGCGAAACGCTCGGCTTCTTCCGCCATTTCGCCGCGCGTGCCGTCCAGGTTAAGGGGCAATCCCACCACGATCTGCTTTACCCGGTGCTCGCGCGCGAGTTCGCGCA